>NZ_CP026372.1:3077500-3377500 GCF_002953135.1 Sphingobium sp. SCG-1
GCGAAGATCAAAGTCAAAAATCCGGTGGTCGAACTCGACGGCGATGAGATGACCCGCATCATCTGGGAATGGATTCGCGAACGCCTGATTAAGCCTTATCTCGACATCGACCTCAAATATTACGACCTGTCCGTCCAGAAGCGCGACGAAACCAACGACCAGATCACCGTCGACAGCGCCAAGGCGATCCAGCAATACGGCGTTGGTGTTAAGTGCGCGACGATCACGCCGGACGAGCAACGCGTCGAGGAATTCAGCCTCAAGAAGATGTGGAAGTCGCCGAACGGCACGATCCGCAACATTCTGGGCGGCGTCGTCTTCCGCGAACCGATCGTTATCAAGAACGTGCCGCGCCTCGTCCCCGGCTGGACCGACCCGATCGTCGTTGGCCGCCACGCATTTGGCGACCAATATAAGGCCACCGATTTCCGCGTACCCGGCCCCGGCAAGCTGCGCCTCGTCTGGGAAGGCGACAATGGCGAGAAGATCGATGAGGAAGTGTTCCAGTTCCCCAGCGCCGGTGTCGCCATGGGCATGTACAACCTCGACGATTCGATCCGCGACTTCGCCAAGGCCAGCATGAACTACGCGCTCGACCGCAAGTGGCCGCTGTATCTCTCCACCAAGAACACGATCCTCAAGGCTTATGACGGTCGCTTCAAGGATCTGTTCCAGGAAGTGTTCGACGCCGATTTCGCCGCCAAGTTCAAGGAAGCGGGCATCGTCTACGAGCACCGCCTGATCGACGATATGGTCGCCTCCGCGCTGAAGTGGAGCGGCAAGTTCGTCTGGGCGTGCAAGAATTATGACGGCGACGTGCAGTCCGACACCGTGGCACAGGGCTTTGGTTCGCTCGGCCTGATGACGTCGGTCTTGATGTCGCCCGACGGCAAGACGGTGGAAGCCGAAGCCGCGCACGGCACCGTCACGCGCCACTACCGCATGCATCAGCAGGGCAAGGCGACGTCGACCAACCCGATCGCCTCGATCTTCGCCTGGACGCAGGGCCTCTCCTTCCGTGGGAAGTTCGATGACACGCCCGAAGTCACACGCTTTGCCGAAACGCTGGAGCGAGTCTGCATCGAAACTGTCGAGAAAGGCGCGATGACCAAGGATCTGGCGCTGTTAATTGGTCCGGATCAGGCATGGATGACGACGGAGCAGTTCTTTGAGGCAATCCGCGCGAACCTAGAGACCGAAATGGCGTCCTGGTAAAACCGGAACCGAAATAATCGACTGATTGTTCGGCTCCAGCGATGGGTGATCCCCTCGCTGGGGCCGAACTATTTTCCAGGGAAGAACAATGACGACAGCGGTACGCAAGCGCCTGGAAATTCGGAATGCCGTTCCATCGGACGTACGCGCCATCCAGCGCCTGATCGAGCGCGCCTATCCCGGTATGCCTGGCTACTCTCCGGCGACGCTGCGGGGCCAGATCAACAATTTCCCCGAAGGTTGCTTCGTCGCACTCTACGACAACAAGGTCGTAGGATATTGCGCGACCATGCGCGTCAGCAAGGCGATGGCTTTTTCACCCCATGATTGGGAAGAAATCACTGCCAATGGCTTCGGCACGCGCCATAGCGCGGCGGGCGAATGGCTCTATGGCTATGAAATGGCGGTCGATCCGCGCCAGCGTGGCCTACGCATCGGCCAGCGCCTTTACGACGAACGCAAGGAACTGGCGGAGCAGCTTGACCTCCACGGCATCGTCATTGCGGGCCGAATGCCGGGATATGCCCGCGCCAAGCGCCGCGTCGGCAGTGCGCAGGATTATCTGGACGGCGTGATCGCGGGCAAGCTGCGCGACCCGGTGCTCAGCTTCCAACTGAAGAACCAGTTCGAACCGCTTGGCGTGCTGGCAAATTACCTGCCAGAAGATAAACTCTCCGGAGGCAACGCCGCGCACCTCGTATGGCGCAATCCCTATGTCGATCCCGACGAAGCGCCCGAAATGCGTGTGCCGCGTGGCGTCGAGAGCGTCCGCCTCGCAACATGTCAGCTACAGGCCCGTGCAGTCGAGGACTTTGAAGGCTTCGTCCGCAACATCGAATATTTCGTCGATGTCGCCGCCGATTACCGGTCGGACTTCATTATCTTCCCCGAACTCTTCACGCTGCCGCTCCTCTCCTTCGAAACCAAGAAACTGTCTCCGGCCGAAGCGATCGACCGCCTGACTACCTACACGCCCCGCCTTACCAAGGAACTCGCGCGCATGGCGCTGGAGTATAATGTCAACATCATCGGCGGATCGCACCCGACTCGCACCGATGACGGGGACATCCAGAACGTCGCCTACGTCGCCCTTCGCGACGGCTCGGTCCATGCGCAGGAGAAGATCCACCCCACACCCAACGAAGCCTTCTGGTGGAACATCAAGGGTGGCGAATCCCTGGACGTGATCCAGACAGACTGCGGCCCGATCGGCGTGCTCATCTGCTACGACAGCGAATTTCCTGAACTCGCGCGCCGTCTCGTCGATCAGGGCGCACGGATGATTTTCGTCCCCTTCTGCACCGACAGCCGCTCCGGCTACATGCGCGTGCGCTACTGCTGTCAGGCGCGCGCGATCGAGAACCAGTGCTATGTCATCATGTCCGGGAATGTCGGCAACCTGCCCAACGTCGACAATATGGACATTCAGTATGCACAAAGCTGCATCCTCACACCCTGCGACCTCCCCTTCGCACGCGACGGCATCGCCGCGGAAGCCAGTGAGAATGTCGAAACACTCACCATCGCCGACGTCAATCTGGCAGACCTTAGCTGGGCGCGGGCGGAAGGCACTGTGCGCAACCTGCGCGACCGGCGCTTCGATTTGTATCACATCGAATGGGACAATAATCTGGCGAACCACAGTCACACGCCGAGCGGCGGCCCGGTGCCCGCTGGTGGCCACAACTCGCCCGGCGGCGGCTAAGGCGCTTTTTTTGGGTATAAGGCGCTGACAAATGCCCGATCCGCTGCGTAAGATAGGGCATGGCAGTGGAATTAAATCATTCGGGCTTCAGTGACTCACTCGTAATCCTAGGCGCGGCGGGTCTAGTGATTCCGGCGTTCGCGCGATTCCGGATCAGCCCCGTCATTGGGTTTATCCTCGTCGGGCTTGCGGTCGGACCGGCTGGTTTGGGGGCGCTCGTCAGCCAATATCCCTGGCTCTATTACATCACGATCTCCGACCCAAAGGCGATCGCGCCATTCGCCGAACTCGGCATCATCTTACTGCTGTTCTCCATCGGGCTGGAACTGAGTTTCAAGCGCCTGTGGACGATGCGAACGCAGGTCTTCGGCGTCGGCGCGGCGGAGTTGCTGATAAGCGCCGCAGTCATCGGCGCGGCGCTCTACCTGATCGGCCAGTCCGCTGGCGGAGCGATCGGCCTCGGACTGGCGCTGGCGCTCTCCTCCACCGCCCTCGTATTGCCAATGGTCGGTACACAAAGCGCCATCGGACGGTCGGCCTTTTCCATGCTGCTGTTTGAGGACTTGGCGCTCGTTCCCATCATCTTCCTCCTTGGCGCGCTGGCTCCGGCGGCGGGTAGTGAGGGGTGGGTCGGGCTGGCCAGCACGCTCGTCAAAGGCGGCGTGACGATTGTCGCGATGCTGGTGCTGGGCCGCTTCACGCTGCCCCACATCTTCAGCCAAGCCGCGCGCACCAAAAGCCCCGAAGTGTTCCTGGCCGCCAGCCTGCTCGTGGTGATCGTCTCCAGCCTGGCGACCGCGCTGGTCGGCTTGTCGCCGATCGTCGGCGCTCTGCTGGCGGGCATATTGATCGCCGAGACGGACTATCATGGCGAAGTCGAAGTCATGACTGCGCCGTTCAAGGGTCTCGCCCTGGGCGTATTCCTCATCACTGTCGGTATGAGCCTCGATCTGCGAGTCATCGCTGCAAACTGGTCCATCCTGCTCCTCGCCGTTGTGGGCGTGGTCATCGTAAAGACGGTCATCACGACGCTGTTGCTGCGGTTCTCCGGCGTCAGTCGCGGCGTCTCGCTGGAAGTCGGCGTGTTGATGTCTAGCCCGTCCGAAACGACGCTGATCGTGCTGACGGCCGCGTCCGCCGCGCAACTGATCCTGCCATCGACCGCCGCCTTCTGGCAGATCGTCACCGCGATTGGCCTCACCATCACCCCCCTGCTCGCCCGGATCGGGCACGACGTAGCGCGGCGGCTGGAACTTGCCAGCTCCGAGGAACCCGTTTCGATGGGCGAGGATGGCGCCCAGCCCGCCGCCGTCGTGATCGGTTTCGGGCGCGTTGGCCAGATGGTCTGCGACCTGCTGAAGTCGCATAATCAGCCCTTCATCGCCGTCGAATCCGACGCGGATGTCGTCGCCGCCGCCCGCCGTTCGGGCTATCCGATCCTGTTCGGCGACGTGTCGCGCGCGGAAATGCTCGACAAGCTGCGCCTTGGCCATGCCCGCGCGTTGATCCTGACGATGGACGATCCTGTTCTATCGGTCCGGGTGACGCGCCGGGTGCGCGGCTGGATACCCGACCTGCCCATCATCGTCCGTGCGCGCGACACGGATCACGCAGCCGAATTGTACAAGGCCGGGGCCAGCGACGCCGTGCCCGAAACATTGGAAAGCTCGCTACAACTCGCCGAAACCGCACTCGTCGACCTAGGTGTCGCCATGGGCCCGGTCATCGCCTCGATCCACCAGATGCGCGAAGATCTGCGCGAGGAGATCAAGGACGCAGCGAACATGGATCAGGCCCCGAAGCTGCGAAAACTGCGGGCGGAGGACGCCTGACGCGGCCTTGCGCTAATTACAGCGCAGGCACCGCCGCCAGCGCATTCTTCACAGCCTGCAACGCATCCGCCGCCTTGTCGCCCTCGGGACCACCGCCCTGCGCCATGTCAGGACGGCCACCGCCGCCCTTCCCGCCCAAGGCTTCGACACCCACTTTCACCAGGTCCACGGCGCTGATCGCCGGGGCCAGATCACCGGTCACGCCCACCGCGATGCTGGCGCGCCCGTCGAGCACAGCGATGATTGCGGACACGCCGCTGCCCATCATCGCCTTGTTCTGGTCAATCAGGCCGCGCAATTCCTTGGGGTCGAGACCCTGAATGACTTGGCCGAGGAACGCGACATTACCGACCTGCTCGGGTCCAGCCGCAGCCTTCGTCCCACCGCCACCCAAGGCAAGCGCCTTCTTCGCATCGGCCAGTTCGCGCTCCAGCTTGCGGCTCTGCTCGACCAGCGCCGCAATCCGCGCAGGTACATCATCGGGCGCGGTGCGCAGCGTAGCCGCCGCCTGCCGCAAGCGCTCATCGCGATCGATCAGCCACAGCCGCGCCGCTTCGCCGGTCAGTGCCTCGATCCGGCGAATACCGCTGGACACTGCGCTTTCGGAAATGATCTTGAACAGCGCGATATCGCCTGTCGCGCGGACATGCGTACCGCCACAAAGCTCGACGGAATAATGCATGTCGTCGCCCTTCCCCATCGACAGCACGCGAACCTCGTCGCCATATTTCTCCCCGAACAGCGCCATCGCGCCAGCCGCAACCGCGTCGTCGGGCGTCATCAGGCGCGTCGTCACTTCCTCATTATGCCGGATCTGCGCATTCACATCGGCCTCGACCTGCGCGATCTGCGCTGACGTCAGTGCTTCGGGATGCGAGAAATCGAAGCGCAACCGATCGGCAGACACCATGCTGCCCTTCTGCGTGACATGACTGCCCAGGCGATGCCGCAAGGCTGCGTGCAGCAGGTGAGTCGCGCTATGATTTGCGCGCACTCGGTCGCGACGATCAGCATCCACCGAGAGATGGACGGTATCGCCAACCTTGATGCTGCCCGCGTCCACCTTCGCGAAATGGGCGTGCAGGCGGCCGAGAGGCTTGCCCGTGTCATCCACCGTCGCGACGAAGCCGTTCGCGCCCGAGATAGTGCCCGCATCGCCACTCTGGCCACCACTTTCGCCGTAAAAGGGCGTCTGGTTGGTAAGAATCACGACGCTCTCACCGGCGGAAGCGCTGTCGGCCTTGCTGCCCTCTTTCACGATCGCAACCACCTGCCCCTCGCCCTGCGTCGAGATGTAGCCGGTAAATTCGGTTCCGCCCTCGCTATCAGCGATGTCGTACCAGATGTCGTCCGAAGCCTTGTCGCCTGAGCCTTTCCAGGCCGCCCGCGCCGCAGCCTTCTGCTCCGCCATTGCCGCATCGAAGCCTGAACGATCCACAGACAGGCCACGCGAACGCAACGCATCCTCGGTCAGGTCATAGGGAAAACCATAAGTGTCATAGAGCTTGAACGCCGTCTCGCCGGGCAGCGTCGCACCTTCGTCCAGGTCCGACGTCGCATCCTCCAGCAGCCGCAGTCCCTTCTCCAGCGTCTGCCGGAACCGCGTCTCCTCGCGCAGCAGCGTTTCCTCGATCAGCGGTTGCGCGCGAACCAGCTCAGGGAAAGCGCCGCCCATTTCGCTGACGAGGCTGCCGACCAGCCGATACATCAACGGGTCCTTTGCGCCGATGATATGCGCATGTCGCATCGCCCGGCGCATGATCCGCCGCAGCACATAGCCTCGCCCTTCATTGGCAGGCAGCACACCATCCGCGATCAGGAACCCTGCGGAGCGCAGATGGTCGGCGATCACGCGATGGCTGGCCTTGTGCGCGCCATCGGTCGAGGTCCGCGAAATCGCGCCGCTTTCCGCGATCAGCGCCTTGAACGTGTCGGTGTCGTAATTGTCATGCACGCCCTGCATGACGGCCGCGATCCGCTCCAGCCCCATGCCGGTGTCGATACTGGGGCGCGGCAGTTCGGAGACGATCTCGTTCGCTTCCTGCTCATACTGCATGAAGACGAGGTTCCAGATTTCGACAAACCTGTCGCCATCTTCTTCCGGCGATCCCGGCGGGCCGCCCCATATATGGTCGCCATGGTCGAAGAAGATTTCCGAACACGGCCCACAGGGTCCGCTGTCACCCATCGCCCAAAAATTGTCCTTGGTCGGAATCCGGATGATGCGCTCTTCGGGCAAGCCCGCGATCTTCTTCCAAAGGTCGAAGGCTTCGTCATCGGTGTGATAGACGGTCGCCGTCAAACGATTGGGATCAAGCCCCCATTCCTTCGTCAGCAACGTCCAGGCGTGCGTGATCGCCTGTTCTTTAAAATAGTCCCCGAAGCTGAAATTTCCGAGCATTTCGAAAAAGGTATGATGCCGCGCCGTATAACCGACATTATCCAGATCGTTATGCTTGCCGCCCGCACGCACGCATTTCTGACTGGATGTGGCCTTGCTGTAAGGGCGCTTTTCGAGGCCTGTGAACACGTTCTTGAACGGCACCATGCCCGCATTGACGAACATCAGCGTCGGATCATTGTGCGGGACCAGCGACGCCGACGCGACGGGGGTGTGCCCGGTGCCCGCGAAATAATCCAGGAAAGAGCGGCGGATGTCATTGGTCGATGTCATGGGACGGACTTAGAAGGTCGCGATGCGCTTCTCAAGTGCGGCGACGCGCCAAAACCCTATCGCGTTCAGATAAAGCGCGACTTCCTCACCCCAAAGGCGCGTCCAGCGATGTCGGCGGCATCGAAAACCATTTGGGACCAGCAGCCGTCATGTGGAAGCAATCCTCCAGACGGACGCCAAACTTGCCGGGAAGATAGAGGCCCGGCTCATTGGAAAAGCACATCCCTTCCGCCAGACGCGTCATTTCCCCATGCACCAGATTAATCGGCTCATGCCCTTCCATGCCGATGCCATGGCCAGTGCGGTGGGAAAGCCCCGGCAGCGCGTAACGCGGGCCATAGCCGAGGGACTCGTAATAAGAGCGGACGGCATCATCGACCGCTCCTGCGAGAGCGCCGAGTTGGGCCGCAGCGAAGGCGACCTGCTGACCTTTCGCCACCTGCTCCCATACCTGCCGCTGATCCTTCGTGGGATTGGCACCATGGACGAACGTCCGCGAAATGTCGGACTGATAGCCCTCCACCGTACAGCCGCAGTCCATCACGACGACCGATCCGGCGGCAACCACCTGGGGCTTGCCACTGCCATGTGGGTAGGCGGCCGCTTCGCCGATCAGCACCAGCGAAAATTCCGGCACACCACCCAAGGCAATGGTCGCGCGATTCATCATGTCACTGATATCGGCAGGCGTCATGCCGGTGCGGACGCGCGGGACCGTCCAGCGATAGGCGGCGAGCGTCACGTCGGAGGCCGCTTGCATCAGCGCGATTTCGGCTGGCGTCTTGCGCATCCGGCATCCCCGCACGACCGGGTTTGCCGATACGAGCGATTGGCCGGGAAGCGCAGCGCGCAAGCCGTCGAACGCAAAGAAGCGCGCGGTTTCCTCGATCCCGATCTTCGTATTTCCGACGCCACGTTCTTTCAGAAATGCCGCGACGAGCGCCAGCGGGATCTCGTCCTCCTGCCACACGCGGATATCCGCATCGATGCCCAGCGTCTCGGCGACCGATGGCCGCTCGAAGAATGGCGTGACGATAACGGGCCGTCCCTCGGCGGGGATGATCGCGGCAGTCAGGCGCTCGCTTCGATGCCAGCGGACGCCAGTGAAATAGGTGAGGCTCGCGCCCGGTTCGACAAGGATCGCGCCGATGTCGTGTTGCTGCATCAGCCGCTGCGCCCGCTCGATGCGCGCCGCCCGCTCCGCCCGGGAGATCGGCGCGACGCCGTTCGTCAGCGGCTTTAGACCGGGGATCGCCTCCTCCCGCGCGAGCGCCCGAAGCGGTCGTCCGATCGCCGCCGCCCCGCCGGCCAGTCCCAATCCCATCAGCAGGTTCCGACGATCAAGCATAGGCATAGGGACCACCCTGAACGAGAGCCGCCTGATAGGCCGGGCGCGTATGCATCCGGTCCAGCCACGCAATAAGATGCGGTCGGGATGCGTCGAGACCTGCGCGGGCGCGGGATGCCTCCAGCGGAAAGCTCATCATGATATCGGCCGCAGTGAAATCCTGACCCGCAAAATGAGGTCGCGCGGCCAGTTCGCTTTCAAGCCAGTCCAGATGCGTGTCGAGCATCCCCTGGATGGGCTTACGCGCTGGCCGGCCCAGCAGTCCGAGCTTCCGGACGACCAGCATCGCCAGAAGCGGCGGCATCATCGAGCCTTCGGCATAATGCAGGAAGTGGCGGTATCTCAGCGCGTCACCTGGATCACCAGGCGTGCCCAGGCGACTGCCCGCCTTGCCCACGAGATATTCGACGATCGCGCCGGTCTCGGCCACGATCTGCCCGTCGTCATCGATGACAGGAGACTTGCCCAGCGGATGGACGGCCTTCAATTCGGGAGGCGCGAGCATAGTCTTCGGGTTCCGTTGATAGCGGACCACGCTGTAGGGCAAGGAGAGTTCTTCGAGCAGCCAGAGAATCCGTTGCGAACGGCTATTCTCAAGGTGATGGACGATGATGGTCATGGGCGCTCCTTGTGCCGCGGAGGCTAACAGAGTTTGCAACGTGTCAAAGCGATTTCCCGCCGCTCTCACATAGCGATTGCCTCGCCACCCACTACCGGAGCGGGACCGAGGCCCGACCTACGCCAAAGCGCACTCGATGCCGAAACTGAAGCCGAAACTAAAGCCGACGCTGACGCCTCACCAAACGATCTCACGCCCCATAATGATAAAGGCCCGCGGCGTTCTCACGCTGCGGGCCTTTCGGATCATGAAACGGCAAGCAGGAGCCTCCACGCCAAGATGCCGGGTTGTACGTGCCCGGCGGCTCTCGCGTTTAGGCTTCCCCGTCTTCCGCTTCGTCGGGTTCGGGACCGGTCATCATGCCTTCCGCAACCTTCTCGGTCTTGGTGCGAATGGCTTTCTCGATCTTATCGGTGATCTCGGGATTTTCCTTGAGGAACGTCTTGGAATTCTCGCGGCCCTGCCCGATGCGGATCGAGTCATAGGAGAACCATGCGCCGGATTTCTCGACGATCCCGGCCTTCACACCGAGGTCGAGGATTTCACCGATCTTGGAAATGCCTTCGCCATACATGATGTCGAATTCGACTTGCTTGAACGGCGGCGCGACCTTGTTCTTCACGACCTTCACGCGGGTCGCGTTGCCGACAATATCGTCGCGATCCTTGATCTGGCCCGTGCGGCGAATGTCAAGGCGGACGGACGCATAGAATTTCAGCGCATTGCCGCCCGTCGTGGTTTCCGGATTGCCGTACATCACGCCAATCTTCATGCGCAGCTGATTGATGAAGATCACCATGCAGCGCGAACGACTGATCGAACCCGTCAGCTTGCGCAGCGATTGCGACATCAGACGCGCCTGCAGGCCCACATGGCTGTCGCCCATTTCGCCTTCGATTTCCGCACGCGGCACCAGCGCGGCCACCGAGTCCACCACCAGAACGTCGATGGCATTGGAACGCACCAGCGTGTCCACGATCTCCAGCGCCTGCTCACCCGTATCAGGTTGCGACACGATCAGTTCGTCGATGTTGACGCCCAGTTTCTTCGCATAGACCGGATCGAGCGCATGTTCCGCGTCCACGAACGCCGCTGTGCCGCCGCCCCTCTGCGCTTCGGCGATGACATGTAGCGCCAGCGTCGTCTTGCCCGAACTTTCCGGTCCATAGACTTCGATCACGCGACCGCGCGGCAGTCCACCCACACCCAATGCAATATCAAGGCCAAGGCTGCCCGTCGAAATCGCCTCGACCTGCATCGTCTCCTTGGAACCCAGCCGCATGGCCGATCCCTTGCCGAACGCGCGGTCGATCTGCGCCAGTGCGGCATCCAGCGCCTTCTGCCGGTCCTGTCCAGTCTTATCCATAGTCCCCGTCTTCTTGTCGGAATCAATCAGTTTCAGCATTGCTGTCATCACATGGTCTCCTGTCAAGCAATCCGGACACAATGCCGAACCGAGAGGAGCGCCCAAGCGGGCGCTTGGGCATCATGTATCGCATTTGTTCTCAGTGAACAAGAGGGGAACAGAATAAACTTCAGGCCGAGGCGCGGCCGGTATTCAGTCCACTCGCCAGCACCTTGTCCAGTGCCCGCTCCACTGCCCCGATCGTGAAGGGTTTCGCCAACGTCGGCCGATCCTCAAAGGTCGTAGGCACATCGTCGGAACTACCGCCAGTGGCGAACAGGAACGGCGTCCCCTGGTTCGCAAGCGCTTCGGCGACCGGCCAGGACTTCTCCCCTTGGAGATTGCAGTCGACGATGGCCGCATCGAAGCCACCCTGATCCACCAGCGCGCAGGCTTCGGATACCGTCGCCGCCACGCCGTGCACGCCATAGCCCAGCGTTTCGAGAAAATCCTCCAGCATCATGCCGATCATGGCTTCGTCTTCAACCACCAGAATGGATTTAGTTGCCGTCATGATCGTCCGCGATTCCCGAAATACCGAAATCTGTGTTTCGGTGGCGAAAGGAGGACTGTCGCTAACCTATGATGCGCGGCTTGCCTAGTGCCTTTCCCCTTGATCTGAAGCAATGCCATCAGGCGCTTTATCACCGCCATCGGGAGCCATCGGGGCGTATGCGATCAAGGTATCCCGCGCAGATTCAGCAAGTTGACTTACAGAAAACGGCTTGGGCAGGAAATTGACGTTCGGAATGTCGATGGACTTGCGCAGTTGCTCCTCGGCATAGCCCGACATGAAAAGCACCGGCAAAGTGGGATGCGCCTGCCGCGCCTGCGCCACCATGGTCGGCCCGTCCATATTGGGCATGACCACGTCGGAAATGAGCAGGTCGATATGTCCGCCCGAGGCGTATGTGGATTCGAGCATCTCCAGCCCCTGCTCGCCATCCGAAGCGGCCAGCACCGTATAGCCCTGCCGCGCCAGCGCACGTTCGGCCACGGTGCGCACCATGTCCTCGTCCTCGACCAGCAGGATGGTCCCGGTGCCCCACACTTCACTGCGCTTGTCCGGGAGGCGCGGCTTCTCCGGTTCCGCAGGTTTGCCCACCGAGGCATAGACCGGAAGGTAGATGACGAAGCTTGCGCCCTGCCCCGGTTCTGACTCGGCGAAGATAAAGCCGCCCGACTGCTTCACGATGCCATACACGGTCGAGAGGCCAAGGCCGGTGCCCTTGCCCACTTCCTTAGTGGTAAAGAACGGCTCGAAGATCTTGGCCAGAAGGTCCGGCGGAATGCCCGTACCCATGTCGGACACACGCAGGGCGGTGTAATCACCGACGGGCAGCACTTCATGCCGCATCTCGCGGACTTTGGCAGCGGGAACGGCATAGGTCTGAATGTTGAGCGTACCGCCATCGGGCATCGCATCGCGCGCATTGACGGCGAGATTGATGATGACCTGTTCCAATTGCCCCGGATCGGCGCGCACCGCGCCCAGGTTACGGCCATGGCTGACCATCAGCTTCACATTCTCGCCCAGCAGGCGGTTGAGCAAGTTGGAGACATCCGCGACGATATCGGGCAATTGCAGAACCTGCGGCCGCAGCGTCTGCTGGCGGGAGAACGCGAGCAACTGCCGCGTCAGGCCCGCCGCGCGATTGCTGTTCGACTTGATCTGCTGAATGTCGTCATAATCGCTGTCGCCCGGCGTGTGCCGCATCAGCATCAGGTCACAATGGCCGATAATGGCGGTTAATATGTTATTGAAATCATGGGCGACGCCTCCCGCAAGCTGACCGATAGCCTGCATCTTCGTGGCTTGCGCGACTTGCCGCTTCAGCTTGCTTTCCTCGCTGTTGTCCTTGAGGCTGAGCAGCACTGCCGCTTCGCCAAGGCCGCGCACGCCCGCCAGGCTGAGCGCCACCGGCTCATCGGGCTGCACGCGCATCCGCACCGCGATATCGCCCGACATCTGCGGGCCGACAGCAAAGCGGCGCACGGAATCGGCCACCGCCGCCTGATCTTCACGGATGACGAGATCGCCGGGATAGGTAGGCTTCTCGCCCGCCTTCAGGCCGACCGCGCGGGAGAATGCATTGTTCAGGAACAGCACGCGCCCGTCCCGGTCCGCCATGGCAAGGCCGAAGGGCAGCAGCGACAGCAGCGTCTCGATATAGGAGAGCGCCGAGGTGCCATCCATGCTGCCGCCCTGCTCGTCGAGCATCAGGATCAGCATCGGCCCTTCCGCCGTGCCGCGCTTCATCGGCACCTGTAACAGGCGGATCGGCAGCGCGCTGCCTTCCTCACGCGCGAAGAACACGCGCCCCTTCTCATCGATGCGCAGATAGCTCGCAAAGTCGCGGCCGGTGATATTGGCGTCGATCCTTCCCGACGCACGGAGCAAGAAGGCGCCATTCGCGGCCCGTATTCGCCCCTCGCCGCCGATCATCACCGCCATGATGCCCGCCTCGGTAAGCTGACGCCCCGCCTCGCCCGTCAGCATCCGATTGAAATCGTCGATGATGCTCACTTGTCGCACAGGCGTGAAGCGCCAGAGAAGATAGTCCTCCGAACGCCCCGTGCGCGTCACGTCAGCGTCCAGCCGCATTGCGCCGCGACCTATTCCCGCAGCCCTGCCCTCACCATCGGACCATGCCGCGCGCCCCGCCGCGGCCAACCGCTCCGCCTCCGATGTCTCAAGCGGCAGGTCGGGCGGCGTCGGGAAACCGGGAAACCATTCCCCATACAGATCGCTGGCGCAGACCAGCCGCCCGGAACGATCGGTTACGGCGATGGCCATGCTGGACGCATCGGCAGCGGCGCGCGCCACGGTCCAGTCGGGAACGGCATCCAGATCGACGGCTTCGTTAGGGAACAATCGCGTGAACCATGCGCCTAACGCCGCCACCGCGATCAGCGCCGCCGCGAATCCGCCCGCCAGCGCAGGTTGGCCCACGACGAAGTAAATGAGTCCCGCGCAGGCAAGCGCTGCAACTCCCAGCATCGGCAAAAGCCCGCGCAACGGCCGTGGCGCCGCCATCGCAAGCATCTCGTTCTTTTGCGATATAGTGCCCTGTGCCGCCATAAGGTGGCGCTCTCCCGTCAACCTGAGCGTGTCAGGCAGCGCGGGTCAGACGGCTGCCGTTTCTTCCATAGAACCGGATTTGCCGCACTTGCCAATCCTCAATTTGCGCGCATGCCATTTCCGGCTCATGCGGATACGCCAGAAACCCACCGCGATGAGGTAGCCCACCGCCGCCGACACCACGGAGATAACCGCCAGCCCGAACAGCATGGCGGGCGCCGCTTCGGAGAACAGCCATGCCATCCACTGCTGGACGCCGGCATGATTGTGCACCAGCGCCATGAAGCCCGACGCATCGGCGGTCCGCCCCAGCATGAAATTGCCGACATAGACCGACGCCCACAGGATGAATGGTGTCGTCGCGGGATTGCTGAGGAACGTCATCGCCGCCGCCACCGGAATATTGGCCCGCACCGGCAGCGCCAGCAAGGCCGCCCCCGCGATCTGGATACCGGGGATCAGCAGGAAAATGCCCACGAGCAGCCCCAGCGCCACGCCGCGCGGCACCGACCGTCGCGTAAAGCGCCACAACGATGGCTCCAGTACGCGATGCGCCACGGGCGCGATGAAGCGGTTATGCTCCATCGACTCGCGGGTCGGGGCATTGGCATGCCACCATCGCGTCAGGCGGCTCATCTAGCCGCGATCCTTCATGATGCGCGCCGCGTCCCGCTTCCAGTCGCGATCCTTGATGACCTCGCGCTTGTCGTGCAGCTTCTTGCCCTTGGCGATCGCCAGTTCGACCTTGGCCCGGCCTTTGCTGTTGAAATAGACCATCAGCGGCACGATCGTCATGCCCTGCCGCTCGACCGCGCTGTGCATCTTGTTGATCTCGCGCTCATGCAGCAGCAGCTTGCGCGGGCGCTTGGGTTCGTGGTTCTCGCGGTTGCCATGGCTATATTCGGGGATGTTGCTGTTCACCAGGAAGACCTGGCTCCCCTTCACCTCGGCATAGCTTTCGGCGATCGATCCCTCGCCGCCTCGCAAGGCTTTCACTTCGGTGCCCTGCAAGGCGATGCCCGCTTCGAACACGTCCTCGATGAAATACTCGAAGCGCGCGCGCCGGTTCTCGGCGACGATCTTCTTCTTGTCGAACGTTTCGGGACGGGGGCGGGCCATGATTTCCTAAATTAACAAACGTGACGTCATGCCACCGCGATATGGGTATAGACGAACCGTCAGACCAGTCCCGCAATCTCCAGCGCCCGGTCGACGGCCGTGCGGCTGGCGTCCGAAGGCCATGTGATCGGCAGGCGCAGATTCGTCGGCATGTCGGGCCGAAGACGCGACAGGGCATATTTGACTGGCCCAGGTGAAGAATCGCTGAACAGCGCGTCGTGCAGGGGATAGAGCCGATCCTGCAACGCCAGCGCCGCCGTCCAGTCGCCGCTGGTGCAGGCCGCCTGGAAGTCGGCGCACAGCTTCGGGGCGACGTTCGCCGTCACCGATATGCAGCCTACCCCGCCCATCGCGTTGAATCCCAGCGCCGTTTCGTCATTGCCGGACAACTGGCAGAAGTCGGTCCCGCAGGCGAGGCGCTGTGCGGTGACACGGCCCAGATTTCCGGTGGCGTCCTTTATGCCGACGATCGACTGGAACTCTTCGGCCAGCCGGAACAGCACCGGCACGCCGATGTCGGTGATCGTCCGGCTCGGCACGTTGTACAGGATGATCGGCAAGTCGCAGTGCTGCGCCAGATAGGCGAAATGCTGATAGACGCCTTCCTGATTGGGCTTGTTGTAATAAGGCGCGACGACCAGCGCCGCGTTTGCCCCTGCCGCCTGCGCCGCATACATGTGCTCCAGCGCGATCTTCGTGTCGTTCGATCCGCATCCGGCGATCACGGGCACCCGCCCCGCCGCCTGATCGACGCAGATGGCGACGACGCGATTATGCTCCTCGACCGTCATCGTGGCGCTTTCGCCCGTGGTGCCGCAGGGCACCAGTCCGGCGCTTCCCTCGTCGATCTGCCAGTCGACGAATGCGCGGAAGGCGTCTTCGTCCAACGCTCCGTCGCGGAAAGACGTCACCAGAGCCGGTATGGACCCGGAGAACATGCAAAATCTCCTTCAAAACGCCGGATTTTCCGGGCATAGTACGAAATGCACCCGCGCAGGCACGGTATTCAGCGCCTGATAAGGAACCTGCCCCCATAATGTCCAGCATGGTCACGTCAACGCCCCAGGTCCGCAATCGCTTCTTCCGGACCGCTCTCATTGTCCTTCTGTCGTCCACCGCCGCAGCCAGCGCGCAAACCGAAGCACCGACGCAGCTCCTGCCGCCGTCGATGCAGCAGCCCGCGTCTGCGCAGCCCGCCATGGTGCAGCCGATCCCCGGATCGAGCGGCTGGGATGCCGCGCGCGCACAAGTCGGCGTGTCGCAGGATACGCAGATCGTCGGCGCGATCAACGAATGGCGGCGCCTGCAACAGAGCGACGGCCTCGGCTTCTCCTCCTACGCCAGCTTCATCACGACCTATCCTGATTGGCCGGGCGAGGACCGGATGCGGCGGCTGGCGGAAACGTCGATCAACCCCAATGCCTACGAACCCAATCAGGTCGTGGCCTTCTTCGCCCGCTTCCCCGCCCGGACCGCCGTGGGTCACGCCCGCAATGCCGTCGCGCTTTCGGCCATCGGCCGCATGGCGGAAGCGAAGGTCGCGGCGAAAACCGCATGGACGACGGGCGCGCTTTCTCCGCAGGACGAAGCGCAATTGATGTCGCTGTTCGGCAGCAATTTCTCGACCGCCGATTACGACAAGCGTGCCGACGTACTGCTCTTCGCCCGCGCCAATGCCGGGGCGGAGCGCATCCTCGCCTACACCTCGCCTGCCCGCCGCCCGGTTTTCGCCGCGCGGATAGCGCTCCAGCGCAAGGCGCCTGACGCCATGGCGCAGATGCAGGCCGCCGAGGCCTATGGCGCCAGCGATCCGGGCTTCCTCAACGACAAGGCCACATGGTTGCGCGACAGCGGCAACAGCATCGCGGCGCGCACATTACTTTCGCAGCGCCAGACGCTTTCGACCCCGCCCGGCGACCCGGAAAAGTGGTACGAAACGCTGCTTACCAACGCCCGCGCGGCGGCGAACGACAGCCAGTGGAGCTACGCATGGGGCATCGCCAGCAAGGTCGATGACGCGTACCCCGCTGGGATAGCCGTCCGCGACCGCAGCATCGGCGAGCGTGACGATTACACGAGCCTCACTTGGCTTGCAGGCACCACCGCCTTCTACAATCTCGGCCGCCCGCGCGACGCGATCGGCATGTTCCAGCGCTACGCCACCGCAGCCCGCTCCCCGCAGACGATCTCCAAAGGCTTCTACTGGGCAGGCCGCGCCGCCCTCGCCAGCGGCGATCCTGCCGGAGCCAACGCCTTCTTCCAGCAAGCCGCCGCCTACCCCGATCAGTTCTACGGCCAGTTGTCCCTGGAACGGCTCGGCCGCCCCGTACCCGCGCCAGCACCCGCCGTGATGACCGCCGTCACCGAAGCGGATCGCGCCGCCTTCGCCAGCCGCAGCGTCGTGCGCGCCGCGCGAGCACTGGGGAAAATGGGCTATTGGGAAGACCAGAGCAAATTCGTCCGCGCCATAGCCGCCAGCGCCGACGATCAGCAGAGCCATCTCCTCTCCGCCGAACTCGCCCTCACATTGGGCCGTCCTGACCTGGGCGTCATGGTTGGACGTCGTGCTGTATCGGACGGCCTGTCCGGCTATGGCCGCGCCAGCTTCCCCAGCGTGCCCGTCCCATCCGGCCATCAATCCAACTGGACGATGATCCACGCCATTGCGCGTCAGGAGAGCCAGTTCGACCGCGCCGCCGTCAGCCACGCGGGCGCACGCGGCCTCATGCAACTCATGCCCGGCACCGCGCGCGAGACAGCGGGCAAGATCGGCCTTGGCTACAACATGTCCGCCCTCACCACCGATCCCAGCTATAATATTCAGCTTGGCAGCACCTACTTCCAGAAGATGCTCGATTATTATGGCGGCAGCTATCCCCTCGCCGTCGCCGCCTACAACGCTGGTCCCGGCAACGTGAACAAATGGATTCGCGCCAACGGCGACCCCCGCATGGGCGGATCGGACATGCTCCGCTGGATCGAGATGATCCCGATTTACGAAACGCGCAGCTACGTCCAGCGCGTGCTGGAAAACGCCGTCGTCTATGACGCGATCAATCCCTCGCAGGCCCGGTTCAAGGGGACCACCGCGCCGCTCAGCCGCTATCTGGGCAAGAACACGCCCGGATAGCGCCAAACCCCGTTCGCCCTGAGCGAAGTCGAAGGGCAAAGCTGAGCGAAGACGAAGCCATTTCTCGTCCGCTCGGCAAAGCACCTCGATTTCGCAGAACCTGAACGGTACAAGCACCAATGACGCCCCATCCCAACTACATCACGCCGCAAGGCTACGCCGCCCTGCGCGCCGAATACGACCAGCTTCTCGGCGTCGAACGCCCCCGCATCGTCGAAGTCGTAAGCTGGGCGGCGGGCAACGGCGACCGCTCCGAAAACGGCGACTATCTCTACGGCCGCAAGCGCATGCGGGAGATCGACGGACAACTGCGCCGCTTGTCCAAGAAGATGAAGGACGCCAAGGTCATCGATCCGTCGCAACAGCCCGACAAGAGCCGCGTCTATTTCGGCGCGACCGTCACGATCGCCGACGAAGACGACAACCACCGCACCGTTACCATCATCGGCAATGACGAAACCGACACCGATCAGGGCCGCATCGGCTGGGGCGCACCCCTCGCCCGCGCGCTCCGCTCCGCCGCCGTCGGCGACGTCCGCAAGGTCATGCTCCCCGCTGGCGAGAAGGAATATGAAGTCCTGGCGATCAGCTACCCCGAAGCTTAACTCATCTTCTTGGGCTTATACCCAAACGCTTGCCTGGCGAGCGCCACCACAGCCGGATCGACCTCGGGCATATCCATCGGCACCAGCTTCTCCAGCGTATCCGCGACATAGGTCAGCGCCGCGATCCTCCCGGCCTTGCGGCTGTTATTGTCGACTACCTTCCACGGCGCATGCTCGGTATCAGTCTTCTTGAACATGTCGTGCATGGCCGCGAGATACTCCGCCCGCTTGTTCCGGTTGCGGTAATCGTCCTCGCCCGTCTTCCATCGCTTCCACGGCGTATCCAGCCGCTCGGCAAGCTGCTTGTCCTGCGTTTCCTGCGTGATGTGGATGAACAGCTTGACGATGTTCGTGCCCGAATTGACCTGCTGCGCCTCGAAATCGTTGATCTCGCCAAAGGACCGCTTCCACTCCGCCTTGCTGCAGAAACCCTCGACTCGCTCGACCAGCACGCGGCCGTACCAACTGCGGTCGAAGATCGCGATGTTGCGGCTGGCGGGGAGCCGGTTCCAGAAGTGCCACAGATAATGGTGGTCGCGCTCTTCCTCGGTCGGTGCGGAGATCGGCCAGACGTGGAAGTATCGCGGGTCCCACTCCGCCGCCATCCGCTGGATGATGCCGCCCTTACCCGCCGCGTCCCATCCCTCGAACAGAATGACGCTCCGCTTGCCGTGGACGATATGCGCCACCTGCACCTTGGCCAAGCGCTCCTGAAGCGCGGCAAGTTCGGTTTCATAGTCGCCCGTGAACTTGGCGCCGGTCTCATAGTCGTCGAGCTTTATGGTCATGACGAGAGCCTACATCATTCGCCGCCCCGCGAGTAGGGCATCATCCATACAGTGAAGGTGAGGCTCGATTTCAGCCGTCGATCGCCTTGCGCACCCGGTCGCGGACGGCGGTGATGCGCGCGGCGGCTTCCGAAAAGGTGATGACATCCGCCCGGTTGCCGTTGGCCCGTGCGTCCTTCGCCGAGTCATTATATCCCTCAAGGTCCGTCTCAAGCGCGTCGACCAGGATTTCGGCTTCGTCTTCGGTAAAGGTCAGGGTGATGTTCTTCATGGGATCGGTCTCCTTTGCAGGGGCACTTATGACGCCGACTTAACAAGCGCAACCCGAATGCGGTTTCGTTGAAGACCGGTTTTTACCGTCAACTTCACGCTCAGCTTGCGATGTTGAGCGCGGGTCGCCCGTGCTCCACGGTGATCGTCGCCGCGGTAGAGATCGGCGCGCCGGGCTGGGTTATCATCGGCACCGTCCGGCACTGCGTCTGCCAATCGGCGGGCGTCACGTCGCACATCAAATAGCCGCGCCGGTCGCCCGAATATTTGAGGAACGGATTGCGCGCCTTCACTCGCTCCGCCCCCGCTCGCTTGTCCGCGCCATCGCCGCCGGAGGTGATCGACGTCGCGACGAACTCCACTGCAACAGCATCACCCTCCCCCTTCCCGCGCCGCAATTCCCCCGCGAAATTCTGATGCTCGTCCCCGGTCAGCACCACCACATTGCCTAGCCCCGCAAACCGCGAGAGCAACCGTTCGCGCGGAGCATCATAGCCGCCCCAGCTATCCATGTTGCGCGTCTCCACCGGTTGCTCCCCCAACCGCCGGTCGAGCGGCATCATCATCACCTGTTGCGCGATGGCGTTCCACCGCCCCGCCTTCTGCCGCAGGTTCCCGTCCAGCCACGCCTCCTGCGCCGCGCCCAGCACCTGCGCCTTTACGTCCCCCACCCCCGCGCAGACGGCCACAAACCCGTCCCCGCACGGCTGGTCGCTGCGGAACTGCCGCGTGTCCAGGAAATGCAGGTCGAGCAGATTGCCGTACAGCGCCCGCCGATACACCTGCATGCCGCTAGCGCCCGGAAACGCCGATTTGCGCAGCGGCATATGTTCGTAAAACGCCTGAAACGCCGCCGCCCGGCGCAGCGCGAACACCTCGGGCGGCACCTTGTACTTGCTGTCGAGGCCGACCCAGTTGTCCTCCACCTCATGATCGTCCGGCGTCACGAACCACGCGGCGGCGGCATGCGCGTCCTGCAAATCGGTGTCGAGCTTCGTCTGCGTGTAGCGGCGGCGATAATCGTCCAACGTGAAGGTCGCTTGCCCCCAATGCCGACGCACGAAATGACGCTCGCTGCCGTCATAGTCGTACTTCATCCCATTGCCGCGATCTTCGTAAATATAATCGCCATAGTGGAACACGAACGCCGCGTCCTCGTCCGCCAGATGCCGGAAGGCCGTATAATAGCCCTCCTGATAATGCTGGCAGCCCGCCACCGCAAAGCGCACCCGGTCGACCGCCGCGCCCGGCAGAGGCAGCGTCATCGCCTGGCCCCGCATCGATTTCTCCGCGCCCACCCGAAAGCGATACCAGTATGGCCGCGCGGGTTTCAGGCCCGCCACTTCGACATGGACGCTGTGCGCCAGTTCGGGTCGCGCCAGTTCCGTGCCCTTCGCCACGATATCGCGCATCGCCATGTCGGAGGCGACTTCCCAGTCCACCGCGACCGGCGCCATCGGCATGCCGCCATGCGCGTCCATCGGATCGGGGCACAGCCGCGTCCAGATCACGAAGCCATCCGCCACCGGATCGCCCGCCGCCACGCCCAGCGAAAAGGGATCGGCCACAAACAACTGCTGCGCGCGCAGGATAGCCGGCGCCGCCAGCAGCCCCGACCCTGCGGCCAGCGTTCCCAGAAGCGATCGGCGCGTAAAGCGATGAGTCATGGTCCGTCCCGACAGGCGATCAAAGCACGCCCCCCAACCCCCTAGCGCGCCTTTACGACACTATGGCGAAAGGGTGCGGGGTGTCGAGGGGGGACGACTGGCCGGGAGCGGACCGGCAGGCTCCATTTTTATGTGAGAGGAACGGTCGCTCAACTAACCAAAGCTCCTCATGCTCGAGGCAATTGCCGCCTATTCTAAGTCCTAGTCATGACATCAGGCGAAACCATGAGCGGACTGCCAAATTAAGGCGGTCTTGCTCAAGCTCGTCGGTAGGATTGCAGTGTGCGATAGGCCCACGAAGCAGGTTTAGCTGATTCGAGACGTTACTGACAGCAGACTTGGAATTAAAGACGGGTTCGAACAACTCCCAATTGTCCGTTATGATCTGCGATAGCTCGCCAAAGGTAGTATAATCTATCAGATCGTCCGATCGCGGCGTAATGCCGCTGTCGACCTCCTTCCTATGACGAGGCGAGACTTGATCACGGATGCGTTTCTCGTCGACGCGATCGCTTTGCCACCAGTCCGCTCCTTCCGCCTCGAACATGATGTCCGACACAAGGCGCCTGATAGAGTTTTCAAGACAATAGAAGATCTCGTAAAATTCTGACATGCGAGATGCTTCTGAGCGAAGCGCGGCTTCGAACTGTTCGTACTCGGCGGCCTTTCGGCCTTTCGCACGGCGCGGCTCCCATCCTAAATCCACCCCGAACGCTTGCTCGATCCGCGACATGTCCGAGGCGATCTGAAGACCGCTCATCCCAAACGCGCGAATCAGACCGTCAGGACGACTAGGCATCGGAGGGTCTCAACAGGTGCTCCTTCAGGCTCTTGAAGATCGCATTGAATACCTCCGGGTCCGAGGTCGCCGGAAGATTCAAGTTTATTGTATAACCGAGGTTCAACCCGAACGACTGTGGTGAGATTGGAGTCTCGGCAGAAGGCTGCGTGGGCTTGTCATAGACTGGTATTGGCGCTGGCCCTGAAGGTGCCGGTTCGATTAACGGCGAGAAGTTCGCGAAGGTCTTCAGGTGCTTGATGCAAGCGCAGACCATCTTGACGGGACCCGCGTCGTGCGCTTGACCTGTTTCTTCCGTCACCAGACCTAAAAGAGCGTCGTCTGAGAGTTCGTGCATGAACTCGTTGCGAAGATACAAAGGTGCGTAGGCGATGCGAATTGACGCAGCGACCGCCGCTCCGGACTGAGCGGGATTTCGAAATTTCTTGTATATCTCACTGGGCGAGCCGTCCGCACTCGTAAATCCGATTTTCTTTAGGAACGAGGTCATCTGGTCGCCAGATCCTCCAGGAACCTTCAAGATCGTTTTCACAAAATCCTGGCTTACTTTTTCCGGCACTGCGGCTTGCTTGATCCCGATCAGCGCGCGGTCAATGTTGCCAGGGGAGGTTACGTAGGGAAGGGTTGCCATCTAAAGTCCAAATTATTGTTCATGAGCAGCAACGACAAAACGTACAAGGATTGCAAGAAAATTGTTTCGGTCCGAACACGATGCGAGCGCTTGGCCGCCTTTTACTCGGTATCTGGCGCAGCGCTTCTCAAGCGAAGGACAGCTTACGAGACCGCGACGGCACGTGGTGATCGGTCGGCAACGGCCCAAATCCTCCTGTCCTACACCCCACCCCCTGCGCTACACCCTCGCGCGTGTCTCAGGCTGAAAGCCCTGCACGCAGTCCGCGCCAAGTCCCTTGTCGATGCTGCCGCACCAATGCGGCCGGATCGCACAGCCAGATGGTTCCCGGCTGCACCTGTGCATTGGCGAATTCATGCCCCAAGGCATTGCGGGCCGCAGCGCCCCTTGAAGCGCTGCGACACTATCCTTGGGCGGGGACGCTCTGGCTGGCCTCAAGACTATGGGAAACAAGGGAGCGCGCGGCATGGAAAATTCGGTTTCGTTTCACGCGCCCCACGCTGCCACGCAATGCGCAGGACAGCGCTGCATGACGCTCGCGGGCGCGCGGACCCTCTCCGCCGCAAGGGCCGCCGGGGAGCCACTGGGGGTGACGTAGCGTGACTTTCGTGACCTTCCAGACATAATCGGGCCTCCGGGCCGGGCGCCCGCCGCGCCGCGATCCGCCTTATCGCTGCTTCGCCGTCCGCTTGCCCGACGCCGCCCTGACTGCCCCAGCCCTGCCCGGCGCAGCCTTCCGCTTCGGCCTGGCCATCACCGACGCCACTACATTCTTCCGCAATTCCGCATCCGCCAGATATTGCGCATTCTCCAGGCGGATCGCGGCGGCGGCTTCATCGTAGAGGAAGGGCAGGATGCAATAGCGTGATCCCCGCGTGACCGGCGTCGCCTCGTGCAGCAGGGAGCAGGAGAAAACCACCGCCCCGCCGGTCGGCGGGCGATAGGTCCGCATCCCGAACTCGGGGAAGCGCAGGTCGCCGCCGTCATAGTCCCCGGCGTTGAGGTTGATCGACACGGCAAAGCGGCGATGCGCGGTGCCCAGCGTCGTATTGTCCTTGTGCGGGCGGAAGTAGCCGCCGCTGTCCGCATCGTACCGCGCGATCAGATAACGCTCCATCCGCGTCACCTGAAACTGGAACGCGCGCTGGATCTGCGGCACCAGCCGCCGCATGATCCGCGCCTGCAACGCGTTGCGCAACGCGTCGTCCTCGATCAGGCAGTCGCTGCGCCGCTTGTGGCTGTGGTCGACGACCATGATCGTGTTGCCGCTCGCCGGGTCGGTCTTCATATAGCCGCTGTCCTGCGGCCCGCTCGCCTCGCAATAGGCGATATAATCGCGGCACAGCTCCGGCTCCAGCAGGTTGGGGATCTGGAGCACGGGGGCCGCGCTCTGCATGTCCTGCGCGGGATTAGCCAGGGGGGCGAGTTCCGCGCAGAGCCGGGCATGGTGCGTCGCCGGGTCTTCGATGGGCAGGACGGCCAGCACGCGAAGCGCCGGATCGAGTATCCAGCTCGTGAGCGACAACCGCTGCCCGTCTTCCCCAAGGCACCCGAACGTCCGGGCCAGCGCGCCATCATGGTCCCAGAATATGCGGATGCCGGGATAGCGATCGACAAGGCGCTTGTCCGCCTCGTCCTGCGGATCGCTGGAGACCAGGAAGATGCTGGCGAAGCTGTCGTCG
Source organism: Sphingobium sp. SCG-1 (assembly GCF_002953135.1). Taxonomy (NCBI): domain Bacteria; kingdom Pseudomonadati; phylum Pseudomonadota; class Alphaproteobacteria; order Sphingomonadales; family Sphingobiaceae; genus Sphingobium; species Sphingobium sp. SCG-1. Next base: position 3,102,072 of record NZ_CP026372.1, read on the forward strand.
AACGGCCCCGCCGCGCTGTAAAGCTGTTGCAGGAAAGCGTCGACGCCCGGCACGCGCGAACTGGCGATGAAGCTGACGACGACGTACCGCCCCGCGACGCTATCGAACGCATAGCGCGGATTGCCGATGCCGCGGGCATAGAGAGTGGGAACGGGATCGCCGGGTGCAAACATGGCCCACTCTATCGCTGACTCGTGTTTAATAACAGGTTGCGGCGTCTGTCGCCGAGCAACGCCACAGACATATTTTCTTACAATCGCGCGGAGGTTGCGCAACACCAGCTTCCTATTTCCTGACAGTCGCCGCGCCGCGCGGCTTTGTTCAGGAGACGATTATGTCTATTCGCTTGCCCCTTCTTTGCGCCATCGCCATCGCGGCAGTCCCGGTCTCCGTATCGGCAAAAGGCCCCGCCGATACCCGCATCCGCCCCGCCGTCACCGAAGCGCAGAAGAACCCTTCCGCCGAGCGCCACTCGCGGACAATCAAGTGCCACCATGAGTCGAGCAAAGCGACGACCTGCCACGGATATAACCACATGGCGGAACAGCGCCGTCTGGCCGCAGCGGGACAACTCGCCTCCAGCCGGTGATGCCGCTCGAATGGAGAGCCGCCGCTGAACGCGGTCGGCTCCCCGTCCCGAAGATTGTTATAATGTTGTGACTTGACGAAAGGATCGAAAAGCAGGAACCCGTTGGTATCAGGCGCATCCGCGCTCATCCATTCCGAGGATACCTCCATGGCTCTGCATTCCCTTCTGCGCTCGCTGTGCATGACAGCCGCGCCGCTCGCCCTTTCCGTCAGCGCGTCCGCCCAGACTGCTCCCGCCCCCACGCCATCAAGCGGCCCCGCCGCCAATGTGACGACGCAACTGCCTCGCGGAATCGTGCCGACGCACTACGCGATCACGGTCACGCCAGACGCCTCCAACCTGAAATTCGCGGGCAAGGTCGCCATCGACGTAACGCTGTCCAGTCCGAGCAATAACATCACGCTCAACGCGGCGGACCTCACAATCGGCAACGTCTCCATCGCGGCCGCCGGCGGCAAAGCGATCAACGGCACCGCGGCAATCAATGCCGATGCGCAAACCGCGACGCTGAAGTTCGCGAAAGCACTAACGCCCGGTCAATATGTGCTGTCGATCGATTATACCGGCATCATCAATACGCAGGCGAACGGCCTGTTCGCCCTCGATTACACCGACAACGCGGGCAAGGCGAAGCGCGCCCTGTTCACGCAGTTCGAAGCGCCCGACGCACGCCGCTTCGTACCAAGCTGGGATGAGCCGAGCTACAAGGCGACCTTCGACCTGACCGCAATCGTGCCCTCCGATCAACTCGCGGTCGGCAATATGCCGGTGAAGGCGCGCAAGGATTTGGGCAAGGGTCTGACGCAGGTGACGTTCGGCACTTCGCCGAAGATGTCATCCTATCTGCTGTTCTTCGGCCTCGGCGAACTGGACCGCGCCACCAAGATGGCCGGCGCGACCGAGATCGGCGTGATCACTGGCAAGGGCAACACCGGAAAGGCGCAACTGGCGCTGGATGGCGCGGCCGAGATCCTGCCCTATTATAACGACTATTTCGGCACGCCCTTCCCACTGCCGAAGCTGGATAACGTGGCTGGGCCGGGGCAGAGCCAGTTCTTCTCTGCGATGGAGAATTGGGGCGCGATCTTCACTTTCGAACGCGCGCTGCTGGTAGATCCCAAATTCACGTCCGAAGCGACGACACGCCGCATCTACGAAACCGTCGCGCATGAAATGGCGCATCAGTGGTTCGGCGATCTGGTGACGATGGCGTGGTGGGACGACCTTTGGCTGAACGAGGGCTTCGCAAGCTGGATGGCGACGAAAGTGACCGACAAGTTGAAGCCGCAATGGGAGATGCTGCTCAATCGCGTCGGCAACAAGGAAAGCGCGATGAGCCTCGACGCATTCACCACGACGCATCCCGTCGTGCAGAAGATCACGACGGTGGATCAGGTCAATCAGGCATTCGACTCCATCACCTACGAAAAGGGAGAGGCGGTCATCTCTATGCTGGAGGCTTTTGCGGGTGAGGATGTGTGGCGCACGGGCATCCGAGATTACATGAAGGCTCACGCCTATGGGAACACGCAGACCGACGATCTCTGGCGCGCCGTCGAAGGCGCAGGCGCGAAGGGGCTGGTTGCCATTGCGCACGACTTCACCACGCAGCCGGGCATTCCGCTGGTGAAGGTAGAGAACGCACAATGCAAAGGCGGCTCAACCACACTCACGCTGAGCCAAAGCGAGTATAGCCGCGACGCCAAGGGCAAGACGCCGCTCCGCTGGAACGTCCCGGTTGGCGCGCAGACCATTGGTGGCGCGAAGCAAAGCCTGATCCTGAACGGCACCGGCACGATCACTTTGCCCGGCTGCGGCGCTTACGTCATCAACGCCGGACAATCGGGCTACTACCGCTCGCTTTACCCGGCGACGAATGTGCAGGCGCTGACAAAGGGGTTCACGACGCTTCCCGCAATCGATCAGCTCGGCTTGATGGCCGACAATTGGGCACTGGCGATCGGCAACTATCAACCTATCAGCCTTCCGCTGGACATGATCGCGGCGGTGCCGAGCAATGCCAGTCCTGCGGTGCTGTCGGCCGTGCCTGGATATTGGGAGGCCACCTACGAGATGGCCGAGGGCCAGGCCGATTTGCAGGGCAAGCTATCAGCCTTCGCGTCGGCACGCCTGACGCCAGTCCTGACCAGCATCGGCTACGATGCGAAGGCTGGCGAGAACGCCCAGATCCCGTTGCTCCGCCAGAACCTTGTGGAAACGCTTGGTGCCGTCGGCGACAAGGCCGTGGTCGCGGAGGCCAACCGGCGCTTTGCCGCGCTGGCGACTAACCCCGATGCGCTGAACGGACCCCTGAAGAATGTATGGCTGCGGATCATCGCCGCCAACGCGGATCAGGCGACTTGGGACCAGCTGCGCAAGATGGCCAACAGCGCGCCGACCGATCTGGAGAAGAGCCAACTCTTCGCGCAATTAGGTTATGCCAAAGACCCGAAGCTGGGGCAGCAAGCCCTGGACTTGGCACTGACCGATGAGCCGGGCAAAACAACGAGCGCGGCGATCATCGCTGCGGTCGGCACCGCTCACGACATGTTAGCAGTCGATTATGTGTTGGCGCATCGCGAGCAGTACAACGCGCTTATTGACGTGTCGGCACGATCGCAGGCCCTTGCCCGGTTGGGTGGCGGTTCCGCCGATCCGGCGATGGCGGCCAAGCTGGACGCGTTCGCAACGCAATATCTGACGCCAGAATCGCGCAAGGTCGTGGATCGCGCAATTGCCGCAATCAAGGCGCGGAGCGAAACGCGTGCCCGCGTTGCGCCAGAACTGGCGACATGGTTGGCAAAGCGGAAGTGATGCGCACAACTTTGTGATGCCGGAAAGGAGTGCGGTGGCAGCGCTGCCGCACCCTTTTCCCCGCCTCTCAGAGGTGGCCAAAATGCCGGGGCGACTTTTGCAGGCATTGCTGCTATGGTCCTCAAGTCGCGCGCCAATGTTCAACGGGAATGCCGCGGTGGGAGAATGCAAAGTATCTCCGCCTGCCTGCCACGAAGGACATACTCATGAGCCGCGCCATCAACCTTTCCGCCGATACCGACACCGTCACGACCTTATGCGGCAAACACGACATCCGCATTTCGAGCATCGAGCCGCTGGAGTCGGGCGGCACGCGCGTAGTCTTGTTGACGGCGGATGGCGCTGACGATGTGCGTCGCCGGATGAAGAACCAGGTTCTCGAAGGCCCGGTAGTGCGCTCGGGACTCTACATGGCGCGGCGTCGCTGACTGCCACGTCCGTCACCTGCGTCAGGCGGCTGACCGAATAAAGGCGACACGTGCGACGAACCGTGCTATTCGTCTTTCATCGTATGGAAACTGCCCGCAAGCCTTCATACGGCCGAGAGACCCGAACGCGCTCCCGCTTGCCCGTCAAGAGGAGCGTCTTCCTGGAAGACCTCAAGCGCTTTTCTCACTTTTTCGATTTTGCCGTTGGCGCGCCGAGATTGTCGCGCGGTTGATGGCCAACTCTTTCGACGCGTCGGCCGGAGCCGGACGACGCGCTGTCATATTCGACTTTCCGGCACCATATCGACCCGCGCCATCGCATTGGCAAAGCGCGGGTATGACTACCCAAAGGAACTACCTATGCCTATCGGCACCGTAAAATTCTTCAACGCAGACAAGGGCTATGGCTTCATTGCTCCCGAAGACGGCGGCAATGACGCTTTCGTGCACATCACTGCGGTTGAAGCAGCCGGCATGCACACGCTGACCCAGAACCAGCGCGTGTCCTATGAACTGGAGCCCGACAAGCGCGGCAAGACCGCAGCGGTCAATCTCCAGGCAGCCTAAAAGCTGACGGATACGGCGGCGGGATGTGTGGCAGAGATGCCCCGCCCGCCGCCGCTTCCATGGTGGCGCGGATCGTCGCCCTATTTCCCTCTTTGGCCCCAATCTCCAGATAGAGGACATTCATCATGAGCCATTCCGACTTCTGCCGCCAGCAAGCCGCCAAGGCGCAGGCTGATGCAGATGCCACCCAATTGCACAATGTGCGCGACCGCTGTCTCCGCTCGATGGCTGCTTGGACCGACATGGCGGACCGCGCCGAACGCGTGGCTGCTGAACGTGAGGTTCGCGAAGCAGCGTCTGCGGCAGCACGTATATTATCGTAGAGTCGGCGAAACGTAACTCCTGTACGGTAAGCCGTTAAGACTCCTTCGTTCTGACGTGATATACCTATGTGGTTCCGTAAAAACATACGGATAAAAAGAGCGCTATAAAATGCGTCGCCGTTCCCACGCTGGAATATCGGTTCCATAGGAGAGGGAGTGATATCGTCATGGACGTGAATTATCTTTTACACAGACAACAGGTCTCGCTCGTTCAGGCGGAACGGGCGAAATCGCCGGAGGGTCGGGCCGCTCACCTCGGACTGGCTCGGGCCTATCGTGAACGCGTAGAGGCCTATCGAATAGGTAACCGCGAGGCCGCCATTCATTAGGCCACACAATTCAGACGGGCGCCGCTGTAAAACTGTCATTCATGTTGATGATGCCATCTTCATTGGCATGATGTCTCGTCCCCTACCCCTCCGCGTTCTCATCCTTACATCACTTACGGTGATAGCAGCGTGCACAACGCCGCAGAACCGCGTGGAAGCTGGTCTAATCAAGGCTGGCCTTTCACCGCGAATGGCAGGTTGTATGGCGCCCCGCATGACAGATCGGCTGAGCATTGGACAACTCCGCAAGCTGCAATCGCTTTCTCATGTGGCGCGTCGAGGACCGGGCAAGATGAGGGTAGATGAATTGTTGGATGATGTTCGCGCCCTGGACGACCCTGAGATCGTTGGCGTTACGAGCAAAGCTGCGTTGGTGTGTGCGCTCGACATCTAAGCAGCGACTTTGCAACTTTGCAAAGTGCTCTTGCAAAGTGATGCTTTCCTTACTGTCCGGGCTGTGGTTTAGGGCTACCAAGCTTTAATTCTCACTTCGGACAGAGGCGGCTTTTCTATGAACATCCATGAGTATCAGGCCAAAGAACTGCTGGCAAAATTCGGCGCTCCGGTCCCCGCAGGCTATGCGGCGCTGACCGTCGAAGAAGCCGTTGAAGCGGCGGGCAAGCTCCCCGGACCGCTTTATGTTGTAAAGGCGCAGATCCATGCGGGTGGTCGCGGCAAGGGCAAGTTCAAGGAACTCGGCCCCGACGCAAAGGGCGGCGTACGTCTCGCCAAGACGCTGGATGATGTGAAGGCCGCAGCGACCGACATGCTGGGCAACACGCTCGTGACGATTCAGACCGGTCCCGCAGGCAAGCAAGTCAACCGCCTGTACATCACTGATGGCGCGGATATCGCGAAGGAATATTACCTTGCGCTGCTGGTCGATCGTGCAACTGGCCGAGTGGCGTTCGTTGTGTCGACCGAAGGTGGAATGGACATCGAAGAAGTCGCGCATTCGACGCCCGAAAAAATCCACAGCTTCGCCGTCGATCCTGCATCCGGTTTTCAGCCCCATCATGGCCGCAGCGTCGCGAAGGCGCTGAACCTGACGGGCGATCTTGCCAAGCAGGCGGCCAAGGTAGCGGAATCATTATATGCGGCATTCCTCGGCACCGATGCCGAGCAGATCGAAATCAATCCGCTGGCGCAAACCGCTGATGACAAGCTGCTGGTGCTCGATGCCAAGGTCGGCTTCGACGGCAACGCACTGTTCCGCCACAAGGACTTGATGGAACTGCGCGACGAAACCGAGGAAGATCCCGCCGAACTCGAAGCGTCGAAGTACGACCTTGCCTACATCAAGCTGGATGGTGACATCGGCTGCATGGTGAACGGCGCAGGCCTCGCCATGGCGACGATGGATATCATCAAGCTGAACGGCATGTTCCCCGCGAACTTCCTCGACGTCGGCGGCGGCGCTTCGAAGGAGAAGGTGACGGCGGCGTTCAAGATCATCCTGTCCGATCCGGCTGTGAAGGGCATTCTCGTCAACATCTTCGGTGGCATCATGCGCTGTGACATCATCGCGGATGGCATTGTGGCGGCGGCGAAGGAAGTGAACCTGTCCGTGCCGCTCGTCGTGCGCCTGGAGGGCACGAACGTGCAGCAGGGTAAGGACATTCTGGCCGCATCCGGACTCGCCATCGTATCCGCGGATGATCTGGGCGATGCAGCAAAGAAGATCGTGGCGCAGGTTAAGCAGGCCGCCTGAGACATTGACGTTACGGCGAGGCGATGAATCAATTCGCCTTGCCGTACTCTCTTGCTTTGATGAGGCAAAAAGACCATCTGCACGCCATAACTCCCCAGGCAGAGGCATAGCTGGAGGCTCGATCGATGAAGATATTGGTGCCCGTGAAGCGGGTAATTGATTATAATGTGAAGCCGCGTGTGAAGGCGGATGGGACGGGTGTCGATTTGGCGAACGTCAAGATGTCGATGAACCCGTTCGACGAGATCGCTGTGGAAGAAGCAATCCGCCTGCGGGAAAAAGGCGCGGCAACTGAGATCGTCGCGATTTCCATCGGCGTTGCCAAGGCCCAGGAAACCTTGCGGACCGCGCTTGCCATGGGCGCGGACCGTGCAATCCTGATCCAAACCGACGATGAAGTAGAGCCGCTGGGCGTTGCCAAGCTGCTCGCCAAAGTTGTCGAGGAAGAACAGCCTGGCCTTATCATCCTGGGCAAGCAGGCAATCGACGACGACAGCAATCAGACCGGGCAGATGCTGGCTGCACTCCTCGGCCGTCCGCAGGGCACCTTTGCCTCCAAGGTCGGGGTCGAAGGCGATAGCGTCAGCGTGACGCGCGAAGTCGATGGTGGTCTGGAGACGGTGAAGTTGTCACTTCCCGCGATTGTCACGACCGACCTGCGCCTCAACGAGCCGCGCTATGCCTCGCTACCCAACATCATGAAGGCGAAATCCAAGCCGCTCGCGCAGAAGACGCCTGCGGACTATGGCGTGGACATAACGCCGCGCCTTGAAACGTTGAAAGTCGTCGAGCCGCCCAAGCGCTCGGCCGGGATCAAGGTTGCCGATGTCGATGAACTGGTGGCTAAACTCAAGGCGATGGGAGTGGCGGCATGAAGACGCTCGTTTGGGTTGAACATGAAGCTGGCGCGCTGAAGGATGCGACGCTTGCGGTTGTCACTGCCGCATCCAAGCTGGGCGAAGTCCATCTGCTCGTCGCGGGCAAGGATGTTGGTGGCGTTGCCGAACAGGCTGCGAAGATCGCTGGTGTGGGCAAGGTCCATGTCGCCGATGATGCGAGCCTTGAGCATGGCTTGGCGGAGAACGTCGCCCCGTTGATCGTGGAGTTGATGGGCCATCATGACGCGTTCCTTGCGCCCGCCACCAGCCACGGCAAGAACATCGCGCCGCGCGTAGCTGCGCTGCTCGATGTGATGCAGATCAGCGACATTTTGTCGGTCGAGAGCGAGGATACGTTCACGCGTCCAACCTATGCCGGCAATGCCATCGCAACGGTGAAGTCAAAGGACGCGAAGAAGATCATCACCGTTCGCGGGACGGCCTTTGAGAAAGCTGCGATCGAAGGCGGTAGCGGCACGATCGAGACCGTCGGCGGCGCAGCCGATGCGGGCACCTCGACATTCGTGGGTGCAGAGATCGCGAAGCTGGAACGCCCGGAACTGACCTCGGCCAAGATCATCGTGTCCGGTGGCCGTGCGCTGAAGGATGGTCCCACGTTTGAGAGCACCATCTACCCACTGGCGGACAAGCTGGGTGCGGCCGTTGGCGCCTCGCGTGCTGCGGTAGACGCGGGCTACGTTCCCAACGACTATCAGGTCGGCCAAACCGGCAAGATCGTTGCTCCCGAAGTCTATGTCGCCGTCGGCATTTCCGGCGCAATCCAGCACCTTGCGGGGATGAAGGACAGCAAGACCATCATCGCAATCAACAAGGACGAAGATGCGCCGATTTTCCAGGTCGCGGACATTGGTCTGGTTGGTGATCTCTTCAAGATCGTACCGGAATTGACTGAGAAGCTGTAACGCTCTCGTAAGTTTCCAGAGAAAAGCCCCGGCAGCGATGCCGGGGCTTTTTGCTATATGCCCATTTCAGCAGCGGGCGACATCGCCATCGGTTTCGATTTCGCTATCCTGCTCTGCCTCCTCTCGGGCATGATCGGGATGTAGCGGCGCAAAGCGTAACACGGCGAATCCGGTCAAAGCCGATAATATAGATCCCATCAGGATGCCGATTTTCGCCTCCTCGACTTGCAGAGGCGCGTCCGGAAAAGCGAGGCTGCCGATGAACAGGCTCATCGTGAAACCGATGCCGCAAAGCAGCGCGACGCCGTAAATCTGTAGCCAAGTCGCCCCACGCGGCTTGGTGCCAAAGCCCAATTTCACGGCGAACATTACACTGAAGTAGATGCCTGTTTGCTTGCCCAGAAACAGCCCCGCCGCAATGCCCAGCGGTAAAGGCGCGAAGATCTGGGAAATGCCGATGTCCGTAAGCGAGACTCCCGCATTCACAAACCCGAACAAAGGTACGACGACATAGGCGCTCAATGGGTGCAGCGCATGTTCCAGACGGTGAAGTGGACTGTCAATCGCGTCTGGCGCACCCGGCGTGGCGCGGATCGGGATCATGAATGCGGCCAGCACCCCAGCGATCGTTGCATGTACGCCGGACAAGAGCACCGCATACCAGAGCGCGGCGAAGCATAGCAGGTAGATCGGCAATGCCTTAACACCCGTCCGGTTCAGTATAAACATTACGGCCAATACGGCTGCGGCCGCTATCAAGGCGATCACGTTGATGCCCTGCGTGTACGCAATCGCGATGATGGCAACCGCGCCCATATCGTCGACGATTGCCACCGTCATCAGAAACAGTTTGAGTGACGTCGGTGCGCGGCTCCCCAAAAGCGCGAGCACACCGATAGCAAAAGCTATGTCGGTGGCAGCAGGAATGGCCCAGCCATTGAACAGATCCGCATTCCCTTCAGCAGCCACCAGGTAAATGATTGCAGGTACGGCCATTCCCGCCGCCGCCGCAATCATCGGCAGACTTCGCGCGCTCCAGGTGGCAAGGCGTCCATCAAGGAACTCACGCTTAATCTCCAATCCCACCAGAAGGAAGAACAGCGCCATTAACCCGTCATTGACCCACAAATGTGTAGTCATCGGCCCAAGCTTCGAAGACAGCGTGGGACCGATCTCGGCGTGAATGAAATGCTGATACAGATGCGCCGCTGATTCGGATGCATTGGCAGCAATCATCGCCATTGCCGCAGCCAGAATCAAAAGCACACCGCCGCCCGCCTCACTGGTCAAAAAGGCCCGGAGAGCCGACTTGTGGCTAAGGCTTTGCTCCATATTGGATTTTCCTTTTGAGGACAGGGTGACCGGACGCGTACAGGCAAGTGCAGGGGCCGGTCAAATTCGCGTGAGCCTGAATATCGCTTGCAATTGCATCCATTATGGATCGTATGCCCTCATTGGGGGGCCATTTCATCGACTTAACGCATGCCTTGCTTGCGATCGCTACGCGCGCTCAGCATGAAGTGATGCTGTTCGCCGCCATCGGATTGACGATTGGTGGCCTGGACGAACTGGCGATCGACATCGCATATATCGTGCGATCGATTTGGCGACGGTTAGCCGTGTATAGCCGACATGACGTCATGACGACGGCCACTCTGCCGCTGCCGCAACGGCCCGGACGCATGGCTGTGTTCGTTCCAGCCTGGCATGAAGCCGACGTGATTGGCGCGATGTTGTGGACAGCACTGCAAAAATGGGGCGAGGGAACCTATCGGATCTTCGTCGGCACGTATCCGAACGACAGCGAGACCATGGCGCAGGTTGCTGCGTTGGCGAAACATGATCCTAGAATAGTCATTATCGTAAATACCCGCGACGGACCGACGACCAAAGCAGATTGCCTCAATGTGCTCTGGGCGGCCATGCTTCGGGAGGAAGTTGCGGAAGGGGCCGACTTCAAAGCCATCGTGTTGCACGATGCCGAAGATGTCGTGCATCCTGACGAACTACGGCTTCTGGACCGCATGATCGACCGCTTTGATCTGGTGCAGATTCCGGTGGTTCCGCTGCGCAGTCAGCAATCACAATGGGTCTCCGGTCATTATGGCGACGAATTCGCGGAATCACACGGCAAATATCTGGTGGTGCGGGAAGCCCTGGGCGCGGCGGTGCCTTCCGCTGGCGTCGGCTGCGCGATACGTCGGGATGCACTTGCGGCGTTGGCAGAGCACCAGGGCAGCCGTCCTTTCGATGCGCAATCGCTGACAGAAGATTATGAACTTGGACTGCGCCTCAGTGAGCGCGGTTGCAGGGGCGTGTTCGTGCGCATGAACGATGCGAAGGGCCAACCAGTGTGCAGCCGGGGTCATTTCCCCGAGACGCTGACGGACGCCGTACGGCAAAAGGCGCGATGGACGGTGGGCATCTCTCTATCGGGCTGGGATCGGCTTGGCTGGTACGGGGGGCCAGTCGAGCGGTGGATGCGGCTGCGGGATCGCGCTGCCGCGCTGTCGGCACTGGTCCTCTTTGCTGCGTATCTCGGCGGTGTCGGCTGGGCCGCAATCTGGTTGATCCAGCTATGGGGCGGTCCGTCGGCTGCTCCAGTGCCGCCGCTACTCGCCAGATTGCTGGCGTTCACGTCCTTGCTGATGGCTTGGCGGCTGGCCGTGCGTGCGTGGTTCGTCGGGCGCGCCTATGGATGGCGGCAGGCCCTGCTCTCTATCCCGCGCACACTCGTAGCCAATCTTATCGCCATCTTGGCCGCGCGGCGGGCATTGGGCGCCTATATTCGGCTGCTCCGCGGTGCTCCCCTGATTTGGGACAAGACCCGCCATAGATTTCCAGACGCCGCGCCGGGCGAAGCACATTGATCGGCGCGCACGCCAAAGGGAGACCGCTCCGGTTCCTTCTTGTCGTGCTGCTTTGCTGGACCGCCGGACGTGTCGCCATCTCACAGGATTGGTCGGCGCAATCGCTTCTTGTAGGCGGCCCCGCAAAAGACCGCAAACTGGGCAGCGTCGTGGACGCCATGCCTATGTTAGTGGCATCTTTAATCAGGAGAGAGGCCCGCCCGCCCGCGACAATATGGCCGTTTCAAAAGCATTCTTCCGCTACGCGCTTCCCTAATACTCAGGCACTTTCAGTTGCTGGATCGTCAGCGGTCCAATTCACCGGCGTGGCAAATGGCAAGCGTGATAAAGATGTTCCCTCGCTCGAACGATCGTCATTATCAAGCGCTCCCCTGATGCCCGAATGGCCGTCAACTGGTCGCTGGTCACTCAGCACATGGATCTTCTGGCGAGGTTCAGGCACGGGAAACAGCCTTGCATCGGTGGGCCAACTCGGCGGATCGCAAGCAGGTGCGCGGCTGGCGTTCCAGCTCTTTCCCGATGCACCCGAGCGGCTGGCGGTTTATGCGCGCATGACCTCCGCCATGAAGCGTCCCCACGCGCCGGAAGCAGCCATTGGAATATCCATTCAGCCCGCCGTCCAAGTGCCGGTGCGTGTTGCCGTCGAGCGGCGCATTGCGTTGGATCATGACGCCCGCAACGCGATGGCGGTCATGGCCGTGGGGGGCTTCGGGCCAGTCCTTGTCACGAACCGCTTCACGTTGGAAGGATATGGACAAGCGGGTGTCGTTGGCATCCGTAGCCGTGACGCATTCGCCGATGGGAAGCTGAGCCTCCAGCACCCCCTGTCCGTCTCTCTCCCCATCACTGCTGGCATCAGCGTTTCAGGTGGCGCGCAGCCGCAAGTTGCACGGCTTGATATCGGCCCACAAGTGGAGGCGCGGTTCAGGATCGGAGCGCAACGCGCACGCCTTTCCGCCGAATGGCGGCAGCGGGTCGCGGGCAACGCACGGCCAGGATCAGGGCCAGCCATCACTCTGGCTGCGGATTTTTGAAGGCACGCCTCTAGCGCCTTTATGTCGCCGCGCTTTAGGGCTAGGCGGGAAGCCCGATGGACATCTATCTGCCCATAGCCAATCTGTCCGTGAACGCGCTGGTGATTATCGGCCTTGGCGGAGTGGTCGGCCTGTTGTCAGGCATGTTCGGCGTAGGCGGCGGGTTTTTGACGACGCCACTGCTGATCTTCTACGGCATACCTCCCACAGTCGCGGCCGCCTCCGCTGCGACGCAGGTGACGGGCGCAAGTGTATCGGGAGTCTTTACGCATCTAGCGCGCAAGACAGTGGACGTGCAGATGGGCGCGGTCCTGGTCGTCGGCGGTATCGTCGGCGCGCTGATCGGTGCGGTGCTGTTCCGGTTGCTGCAACAGGTCGGGCAGATCGATACAGTGATCGCGATCCTTTACGTCCTGATGCTGGGTTCCATCGGATCATTGATGGCGCGCGAATCCATCCAGTCGCTGATCGCGCTACGAAAGGGGGCAAGCCTGCCCGCCCGGAAGCGGCGGCATCATCCACTGGTCGCGGCATTGCCGATGCGCTGGCGCTTCTATCGATCCGGGCTTTACATCTCGCCGCTCGCGCCGCTGTTGCTTGGCGTGGCGACCGGCATATTGACGATGTTATTGGGCGTCGGCGGCGGTTTCATCATGGTGCCCGCGATGCTTTATCTGCTGGGCATGACCACGCAGGTCGTTGTGGGCACGTCGCTGTTCCAAATCCTGTTCGTCACAATGGTGACGACCATGGTACACAGCCTCACGACAAAGGCCGTCGACCTCGTGCTGGCGCTGCTGCTGCTGATCGGCAGCGTCGTTGGAGCGCAGGTGGGTACGCGCATTTCCATGGCGGCGCGCCCGGAATATCTGCGCATCATTTTGTCCGCCATCGTCCTTGCGATCGCGATCCGGATGGCGTTGGGGCTTGGCTGGCGGCCGGACGAAATCTTCACGGTGCAGCTGAAATGACGAAGCCTGCGCGCCTCGCTCTGTGGCTCCTGCTGCCGCTGATGCTTGGCGGAGCGAAGGCGCCGATGCTGGTGCCGGACGTGTCGCAGCGCGAAGTGGAAATACAGTACAGCTTTACCGGCGCCGAACTGCTGCTGTTCGGTGCGATCGTATATCCGGACGGGCGCGCGCCGGATACGACCGCCGACATTGTCGTGGTGTTGAAAGGTCCGGATCAGTCGATCACGATGCGTGAGAAACAGAAGGTTGCAGGCGTCTGGGTCAATGCCGACAGCGCCCGCTTCCGGTCTGCGCCAAGCTTTTACGCGATGGCATCCTCGCGACCGATTGCCAGGATCGTCGATGATCGCACCGCCGCCATTTTCGAGATGGGGTTGGACAAGCTCCAGCTATCCCCCGCCTCGCTCAACAACAGTGCGGAACTGGACCGGTTTCAGGCCGGACTCGTGGACCTGCGCCGCCGCACCGGGTTGTTCGTGGAGCGACCCGGCACAGTCGAGATCACCGACGGCGTGCTGTATCGCGCGCGCCTGCCGCTGCCTGCGCGCGTGATCGTGGGCGACTATACCGCTGAGACGTTCCTGGTGCAGAACGGCCGCGTCGTCGCTGCCGCCACCCGCGATGTCGTTGTCCGCAAATCCGGGTTCGAGCGCTTCATTGCACAAGCGGCGGAGAACTGGTCGTTCCTCTACGGCCTGGTCGCAATCGCCATGGCAGTGGGGATGGGCTGGGCCGCAGGGGCCATTGCACGGCGAGTCTGATGTTACGCTAAGGGAATGTTTACCGGTACTGCTTACCTCGAAAACTGCCGCATTTCGTGAAATGTGCGCGACGAGATTTGAGGGGCGGTATGAACAGCATCACAGGCGCAGGTCCATTTGAACAGGCCATGCAGCAGGCCGGCGCATCCGCAGCGGGCCCGTCCATGGGGCTGGTGTTCCAGATCGCAGGGTCCAGTTCGCAACTGCTGCTGGAAACCGCCTGCCTTGCCGAATACAGCCACGATCCCGATCCTTCCATCGCCATGGCCGGACAGGTCGGCAGTCAGGTCAAGATGCGGGTGGGAAGCAGTTGGCTGGTCGCCAATGTCCGCTCCATGGTTCTCGATCGCCATGACCCCAGCAAGATCATCGCCGACATCGATTTCCTGGGCGAGGGCGCAGAAGAGCGGCTGACAGGCAAGATTTATGGCTTCCGTCGCGGCGTCACTCGCTATCCGACGCCCGGCACCGATGTCTATCCCGTCTCCAGTACGGAGATGAACCAGATCTATGCCGCCGACGAGCGCCCCAATGTGCAGATTGGCATGGTGTATCCTACCAAGACCACACGCGCTGCGCTGTATGTCGACTCAATGCTGGGCAAACATTTCGCGCTGCTCGGTTCCACCGGCACCGGCAAGTCCACCAGCGCTTCGCTGATCCTGCACCGCATCTGCGATCTCGCGCCGCAGGGGCATATCGTCATGGTCGATCCACATGGCGAATATTCCGCCGCGTTCCGCACCAATGGCGCGATCTTCGACGTCAACAACCTTGCCCTGCCCTATTGGTTGATGAACTTTGAGGAACATTGCGAAGTGTTCGTCACGTCGGAGGGATCGGACCGGACGCTGGACAGCGATATTCTGGCCAAGTGCCTGCTGGCGGCGCGCAGTAAGAACAGACTGGCGGAGACGACTGGACGGCTGACGGTGGATTCGCCGATCCCCTATCTGCTGTCCGACCTCACCAACATCCTGCAGAACGAAATGGGGAAGCTGGACAAAGGCACCAATTCGCTGCCCTATATGCGGCTGAAGACCAAGATCGACGAGATCAAGGGCGATCCGCGTTACAGCTTCATGTTCTCCGGCATGTTGGTCGCGGATACGATGCAGGACTTCCTTGCCAAAATCTTCCGCCTGCCCTCCGAAGGCAAGCCGATCTCGATCATCGACGTGTCCGCAATGCCGTCCGACATCGTGTCGGTTGTGGTATCCGTGCTGGCGCGCCTAGTATTCGATTACGCCATATGGGCGCGCAACGAGCCGCAACGACCGATCCTGCTCGTCTGCGAAGAAGCGCATCGCTACATCCCTAGCAGCACGATCGGCAGCGGTCAGGCAGTCCGCAAGATACTGGAGCGGATCGCCAAAGAAGGCCGCAAATACGGCGTTTCGCTGGGCCTGATAACACAGCGGCCTTCCGACTTGGCTGAAGGCGTGCTCTCCCAGTGCGGCACCATAATCGCCATGCGCCTTAACAACGACCGCGATCAGGCGTTCGTGAAAGCGGCAATGCCCGAAGGCGCGCGTGGGTTCCTCGATTCCATTCCGGCGCTCCGCAACCGTGAGTGCATCATCTGCGGCGAAGGTGTGGCGGTACCGATCCGGGTGGCGCTCGACGAATTGGAAGAACATCGCCGGCCCGCTTCGAGCGATCCGAGTTTCATTACGCAATGGCGGGAAACCGGGGGCGAGCAGGAGATACTGGAACGCACCGTCACCCGCTGGCGTAATCAGGGGCGGTAAAGCAACTAACCCGTCGGCGCCATCCGGCCAGTTGGCTCCGTGGCGGCATTGGTTTGTTCCCGGCATTCCTCCTCGTCCGGCGGCACCATCAACTTGGTGTTGCGCCAGCCGCCGTGCAGATAAAAGGCGCCCGCAAGCGCGAGGGATGTCAGTGATCCAACTGGAAAGCTCAGCCAGATCGCATCCGCACCCAGAGCGGGATAAGCGAGATGATAAAAGCCCAGCCGCATAGGGTACAGAGCAAGGATCAGGATAAGCAGCGGCGCGAACACCACGCCATTGGACCGCATCGTTCCGAACAGCACCATCGTCAGGCCGAACAGCATGAAACTCCAGCTTGCAAGGAACTGCATATGGCGCGCCACATCGATCGCAGCGCTGTTGCTGCCCAGAAACAGCGCGAGGACCGGTCGGTCGAAAGCCAGCATCAGTCCAATTAGCGAACCAGTCATCACGACATTGAACAGCATACCACGCCACGTAATGCCGTTTACACGATCCCAACGGCCTGCGCCGATATTCTGTGCGGCCATGGCGCTGACGGCCGCGCCGATCGCCATGGCGGGCATCTGAAGGTAGGTCCAAAGTTGTTGCGCGGCTCCGTATGCCGCCGAGGTCATTAGACCTTCCCGATTGACGAGGCCGATCATGATGAGGCCTGCCGTTGAAATGACGATCATCTGCAGGCCCATCGGAAAACCCTTGACGACGATGGTGGAAAGCTGCGCCCGACTTGGGATCAGATAGGCGAACTCCGCGCCACGGAGGCGCAGGGGCAAATCCTTGCGGTAGATATAAAACAGCATGGCGCAGAGACTTATATAGCCCGCAACTGCCGTTGCCGCCGCCGACCCCGCTATTCCCATCGCCGGGACGGGGCCTAGGCCGCGAATGAAAAGAGGGTTGAGTCCGCTATCCAAGACCACGCTCAGGATCATGAACCAAAGCGGCGTGATCGAATCGCCCGCGCCGCGCAAACCCATCATTATCATAACGCTGAGCAGCGACGCAGGCATGGCGGTGAAGATCACGCGAAGATACGTGAGCGCAAAGTCGAAGGCGGGGCCAGGCGTTGCAAGCGCGTGCAGGATCATGGGCGCGGCAATCCAGCCGCTTATCGCGACGACAATGGAAAGGCCAAAGCAGAAGCCAAGTGCCGATCCGAATGCAGCGCGCGCGGCGTCTAAGTCACGGCGTCCCATCGCTTGCCCCACCATCACCGTAGCGGCCATGCCGAAGCCAAACACTGCGGAAAAGAGCAGGAACATGATGATGTTGGCATTAGCCGTCGCCGCAAGTGCGCCTTCGCCCAGAAACCGCCCGACCCACACCGAATTGATTGATCCGTTGAGCGACTGAAGTACATTGGACGCCAAAGTCGGAAGGGCGAAGACAAGCAGCGTCCGGCTGACCGGACCAGTTGTGAGGTCGACGCGCCTGCTGCCTGCCTGCGATGCCATGGTGCTTATCCCCTGCCCTGTCCGGTCATCGGGATTTCATCCCAATCGCGCAAGCGCCGCCGCAAGCCGTTCCGCCTCCGCCGATTTTTCCGCATGGTCGGCACGGGCCTTCTCTACGGCTTCCGGCTTGGCGCGTTCGACGAAGCTGGAGTTGCCCAAGCGTCCGGCCAGCGCGTCGCGTTCCTTGGCCGCAGCCTCCATCGCTTTTGACAGGCGTGCCTTTTCGGAGGCGAGGTCGATCACGCCCTCCAAGGGCAAGATGTAGGTTGCCTCATCGACGACGATCTGCGCGGCACCCGCTTCGCTGGCCTCACCATAAGCAATGCTTTCGATACGGGCCATCCGCGAGAGTGACGTCTGCTGTCGTGCCAGACGCGCTTGCGTTGTCGCCGATGCGTCACGGACGATGGCCTTCATCTTCGCGCCCGGCGGCACGTTGAGTTCGGTCCGACCAGTGCGGATTGCCTGTACGAGGCGGATCAGCCAGTCGATTTCGGCGCTGGCCTCCGGATCGATCGCGTGCGCATCGGCCTGTGGCCAGTGCGCGACGATCAGATCACCGTCGCGGGCACCCATCGCGTGCCACAGTTCCTCGGTGATGAAGGGCATGAACGGATGCAGCATCACGAGGATCTGGTCGAATACCCAGCCCGCGACGGCCTTGGTCTCGTCCGTGATCTGTCCCTTGATGAGTTCCAGATACCAGTCGCAGAATCGGTCCCACACGAAATGATAGATCGTGTTCGCCGCCGCGTCGAAGCGCAGGTCCGCCATGGCAAGGTCGAGCGCCTGAACGGTGGCGATAGCCTCGGCGATGATCCAGCGGTTGACTGGCAACTCTGCGTCCGGCGCGCGCAAGGTGGTGGACGCGCCGATCTCGTTCGATTGCAGGAAACGCGCGGCGTTCCACAGCTTCGTCGCGAAATTGCGATATCCCTGGACGCGGTTCTCATCCATCTTGATATCGCGGCCCTGGCTTTCCATCGCCGCCATGAAGAAACGCAGCGCGTCGGCCCCATAAGCGTCGATCAGGCCAAGCGGATCGACCGTGTTGCCCTTGGACTTTGACATCTTGCTGCCATCGGCGGCACGGACGAGGCCGTGAAGGTACAGCCGCTTCCACGGCACATCCTTCATGAACTCGATCCCCTGCATCGCCATACGCGCGTCCCAGAAGAACAGGATGTCGAAGCCGGAAATCAGCAGGTCATTGGGGTAGTGACGTGCAACCTGCGCGGTTTCATCCGGCCAGCCCAATGTGCCGAAGGGCCAGAGCGCCGAGGAAAACCATGTGTCAAGAACGTCAGGATCGCGCGTCAGGCGTTTGTTGCCAGCCAGCGCCTGTGCACTCGCTTCATCTTCGGCAACATAGGCTTTGCCGTCTTCATCGAACCAAGCCGGAATCTGATGCCCCCACCAGAGCTGGCGCGAGACGCACCAGGGCTGGATGTTGTCCATCCAGTTGAAGTAGGTCTTTTCCCACGTCTTCGGCACGATCTCGATCGCACCGGACTTCACCGCTTCGATGGCGGGCTTGGCGAGCGTCTCCGCGTCGACATACCATTGATCGGTAAGCCACGGCTCGATGACAACGCCAGAGCGATCGCCATAGGGCGTCTGGATCACGCGATCTTCCACCTTGTCGAGCAGGCCGAGCGCATCGATGGCATCCACCACGGCCTTGCGCGCCTCGAAGCGGTCTAGGCCAAGATACTCTCCGGGGATTAGGCCATCGGCCACTTGGACGACCTTCGCATCGGCATCGAGCATGTTGAGCATATCCGCAGCCTTGAAACCTGCGCGCTTGCCGACTTCGAAGTCGTTGAAGTCATGGCCCGGCGTGATCTTCACCGCGCCCGATCCCAATTCCGGATCGGCATGGTCGTCTGCGACGATGGGGATCAAGCGATCGGTGATCGGCAGCTTCACCATCGTGCCGATGAGTGCGGAATAGCGCTCGTCGGTCGGGTTCACCGCAACGGCCATGTCGGCCAGCATCGTTTCGGGGCGGGTGGTCGCGACGGAGATATGGCCGGAGCCATCGGCGAGCGGATAGCGGAAATGCCAGAATTTGCCGTTGATCTCCCGCGTCTCGACTTCAAGATCGGAGATCGCGGTTTTCAGGCCCGGATCCCAATTCACCAGCCGCTTGTCCCGATAAAGAAGGCCGCGATTGTAGAGTTCGACGAACACTTTGATGACGGCTTTCGAGAAGCCCTCGTCCATCGTGAAGCGCTCGTTTGCCCAATCCATGGAGCAACCTAGACGGCGAAGTTGACGGGTGATCTCGCCCCCGCTCTCCTCCTTCCACTCCCAAACCTTCGCGATAAATTCGTCGCGCGTCAGGTCGGTCCGCTTCTGTCCCTGCGCGTTCATCTGCCGCTCGACGACCATCTGCGTCGCGATTCCCGCGTGATCGGTGCCGACCACCCACAGCGCATCCTTGCCGCGCAACCGTTCGTAGCGCACGACGATGTCCTGCAACGTGTTGTCAAGCGCATGGCCGATGTGGAGGCTCCCCGTCACATTCGGCGGCGGGTTCACGATGGTGAACGGCTCGGCAGATGGGCGATCTGGACGGAACAGACCATTGGTTTCCCAATGGTTGTACCAGCGCGCTTCAATGTCTGCGGGATCGAAAGTCTTGGGCAGGTCAGTCATCCGACTGCCTTTAGGGTTCAATCCCCGTTACCGCAACGGGTGTGACACCAGCAGACAGAAGTCAGCCAATCAGAGCTCGCGGCCCGTAATTCGCGCGATTTCCTTGGCCACCATCGCTTGCACAAGATCCGGCAGATTGGCGTCGAGCCATTGCTTCATCATGGGGCGCAGCAATTCGCGTACTAGCGCTTCCAGCGTATTGTCCTCACCGCTCTGCGGCTTCACCAGCATCGCCGACAATGTAGAGAGCGAGTGGCGTGCCGCAACTTCACTCTCAACCGAGAGCATCGAGTCGGCGGGTGCAGCGGAAGGCGCTTCGGATTGGGTTTCTGGCGCGACAACGCGATCGGGTGGTGTCATCTCCTGCGCCTCACCATTATTATATGATACAGGTTCCGGCACGATAGCAGCTTTGGCATCATGGTCGAACGCGTCCGTGAGTTCCAGAACCTCGTCCACCTGCGCATCACGAAGGACGCCGCCGGTTTCCTCTTCCGCATCAGCATCGGCGGCGCGGCCACGACGCGGCGCCCGCGGAGTCGCAGCCCTTGCCGCCTCGTCGCCTTCCTCGGCTATGATGCGCTTGATGGAGGACAGTATCTCTTCCATCGAGGGTTCCTTGCTCATGTCCCCCATCGCCTTTACCCTATCGCTTTGTTTTCACATGAGGATCAACGCGCGTCGTTAACCATCATTTCGAAGTGTCGGGTGCTACCTTGGCGTTTTGTGCGGGCGTGTCAACGGTGCGCGTGGCCACAGGCACCGGCGCAGGGTCGCCGCCCCAGTCGAGCAGCTTGTTCTTTATGCGGTTATAGTTCTGCACGGGATCATACAGCACACCGGCGTCGAGGCCGAGATCGTCGGCCTCCGCATGGCCCATCGAAGCTAGGAGCGAAAAGCCTGCAACATACGCATTTCTCTGGGCGGAGACGAGTTCCACGCGGGAAATCAGCGCTTCCTGCTCTGCATTCAGGATGTCGAGAATCGTGCGGCTGCCGACCGAATTCTCCGCGCGCACACCCTCCAGCGAAAGCGCCGTCGCGTTCACGGCGGTCTGGCTGGACGCGATCGTCTGCAAAGACGCCTGCCAGCTTGCATAGGCGGCCCGGACCTGTGCGATGACGCCGCGTTCCACTTCGATTTCGCGCTCTATCGCCTGCGACTCGAGGGCCTGGTTCTGGCGCACCTGCGCGGCGGGGCGTCCGCCTTGATAAAGCGGCACGTTCAGTTCGACTCCGGCCGCCGCCTGCTTGTTGATCTGCGCCGAATTGGCCGTACCGCCGCCATTGTCCAGCGTCTTGAGATAATTGGTGTAGCCCGCCTGCGTGAAGGCGTTGATCGTCGGCTTTGCCGCGGCACGCGCAACGCGCACGTCATAGAATGCCGCTTCGCGCTGCTTTTTGGCAGAAAGAATATCGGGGTTGTCCGCAACCGCGACTTGTACGGCGACGTCGGGACTCTGCGGCAGGTTCGGCAAAGGCGGCGGAGTCTCAAGGTTGTCCGGCGGAGAGCCGACCAGGGCGATATAGTTTTCACGCGAGCGGATCAGATTGGCCTCCGCAGTCTGCAAATCGCTGCGCGCAAGTGCCAAACGGGATTCCGACTGCGCGATATCGGTGCGCGTCAGATCGCCGACCTGAAAGCGGTCATTAGTCGCCTGCAAGTTTACTTCCAGCACGCCGACGTTGGCGCGGTTTAGCGAGACAATTGCGCTGTCGCGAATGACATCCATATAGGCCGCAACCACTTGCGAGAAGATCGACGCCTCCGTGCCGCGCAGGTTGGCCCTGCCCGCCTCGACACGTACCTTGGCACCTTGCACGCCATTCTTGACCGCCCCACCCGCGTAGATCGGCACCGTCAACTGCGCATTGGCCGACGCTGTGCGCTGGGGCGATGTGAAGCTGATGGTAGGCTTCAGGATGCTTTCCGAATAGGAACCGCTGGCGCCAAGGTTCGGACGGCCCGCCGCTTTCTGGATCGGCACATTCTCATCCACTGCGCGCTGATTCGATCGCGCGCCGGTCAGCGTCGGGTTGGTCTGATATGCCTTCAACAGCGCTTGCTGAAGCGTTTCCCCCGAAGCCGGCACCGAAACCGCGATAGCCAAAGCTGCGGACGCTCCCAGCAGCGCAAGGCGCCGGACGGCGATCAGACTGTTCAAATTCCCACCCTTTTCAAAATACGAACGTTTTCGGCTTCGCAAATCCCGGCAGCGACACCATTTCGATGTCCGCGATATGTGTAAGACCAAAGGCGCTGGCGCTTTTCCGGCCGAAAGCCAGCCTCGATATGCCCTTGTCGATAATCCCAGTCGTCAGTCGCCCCCCGTCGGCCAACTGATCGATGAGAGCCGATGGAACCTCTTCTACCGCGCCATCGATTACGATAGCGTTATAAGGCGCACTCTCAGGATAACCCGCCGCAAGAGAACCGCGCACGAACGTCACACCAGGAAAGGTATCGGCC
The DNA here is from genome assembly GCF_002953135.1 of Sphingobium sp. SCG-1. Classification (NCBI taxonomy): domain Bacteria; kingdom Pseudomonadati; phylum Pseudomonadota; class Alphaproteobacteria; order Sphingomonadales; family Sphingobiaceae; genus Sphingobium; species Sphingobium sp. SCG-1. The sequence continues at coordinate 3,124,611 of NZ_CP026372.1, forward strand.
TTACCGGTCACGTCGGCTTCCTCAATCGCCGTTACCACTGCACCCATCTCGGCTAGTACGGCGGCAGTGTAGCCGCTGGCCGCACCGACCAGCAGAACCTTCTCACCGCGCTTGATCGCCGCTTCGGTAAGCAGGCGTCCAGTCGCAAGCGGCGGATTAAGGCTGCGGCCATTGCCGAGCGGTACGGGCCTGTCGATATAGGCCATGGCCTTGCGCTCCGCAGGCACGAAATCCTCACGCGGCACATGGCCCATGGCCTCTACGACGCGCACGTCGCTGACGTCGCTTGTACGAAGCTGGCTTTCCACCATAGCGGCGCGCATCGAGGCGAAATTCGTTTCGGTCACCACAAATCTCCGACTGGCATAGCTGTGTTGGTAATGCAATACAGTAAATGACTTTGTGAAGCTCTAATTCACATGGCGCGCAAGGCCAAGCGGCTTGAGCACTGGCGACGCAGATTTTTCGAGCCGATTTGGCGGGATCGCGAGGCCGGGGCTGTGAAGCGCTTGACTTTGGCCGTCAGCCTGCGCATTGGCGTCGTCCCACGACAGCGGTTTGGCCCGATGGCGGAGTGGTTACGCAGAGGACTGCAAATCCTTGCACGCCGGTTCGATTCCGGCTCGGGCCTCCATTTCATTACGGCATTCCTGCTCTTCAGCTTGGCATGCCGCTCTTGCCATCTTCGAAACTGCCTGTGCCTTCACCTCCTCTTCAGCAGCGTCGAGTGCATAATCTTACCTGCCACTTGCAACAGCGCATCTAGATGTGAAACGGCTATGTGTCCCCCGACTTGGACGGACCACAGAACCACAAAGCGGTCAATGCAAGCGGCTCGCCTGCCTATGACATAGCCTCAACAAGGGCAACACCAAGCTGCCACACCTAACGGCCCGGTTGCGGCGCTCACGTCATTGAATAAATGAAAAACAACTGGCTGGGGCGGCAGGATTCGAACCTGCGCATGGCGGCATCAAAAGCCGCTGCCTTACCGCTTGGCGACGCCCCAATCTGTGTACCTGATGGTCGGCGAGCTATAAGGCCCGAGCCGACGAAAGCAAGTCCCCAAGAACCAATCAGCTAAGTCGTTTTACCCAGCTATATGGGTCAGGCGCTACGCCGCGCTGGATTGAGGTGAGTGCCTGACGCATGCGTTCGGTCAATTGGCCGGCCTGACCGCTACCTATCTCAAACTCACCGCCGGCAAAGCGCACTGTGCCGACCGGCGTCACTACAGCCGCTGTGCCGCAGGCGAACGTCTCCAGAAGGCGGCCGCTCTCCGCGTCCGCCCGCCAATCTTCGAAACTGTACGGTTCTTCGCGCACATCGAGGCCCTGATCGCGTGCAAGCGTCAGGATCGAATCGCGCGTGATACCGGGAAGGATAGTCCCAGTAAGCGGCGGCGTGACGATGGTGCCATCTTCGAAGACGAAGAACAGGTTCATGCCGCCGAGTTCCTCAACCCAGCGGCGTTCCGCAGCGTCTAGAAACGCAACCTGATCGCATCCCTTCTCTGTCGCCTGTGCCTGTGCAACGAGGCTTGCGGCATAGTTGCCGCCACATTTGGCGGCTCCAGTGCCGCCCGGCGCGGCGCGACTGTAATCTTGCGAGACCCAAATTGAAATCGCCTTAGCTCCGCCTTTGAAGTATGCGCCGACCGATGATGCGATCACGACATATAGATATTCGTGTGCGGGGCGAACGCCCAAGAACACTTCGCTGGCAAACATAAATGGACGTAGATAGAGCGCACCGCCTTCGCTGGCGGGTATCCAGTCACGATCGATCTCCACAATCCGGCGAACAGACTTTAGGAAAAGATCCTCAGGTAATTCCGGCATTGCCATGCGGACAGCCGATTCTCTGAAGCGGCGCGCGTTCTCTTCCGGCCGGAACAGCGCCGTGGACCCGTCTGCCAGGCGATACGCCTTCATGCCTTCGAATATTTCCTGTGCGTAGTGCAAGACCGATGCTGCAGGGTCCATCGGAATAGGCGCACGGGCCGTTACTTTCGCATCATGCCAGCCTTTGTCGATGGAATGCCGGATCGTGACCATGTGATCGGTAAAGACACGCCCAAAGCCGGGATCGGCCAGCAGGCTTGCCCGCACGTCGTCAGCAACCAAATTGGAGTGTGGTTCAATGCTGAAATCCAGTGTCGCCTGTGCCATTTCTTGGTGCCTTGATGTTGTATGAACCCAAGACGCAACGACATCCGGGTCGGGAGTTGCGGGAACCTAGTGCGCTGGTCTATATACGTCAATATGGCTGTCCCATCACCTCCTGCATCGCCACTGTTTCTCCGTGAAGATGAAGTCCGCCGGGGAGTGGAGCTTCTGTATTTTGGATACAGCAACCTAACAAACTCGATAGATTCAGGGCTGGCGGTGATTGGCCTTGGTCGGGCGCATCACCGGGCATTATACTTCATTTCGCGCCAGCCCGATCTTACGGTAAGCGAATTATTGAGGCTCTTGGCGATCACCAAACAGTCGTTGGGGCGCGTCCTCACCGAACTGATCGAGCGGGAATATATAGAAACTCGGGCGGGAACCCGCGATCGGCGGCAAAAGCTTTTGAAATTGACACCAAGTGGCACCGCGCTGGAAGCAGAACTGTTTCGCGCCCTTCGCGAAAAGATGGCGGCGGCCTATACTCAGGCGGGCCAAGGCTCAGTGACCGGATTCTGGCGCGTGCTGGAGGGATTGATCCCTGCAGAGGATTTGTCGATGGTTGCCAGTCTGCGGTCAGGCTGACCGCTATCGGTCGTCCGCGATCTATGAAACCAAAGTCGTCTTGAACAATTGACAACGTACAATCGTCGGATGGGAACAGACATGCGTAAAACCTTCATCATCGGCCTTGGTGCATTTGCTGCGCTCGGCCTGTCTGCTTGCAGCGAAAAGGCGCAGGACAGCGTCGAGCAGGCTGGCGACGCGGTCGGCAACGATCTTGAGCGGGGCATCAACAATGCCGATGACAAGCTAGCAGAGGGCGCGGACAAGGTCGGCAGCGCAATCGATAATGCCGGTCACGACATAAGCGCGGCCGCAAGTAGGGCGGGCGATGACGCAAAGAACACCGCGAAAGACGCCAGGAAAGATATGGGCAATACCTTGGAAAAGACGGGGCGGGACATTAAGGACTGACAACCGATAAGATCAACCGGCCATTAGTTCCTTGACGGAGCCGCTTGCTGATAGGAGGACGGCGGCATGTCGGAAGGCCGCATCTCCTCTTTGAATTCCAGGCCTATCCTCCTGCTAGGGAAGGCCGAACTTGCGCTTATCGGCATCACGGTGCTGTGGGGCGCTACGTTCCTGATTGTGCAGACGGCGCTGGCAGATAGCGGGCCTTTGTTTTTCGTCGGACTGCGGTTTGCCACTGCGGCGGTCATCACCATCGTTATTTCACGCGGTGCTCTGACTAAGATCGCGCGCAAGGAACTGATTGCGGGGTCATCCATCGGCGCGGGAATATTCCTGGGGTACACCCTCCAAACTTGGGGGCTGCAATATATCCCTAGTAGTACTTCCGCCTTCATCACAGCTGCCTACGTTCCGCTCGTGCCCATTCTGCAGTGGCTGATACTCCGGCGGCGGCCGCATCTGATGAGTTGGATCGGTGTTCTTTTGGCATTTCTAGGGCTGGTGCTTCTCGCTGGGCCGCAGCCTGGCGTTGCGCCCGGTCGAGGTGAGATGCTGACGCTCATCAGCACGCTCGCCATTGCGGGTGAAATCGTACTTATCAGCAGGTGGGCCAACGAAGTCGATGCGTTGCGCGTAACGATCGTGCAACTCGCGGTGACAGCGCTGCTGGCCTTCACATTTATGGTGCCGATGAGGGAGCATGTGCCAACCTTTTCCTGGCTGCTGGTCAGTTGCGCGTGCGGTTTGGGTGTGATGAGCGCCGTCATTCAGTTGGTGATGAATTGGGCGCAGCGGACGGTTTCTGCGACGCGCGCCACGTTGATCTACGCCGGTGAACCGATCTGGGCAGGGGTCGTCGGCCGCATTGCGGGTGAGCTCAGCCGAACGATTGTCATTGCGCACCTCTGCTCCTAGCTACCCCTTCCTGCCTCCATATCGCGCTACGAGTGACTTAGAATCAGGGACGGCCGGCAGCAGCACGCGTGATGCATTGATCGACAGCGATATCCTCTCTGATGGCACCGGGCGATTTCACCAGGGCAGCGCCTGCGAGGGCGGATCGCCGCAGCCAGACGAACGCCTTTGCCATGCCGAACGCGTGGGTCAGGTAGGCATTGGCACGGTCGTCGCGGCGCCAGCGCACCGCTTTCTCTGTAATATCCGACGTGGAAGCCATCGAAGACTAGGCGAGGGCGCTACACTGCGGAAATAAGGACAGCTACTTCCTCCAGCCCTACTCTCACTCGATCCGCTAGAACGACTGTCAGCGGTGGTGGACTTCTAGATTTTCCGTCAGCCACGGGTGGCTGCTTTGCGTCACCAATTCGGCGCAAGGATAGTCGGCCACCGTTCGACTCGGTGCTGATGTTGAAGATTCTATCGCTGCAGGCACTTTATTCGCTATCGGAAGAGGCCACCGAGTTCCAGATCAAGGATCGGCTGTCATTCCAGCGATTACTGGAGATCGGTCTCGATGGCGCAGTGCCCGATGCGACCAAGGTCTGATTGATTGTATATGGCGAGCGGCACTCGAACAGCAGGATGCCGGCGGCGGCGGAGATACGCCCAAAGCTGTAGATTAAGCCATGATCGCAGCGAACGAATGCAGTGGCGTAGCGGCGCCGCATCAGGAGGCTATCAAATCGGCAATTGATGTCATCGGACGTTTGCGGGCGCAGGGAGTACAGATTATTTCGGTCGCGGCAAGTGATGTTGCAGCAACACCGAAGTCCCAATGCGCTGAAGTTGTATTCATCGCCACGTCTTCAACTTAACTGGCAAGTAGCCGCTTCCGAGATTACAGGCATGAAGGTCAGCTTTAGTCGACGGACAAGTGGCAGCTTCTAACTGAGCAATCGACGATCCGGACGACCGAAGGGTACCAAACGGTCAAACGACCGTCGTGGTTCTAGCGCCAGAAAGGCCGAGCGGACCCCATTCAGCAGCGGCACGTTAAGTTCTGATCGAGGAGATTGGAACATGCAGCCAGACAGCCACCTACACAGCCAGGAGCAACCACCCGCGCCTAATCGTCACGAGAGGCGGAAAGCCAAGGCTCTGGAGAAACGCCCCAAACAGCGGACCTGTGGATGCGGGGCAGCCCATCATTTCGAGGCGCGTCCTGATAGTTAGTCTTCTAAGCCGCGCATCAAAAAAAGAGCCGGCCCTTACGAACCGACCCTCATTCACTCTGATAGGGACCAAAGTTGCGCCTATAGAGCACGAGGGGTCTTAAGGTTCCGTGCCAAATCAAAGTTAATGCTGTCAAACATCTTGCCTAACTTGATGCATCTTAAGGACCCCTTCCGTGATGGCCGCTATCTAGGGCCCGCGAAAGGGGAAGCTATGCGTCAGATTGTCTACTTGAGTAAGGCGACCATCGCTGGCGACGAGGCGGACCTGGCAGCGATCTTCGACCAATCCCGGCACAACAACGCGATTGACGGGGTCACGGGGCTCCTCTGGTTTGAAGGCGGATGGTTCCTTCAGGCCTTTGAGGGACCAGCCGAAAGCGTCGCGCCTACCTTTGCTCGCATCAGGGCAGACACCCGCCACACGAACATTACGATCCTGGTAGATCGACCGATTTCCCAGCGTGAGTTTGGCACATGGACGATGGGGCGTTTTCGTCCAGGCGAGGAAGCAGATGACGATGCCAAGATGAAACGGCTGCTTATCAATGCCACGGATGAGGTGTCTGGCCTTTTCCTGAAGATGCTGGAGAGGACCACCTAGCGCCTGATGTCCGATCAGATCAGGGCCTATTCTTCCGAACCTGTTGGGGCCAGCGCGCGCCGAAAGGTTGCCGTTCACCGCCTTTACGCACAACCTACTACGTCTATCGAACCGATCTCAATTACGTCAGCCGAGCGATGCCGCCCCCATGTTGCTGACGTTGGCCATACCCATTCAGTGGGTCTTTATAGCGGCTAGACAAGCTTCGAGTTCTGCGCTTCTGAAGGGCTTCGTGAGCCGCGGTAGGTCAGGCGCGATGCCCTCTGCCTCAGCGTAACCTGAGACGATCAGTACGGGCAAATGGGGAAGCGTTTCACGTAACCTCCGCGCAAGATCAACGCCACTCAAACCTGGCATGAGATGATCACTGACAAGTAGATCAGGTACTAGTCCCTGGCTGACGAGTGCCAGCGCGGCCTCACCGGAAGTCGCCTGCCTTACCTGGTAACCGAACTCCTCGAGCATGTCGGCTGTGCTCTCCCGCACAAACTCCTCATCATCGACAAGCAACGCCAAGCCGTGAGCCTCGCCAAGAGAGGATGAGACAGAAGAGATGTCCTCGATACCGGCGACCACCGCACTGATAGGAAGCCAAAGTTCGACATTGGTGCCAACTTCCGGCCGGCTCTGGATGATGAGAGCGCCACCAAGCTGCGCGGCTAGGCCGTGCGCCATCGACAGCCCCAGTCCCGTACCCTTGCCAATCCCCTTGGTGGAGAAAAAGGGTTCCACAGCGCGAGCGAGAGTGGCCTCGTCCATGCCCATCCCTGTGTCAGCAACGGATAACCGGACGTAATGACCCCGTCTCAGATCGCCGCGTGGCGCGCGAATGCTCTCTCGGGTCGCGCTGATGCGCAGCGTACCCCCGTTTGGCATGGCATCACGCGCATTCACACCCAGGTTCAGGAGGGCCATTTCCAGCTGATTGGGATCGGCCTTTGCCGGCGGCAGGTCCTCCGCCACCTCCACCACGACGCGAACCTGCGGCCCGGTGGTACTGCCGAGCAAGTCGGCCATGCCTTCCACCAGCCGGCGTATGTCAACAGCGCTGGCTTGAAGGGGCTGGCGACGCGCGAACGCAAGCAGGCGTTGGACAAGCGTCTTGGCACGATCAGCAGATTGTATCGCTCCTGCGATCAGCCGCTGCTCGCGCTCGCCGCCTAAGCTGCGTCGCTGAAGCAGATCGAGCGAGCCCACGATTGGCGTCAGCAGATTGTTGAAGTCGTGTGCCACTCCGCCGGTCAGCGCCCCCATCGCCTCCAACTTTTGACTTTGCCTCAGCTGTTCGTGCGCCTGCTCGAGTTCAACCGTACGCTCGGTGACACGACTCTCGAGCGTATCGGCCAATTCACGAAGGTCCTCCTCCGCGCGGCGTGCGTCTGTAACATCTGTGCAAGCACCAATATAACCGAGGAACGTGCCATCTTCGGCGAAACGGGGAACACCTACATCGTCGAGGATACGGTATGTGCCATCATGCTGGCGTAACCGATAGTCCATCCGAAAAGGTTCACGATTGTCGAACGCCGCATTATAGGTGGAAACGCAGCGGTCAAAGTCGTCCGCGTGCACACCCTCAGCCCAGCCATAGCCGTACTCTTCCTCCATTGTGCGTCCGGTAAACTCGAGCCAGGGCCGATTGAACCAGGTGCACGCCTTGGTGGTATCAGAAATCCAGATGAGGACAGGTGCGGCATCTGCGATGTCGCGGAACCGTGCCTCGCTTTCGCGCAATGCCGCCTCGCCGCGCTTTGCGTCCGTAATATCGGTATTTACTGCCACAGCGGCGATCACGTGCCCATCAACAGTCACGGGCGCCGCTGCACAGCGAACGACCCGGTCCTCTCCCGTTAATCGGTGCCGCACACGCACATTCTGTACGATCCGTTCACCCCTGAAAGCACGAGTGAAGGCCTGACCCTCCACAGAGATGAGCACCCCGGTCTCAGCATCGCGCGTCTCTATCTCTTCGGCCAAGGCGGCAACGCGGCGGTTGAGTTCCTCGCGACTGGTAAAACCCAATTGGTCGAGCGCGTGCTGATTGGCCAAGGTTATGCCTTCGCCTGTACCGATGTAGACGGCGTCAGGCATGCTCTCGAGAACGGCTTGCATTTCGGCGGCCTTGCGCTCGGCTTGCGACAGGGACTTTTGAAGCCTAGCCCTGTTTTCCTGAAGCTCAGCCTCTGCCGCCTTCTGCTCTGTCATATCCTGCACTTCAATAACCGTGCCGATAGGCTCACCCGCTTCGTTGCGAACGGGACTCGCGGTGAATGCGACGGGGATAAAGCGACCACTTTTATGAACGAAGACTTCCTCACCCTGCTGCCGACCCACGCTTGGGGAGACCCCGTCAATCGGGCATTCGTGCGATGGGTAGCGAGAACCATCTGGTCGCGTGTGGTGGATGACGTCGTGCAGGTGATTACCTCGGGTTTCATCGAGCGAAAACCCGGTGAGCGCCTCGGCGGCGGGGTTCATGTACTGGCAGCGATGATCGCTATCCATGAGGAAGATCGACACGGACGCGTTGTCCAGCAAAGCGCTCAGGCGTCGAGATGTCTCTTGCAGGTGCGCCTCTGCCCGCGCCTGCTCGACGGCCGCCCGAATGCGCTCGGCAAACTCCTCGACGAGTCCGATCTCGTCGGCTGACCATGTCCTTGGGATGAGATTGTGGATGGCAAGTACTGCGACCAGCCTTCCGGCTTTCACCAGTGGGATATTGAGGAAGCTGGCGATGGACAATTTCGCGAATGCGGAGAGTGCCTCCGGCGAGGACGTGCGCGGGTCTTGTCTTACATCGGCAATAGCAACACGCTCACCGCGCATGAGATCAGCGGCGAAAGCCGGGCCAAAGTCAACGAGCCGGTGACGACCTGCGTTGCTCGCCATCGCACCGCTGTTCCATTCCCGTTCGATCGAGACGGTCTCGCCGTCCGCATCGACTTCGGCATAAGCGACCTGCGCCACGTTCATGTGGAGCCCCAAAGCCTCGGAAGCGGCAGAAACGATATCAATCGGATCAGCGAGATCACGCAGGCGCTCTTCCAGAGCCAGGCGGAACGTCCGACGCCGGTCGCTGAGCACCTGCTCAGTGATTTCGAGGCAAGGGCAAAAGAAGCCTGCAACTGCACCACTCTCATCACGCACCGGCGTGTAGGAGAAGGAGAAGTGCGTCTCTTCGGGAAAACCCTTCCGCAGCATGATGAGTGTGATGTCGTCCATCTGCACGGGCCGGCCAGCATAGGCTTCCTCGACGATGGGCACGAGTTCCGGGCGGATTTCGGACCAGACCTCAAGGAAATCGCGCCCCAACGCCGAAGGATGTTTGTCTGCCAGGATTTCAGAATAAGCATCATTGTAGAGAAGCGTGCGTTCCCACCCCCAGGCGACAAACATAGGCTGGTTGGATCCAAGCATTACGCTTACAAGTGTTTTCAACGGCTGCGGCCAACTCGTGGGTAGCCCAAGCGGGGATGATGCCCAGGCATGGCCGCGCATGCTTGCACCCATTTCACCATCGGCAATTAGAAAATCAGGAACGCTCGCCCGAGCTATATCGTCACGAGTCGACATCCGAGTGAATTACTTTCTCTTTAGTGTGGCTAAACCCGCGTTGAACCCACATTAAATTCGCAGGAGCCGCTCTCTACATCTCAGCATAGTTTATGCCCAATGATGCGGAAAGTCATTGAAGTTGGACGATGTTTAACGGATCCGGTCTGTAACTGCCACTCTCAACTTGAGATTCCTTGGACCGCAAAGTCTTCGTTGCGTTGTTCGGCCAGAGCAGGGACTTCTAGAACGCCAGTGGCAGATCAAAGACATCGCGCGGTTGCCCGCCGTTGCGCGCTTCGGCGTCATCATCCGGTTTCCGTGCCAAGTGCCTTATGCTCTCCATCGTTCTCCTGATCTTCCCAGCTTCCAGTAGCTTTGTGGCTTTGCTCCAACAACATCTCGGCTCCTGTAGCCATGCCGAGATCGTCCAAGCGTAATTGCCTGCTCTCGCGATCCGAACGAGTATTGAAGCGCCAGGATCCCTCCAGTCACGCGGACGAGGAAGAATAAAACCAGAGGATTCGTAAGTTTATAGTCACGCAGCGCAGGCTTGACGTGCTTGATCTCGTTCACGGGGAGAGCCATTGGAAAAGTATCCCACAATTGGGCTGCGGCTCCCCAAAAAGAACGCCTGATTCGTCGAACTGTCCTGGTCGTCTATGAACTGCCTTGAACGAACATCGACCTGATAATTCCTTCTTAAAAAGGGATTGTCGGTGTCACAGAACCGTCTTGGAACGAAACATTGGTGGGCCCGGCAGGAATCGAACCCGCAACCTAGCCGTTATGAGCGGCCAGCTCTAACCGTTGAGCTACAGGCCCACGCTGCTTGCCCGATAGACGAGGGTCAGGCCGCTTGGCAAGGGGATTGGCGCGTGTGATCCACAGCTTTTGGCACCGCCGCCATAAATTCCGATATAGACGCCGCTGCAACACCGCGCCTGGCGAGATGCTCCAGCACCTGTCCCCACCACCCGTAGAAGCTTTCAAGATCGGCGGAATCGCGCACATAGGGCGTGTGTCCTGGTTCCAGCGTCGGCGAATGGAAGCTGAAGTTGAGGACGTGCACGCCATCCTCCAGCAAAGCGTCGATGGCGCTGATCGTGTCGCCCACGCCCACCCCCTCCGGCGTCAACGGCACACGCGCGAGCAGCCCAGCCCGAGACAATCCTCCGGCGATGCGGCCCAGCCCTTCGGTGGCGCGGAAAAGCTGCGGGCCGCTTCCCCTCAATCGCCCCACGAACGCAGTCGAAAGCGGTAGTTCTACGAGTGATCTGCTTGGCCCCGCCCAATAGGGCATGATGGGCAAACGATGAAAATCAGGGCCGTGCTGCCGGGAGTAGTCGAAGTGGCTTCGGACTGAGCTGTCCAGCACAAAGCCCGCTTCTTCAAGCAGCCGCGCACTGTTCGGGCCGATCCCGTAGCGCCCTGCGCGATACACTGTCGGACGCTGCCCGAAGGCTTCCTCGAACCGGTCGCAGAGCGCCGCCAGCTTCGCCCGTTCGACAGCTTCGGGCAGGAACCCGACATAGCTGTTGGCGGCGCTCACTTCCTCGACATGCGGGGGATTGACCCACGGATGAAGGTGCGCGCCGATCTCCGCCGTTCCATCCGCAAGCCATCCCGCCATCATGGCAGAGGCGGCAGGGCTGTCGATCACCGGGTAATCGGTCACATAGATGGGCCGAACCCCAGCCTCAAAGAACCATCGCTGCGCTCTGGCCATGCCCGCCATTGCGGTGACACCATGACCGGTGCGGCTGAACGGCGCGTCCCAATCGAACTCCTCCTCGGTATCGACAAACAGCGTGAAGCGTGTACCGAACGCGGGATCGAGCGTGATGAAATCGTCGCTCAGCGGCGCGCGAAGCAGATTACCATCATGAGGCGAGTGCGGGCTTGGAGCGGTCATGCCTCTCCCTTACGCCGCAATGGTTGCAAGATCGTTTTCAGCTAGCGCCCGCGCCACGATCCGCCTGCGCCGCAGCGGGCAGGTCCAGCCGGAAGCGCTCCGCCTCGACTTCCAGTCCCCCACCTCCGGCAGCGGCCAGGCTGCGGATCAGGCGCAAAGAAAAGCCTAGACCCAGCAGCGAAGCATCCGGCCAACTCTGGTCGTCGGCCGTGAAGCCGGGATCGAGCAACTCCGCCTCGCTCAAAGCCTCCAGCGCATCAGGCCGCTTCATCGCTAGAACGATGCGTCCACCATCTGCCGCTGGCTGAAACCAGCAGGCACCAGTCAGGACTTCGCCCGGCAGCGCGACGGAGAGCAGCATACGCAGCAGATGCTGGATCATGCGCTCGCCCTGAACCGGATCGACACGGACGGGCGGCAAGTCGCGCACTACCGATATGTCGATGCGCCGTTGATCGTCGCCTGATGCAAAATGCGTCGTGATCTTCGCGATCAGCAAGGCGACATCGACTGGCTCGGGAGATGCCTTTGCTTCGTCTCGCGCCACACGCGCGGCGAAATCCAGATCGTCAAATGCTGTCAGTAACTGCCGCGAATCCGCGACGATCTGTCCCGCCATATCGCGATATTCGGCGGGGGCGGGACCAAAAAGCTGCTGCTCGATAATTTCGGCAAACCCAAGGATCGCATTCAGCGGCGTCCGCAATTCGTGCACCAGTTGCCGGATAGAGTCACCCGACAGCCCGGCCAGAGGCGCCGTATCATCGGCGCTTGCCCGCGACGACACTTCATGCAGATGCGGGCGGCGGGCCTGTCCGCGATATCCCTGGAAGCGGCCGGACTGCGGATCGAAGAAAGGAATGGCCGACAACCGCCATTCCCCATCCAGTTCACCGCCTACTATCGTGAACCGCCCGTTCTGGAACCCGCCCCTTTTGGCGAACGCGCCGGACACATGCGCATCCGGTCCACTGCCGCCGCTCAGAGCCGGCGCGGCGATGCATAGCCCGATCAAGGCAGGGCGCGGCCCCTTGTCTATCCAGACCACTGTTCCTGTGGCGTCCGTCTCGAAAGCGAAAGCACGCACGGCTTCCACGGTCGCAGCGATTGGCTCGGCCGATTTAGACCGTTGGCTGCTGGTAAACTGTTCGATCCTGTCGACCAGCGCCCGGATCTGGCTTTTGTCCTCGGCCGCGTGATCCGGTTCCGGTTCGCGGCGGTACAGGTCGGTGATCGATGTGTCGGACGTTTCCGGCACCGCCTCCATCTGCGGCGTCAACAGCATCATGTCTTCGCCGTTGCCGCCGATCACCAGATCGACCTTGCCGAAGCTCTCCAGCGCGCGCCGCGTCTCCGGCCCGATATCCCGCCGCCCGCGCAGGACGCCGCGCGCGGTCGGACCCAGCATCGGCAACAGTTCGGGCCACATCGTGTCGGGCAGACGCGCGCGGGACATGGCCGCTGCACATATCGCAGGCCGGTCGTTCGCGAAGAACCGTACGAGCGTGGGCGACGCCAGCCTGCTGCCGAGTTCCACCACGGATGCAATCCGTTGCGTCTCGCTCACCGCGCTACGCAAATCGTTCATGCGGCCGAGCAGTTTCTCACGATCTTCGGGCGGCAACAGATCGCGACCGGCACGATCCGCCTGCGCCAGAAGATCGACGCATTGCCGCCAGAGCGTCACTGCCCCGCTGCCCTGCCCGTCTCCTGCCAGAACGGTCTGCATTAGATCGTTGAAACGCACACCACTCCCCGGCGGCTTTTGCCGCGCCAATGATCCTGACACACGGTTAGGCGACCGCAGCCGAAAGGAAAAGAGGGTCACGACCAATCATTTCGGTTCGTCGCATAGTGGGACAATTGCATTGCCATGAAATATAATTATGATGCGACGCACGAACCTGAAAGGAAATTAGCAGCATATGGCTGGCGTGAATATCGACGACATTGACATGCAGATTCTTGCGGAGTTGCAGGAAGATGGCCGAATGACCAACGTTGATCTTGCGCGCCGGGTGGGACTGACCGCTCCGCCATGCCTGCGCCGCGTGCGCGCGCTGGAGGAGAGCGGCGCGATTAAATCCTATCACGCTGTCGTCGATCCGGCGACTTTGGGGTTCACCATCACCGTCTTTGCAATGGTCAGCCTGAAGAGTCAGGCCGAGGCCGACTTGAAAGCGTTCGAGGATCATGTCGCCGCCCTGCCCGAAGTCCGCGAATGCCATATGCTGAATGGAGAGATCGACTTTATCTTGAAAGTCGTGTCGCGCGATCTGCAAAGCTTTCAGCAATTCCTGACGTCGAAATTAACGCCTGCTCCTAACGTCGTGAGCGTCAAGACTTCGCTAACGATCCGCACATCGAAAAATTCGCCCGGCGTGCCTTTGCGCGCGGTTTAGGATCGTCTGAGACGCTCTCCTGCGGACGTGGGGCCTCGTCTTGCCCGGCGCCACTATCGCAAGAATATGCTACATAGAAAAAGGCGCCGGAGTTGCCTCCAGCGCCTTTTCTTGATCTCTCAGGAAAGCCTCAGCCTTCGCTGCGGGTATCCCGACGCTCGGCGATACGGGCGCGCTTGCCGGTGCGTCCGCGCAGATAGTACAGCTTCGCACGACGCACCACGCCCTTGCGGACTACGGTGATCGAATCGATGTTCGGCGAATAGAGCGGGAAGACGCGTTCCACGCCCTCACCAAAGCTCATCTTGCGAACGGTAAAGTTGCTGCCCATGCCCTTGTTCGAACGCGCGATGCACACGCCTTCGTAGTTCTGGACACGGCTACGTTCGCCTTCGACAACCTTCACGCCGACGCGCAGGGTGTCACCGGGGCGGAAATCCGGAATATCCTTGGCGAGAGCCGCGATGTTCTCGGCCTCGATCTGTTGCAGAAGGTTCATGCCCTCTTTTCCTTCGTCTATCGTTGCGCGCCAGAGGGCGACTGGTCCCGAACGTCGGTGTGACGTTCCCAAAGGTCCGGTCGCCGTAACCGTGTATGATCCTCGGCCATGGCTTGCCGCCATGCCGCGATCTTCGCATGATCCCCCGATCGCAACACTTGCGGGATCGTGCGCCCTTCCCAATCGTTGGGCCGGGTATAGTGCGGATATTCGAGAAGGCCGGTTTCGAAGCTCTCTTCATCCCCACTGGAAGCCGCGCCCATTACACCGGGAAGCAATCGGATGCAAGCGTCCAGCAGAACGATCGCCGCCGTCTCTCCGCCGGACAGGATATAGTCGCCGATCGAGACTTCCCGGATCGGCCTTGCCTCGAACAAGCGCTCGTCCATTCCTTCGAAACGACCGCATAGGACAGTGACGCCCGGCCCCGTCGCGATCTCCCGGACGAGCGCCTGCGTCAGCGGTTCGCCGCGGGGCGTCATGGCGAGAAGCGGCGCTTGCGGCTGCCGCTCCATCGCATGATCGACGGCGCGGGCCAGCACATCGACGCGCATGACCATGCCCGCCCCGCCGCCCGCAGGCGTGTCATCGACGGACTTGTGCTTGTCGGTCGCGAAATCACGGATCTGGATCGCCTCACACGACCACTTGCCCTCGCCCAGCGCCCGGCCCGCAAGCGAAGTCCCCAGCGGGCCCGGAAACATTTCCGGGTAAAGCGTCAATATCTGGGCAGCGAAGGTCATGCCTTGCGCGACCTCTGCCGCAACCAAGCACCCGCCATTCCTCCAAGCAAACACGTCGCTCCTGCTGCCAGCATCCCGATACCAGTGGCCAGCAACAGGCCAGCGAAGGGCCGCTCAGGATGCAGCAAAGGCGGTATGATGAACAGCAACGGCGCAACTGTCACCAGGACTACGCCCGACGCAATCTTGAGCGCACGCGACCAGCGAACGATGAACAATCGCCATCCTGCGGCGACCATCATTCCAAGGTACAGATAGGGCAGGATAGAAGAAATCGTTGTCATGCCGGCTGCCCCTCACTGTGCATCATTTGCCCTGGCGTCCACACCGCGCATCGACAGCGCCAATGGCACCGACTCAGACAATAAAGACGGAGTCCACAACCGCTTTGTCCTCGCCTATGTCGGCGGCCTTGATCGGCACCATGAACCGCTTCTTGTCGGGTCGCTCGATCTCAAGAATATCGCCCGCGCCGAAGTTCTCGACCGCCACGATCTTCCCCAGATCCTCGCCTTCGCTGGACACGCAGGGTAAGTCGATCAGATCGACATGGTAATATTCACCCTCTGCCAGTTGCGGCAGATCAGACCGCGCCACCGTCAAGGCGGTGCCGCGCAGAGCCTCCGCAGCCGTGCGGTCGCCGATCTCGGCAAAGCGCGCGACCGCACCATTGGGACCGGGCCTGATCGTCTTCAACGTCAGCACCCGGTCGCCAATCGCGAAGCTCTTATATTGCTTGAGGCTGTCCACGCCCTGCGCGAACAGCTTCAGCCGCACCTCGCCCGTCACGCCATGCGCGCCAACAACTGCGGCAAGGGTGACGGGACGATCGGTCAAGGCTTAGCCTTCCGCGTTTTCGGTAGCTTCGGCCGCAGGCGCTTCCTCAGCAGCAGGCTCTTCAGCCGGTGCTTCGGCAGGAGCCTTTGCGGCTTCCTCAGCGGCCTTTTTCGCTTCTTCCGCTTCGGCCAGCTTGGTCGCACGTTCCTCGGCGCGTTCCGTGGCCTTCTCGCCCGGCTTTGCCTTGTTAGGGTTGCTGCGAACCGCGCGCTCCTTCACGCCCGCGGCGTCGAGAAAACGAGCCACGCGATCGCTCGGCTGCGCGCCAACCGAAATCCAGTGCTTCGCACGCTCTGCGTCCAGAACGACGCGCTTCTCGTCATCCTTGGCGAGCAGCGGGTTGTAGCTGCCGATGCGCTCGATGAACTTGCCGTCACGGGCTGAGCGGCTGTCGGTCACGACGATCTTGTAATAGGGACGCTTCTTGGAGCCGCCACGCGACAGACGAATTGCAGTTGCCATAAATTTTACCTTACCTTTCTTGTAATCACTTCAATATGTTGAACTTATTTCTTCATGAACTTGTCGAAACCGGGAGGCAGCTTCGGCATATCGCCACCGCCGGGCAGGCCGGGCAATCCGCCCATCCCTCCGCCAGCGCCACCCATGCCGCCACCTGCACCACCGAGCAGGCCGCTCATGCCACCGCCTGCGAACATCTTGCCCAAGCCCTTCAATCCGCCCATCTTGCGGATCTTCTTCATCGCCGTTTCCATTTCCTGATGCATTTTCAGGACGCGGTTCACTTCCTGCACCGTGGTGCCGGAGCCTTTGGCGATGCGGATCTTGCGCTTGGCGTTGATGAGAGCGGGCCGTGAGCGCTCCTTGGGTGTCATGGAGGACAGGATCGCGTCCATATGCACGAGCGTCTTGTCGTTCGTGCCGCTCTGCGCCATCGCGACTTGCGCCTTCTTGAGACCGGGGATCATACCCGCCAGCGCGCCAAGGCCGCCCATGCGGCGCATTTGTCCAAGCTGCGCGCGAAGGTCGTCCAAGTCGAACTGCCCCTTCGCCATCTTCTTGGCGAGCTTGTCGGCTTCGTCCGCATCAATGCTTTCGGCCGCGCGCTCAACCAGGCTGACCACATCGCCCATGCCAAGAATGCGGTTGGCGACGCGTGCCGGATGGAACACTTCGATCGCGTCCAGCTTTTCGCCAACGCCCGCGAACTTGATCGGCTGCCCGGTAACCGCCCGCATGGAAAGCGCCGCACCGCCACGCGCATCGCCATCCATCCGCGTCAGCACCACGCCAGTCAGCGGCACCTGCTGCGTGAAGTTGGTGGCGACGTTGACGGCATCCTGACCGGTCAGCGAATCGACAACCAGCAGGATTTCATGCGGAGTAGCGATATCCGCCACCGCCTTCATCTCATCCATCAGCGCCTGATCGACATGCAGGCGACCCGCCGTATCGAGCATCACGACATCGAAGCCCTGCAACTTCGCCGATTGCAGCGCCCGCCGCGCGATATCGACAGGCTGCTGCCCCGCGATGATCGGCAATGTCGCCACGCCGCACTGCGTGCCCAGCACCGCAAGCTGCTCCTGCGCCGCCGGACGCTGAACGTCGAGCGAGGCCATCATCACCTTCTTGCGGTCTTTTTCCTTCAACCGCTTGGCGAGCTTCGCGGTCGTCGTCGTTTTGCCCGAGCCCTGAAGGCCGACCATCATGATCACCGCAGGCGGCGTCACGTCGATCATCAGCTCGACCGTGTCGGACCCCAGCATCCCGGTCAGCGCATCGCTGACGATCTTGACGACCTGTTGCCCCGGCGTGACCGAGCGCAGCACGTTCTGCCCGACTGCTTCTTCCGTGACCTTGTCCACGAATTCGCGGACGACGGGCAGCGCCACGTCGGCTTCCAGCAACGCGATTCGCACTTCGCGCATCGCGCCGCGCACGTCGGACTCGGTCAACGCACCGCGTCCCCGCAGCTTGTCGAATACTCCGCCTAAGCGATCACTCAGTGAATCGAACATGCCAACCTCACATTCGGAGAAAACCCCGAAAACACACCGTTATCCCGAACGACAAATACGCCGGTGGGCGAAACCTCGCCAACCAGCGTTATCCTGTAAACCGCTCGAACTCGAACATCTGGTTCATAAGGATTGTGTCGGGTGTCGAGGAGCCAGGCCCATCGACGTTGCCGCGCTGTTAGCCGAGACGACGGAATCTTGCAAGACTAAGGCACTGCACAGAGATTTACCGCTTCTCAATGCTTTTGGCTCAGGAATGAGCGCGGGAAGGACGGGGCCGAACATGAACACGCCAGAGGCGAAGGAGGGGAAGCCCGATCCTTCGGCCGACAATACGCGGCAAGACCTTATAGCCGGCGCGATCCTGTTCGCCGCTGCGTTGCTGTTCGTCGCCAACGGCAGCAAGGCCATGGGTCAGGTCATCGCCATGTTCGGCGGCTTTGGTGCGGGCGTCGAGCAGATCCTGACCATCGCCGTATTGCTCAATGCGGCCCTTATCATATTCGGGTATCGCCGCTATCGCGATCTGCAGGCCGAAGTCGCCCATCGTGCCGCCGCCGAAGAACGCGCGCGCTCGCTTGCCGCCGTCGATCCCCTTACGAATTTCTACAATCGCCGCTCGCTTCAGGAACGCGGCCGCGCGCTGATCGCGCAAGCCCATGCCCACGGTCAGTCGGTCGCTGTAATGCTGCTCGACCTCGACCACTTCAAGACCGTGAATGATATCTATGGCCATGAAGCAGGCGACGTGGTGCTCAAGATCGTCGCAGAACGCATTTCGCTTATCCTGCCGGGCGATGCCATCGCGGCGCGCCTCGGTGGTGACGAATTCGCCTGCGCGTGCATTCTCGATGCGGGTCGCGCGGAAACCGCCGAGCATATCGCGGAAGATATCGTCGCCGCGCTGACGCGCCCGATCGTGCACGGCAACAACGATCTGGTTATCAGCACGTCCCTGGGTATCGTCCGTTCGGATCGAGACGGTGACGAAATAGACTCGCTCCTGCGCCGCGCCGATATCGCCATGTACGCGGCCAAGAAGGCGGGGCGGAACCGTCATGCGTGGTTCGCGCCCGCGATGGAGGAGGAACTTCAGCGCCGCAACGCCATCGAAGCGGGCATGCGCGGCGGCATCGCGGCAGGCGAATTCGTGCCCTATTACGAGCCGCAGGTCGATCTGGCGACGGGCGACCTGCTCGGCTTTGAAATGCTGGCGCGCTGGGAAAGCCCGACGCTTGGCCTCGTCCTGCCCGATCAGTTCATCCCGATTGCGGAGGAAAGCGGCATGATAAGCGCGATGTCGCTCCACATCATGCGCCGCGCGTTCACCGACGCGCGCAATTGGGACTCTGCGCTGTCGCTTTCCGTCAACATCTCCCCATCCCAGTTGCGCGACCCGTGGCTCAGCCAGAAGATACTCAAGCTGCTGCTTGAAACAGGGTTTCCCGCAAGCAGACTGGAGATCGAAATCACCGAATCCTGCCTGTTCGAGAATCTCGAACTCGCCAAGACCATCGTGCAGAGCCTCAAGAATCAGGGTATCCGCGTCGCGCTGGACGATTTCGGCACCGGCTACAGCTCGCTTGCACATCTCCGCGCGCTGCCGCTCGACCGTATCAAGATCGACCGCAGCTTCGTGACCGCAATGGGCGAAAGCAGGGAAAGCGCCGCCATCGTCAATGCCATCGCACGGCTGGGCGAAAGCCTGGGCCTGCCGGTCATCGCGGAAGGCGTGGAGACACTGGCGATCGAGACACAGCTTCTCGGCCTCGGCCTCGCCAAAGGGCAGGGGTGGCATTTCGGCAAGCCCATGACGATCGAGCAGACGCGCAAGATGCTCGCCGAACGCAACATGCTGTCGGCACGCGACGCGCCGAAACCGAAGATTTCCCTGTCCGCCGAAGCGCGCAGCCGTTCCGCAGGCTGAACGGCCGTAGCCCCGCAGCATGGACAGCGGCGTGGCGGCACACTACATCGCGGCGCATGAACGGTCGCTTTTCCAAGATGCATGGCCTCGGCAATGACTTCGTCGTCATCGATGCACGCCATGCGCCGCTCGACATGTCAGAAAGCCGCGCGCAGGCGATCGCCGATCGTCATGCGGGAATCGGCTGCGACCAACTTATCCTCATCGAGCCTTCCGAGATTGCGGACGTGAAGATGCGTATCTTCAACGCCGACGGCAGCGAAGTAGAGGCATGTGGGAACGCGACCCGCTGCGTGCCGCTGTTCCTCCACGCCGACGCCCGGATCGAGACCAAGGGCGGTCTGCTGGAGGCAAAGCTGATCGAGGGTGGCGCGACCGTGGACATGGGCGCGCCGCGCTTCGATTGGGAGGCGATCCCCCTCTCCTACGCGATGGATACGCGCGATATGCCGGTCGGTTGGGAGCATCTCACGTCACCGTCCGCCGTCAACATCGGCAACCCGCACGTCGTGTTCTTTCAGCCCGGCATGACCATGGAAGAAGCCGCCCGCCTCGGCCCCATTATCGAGACGGACCCGCTCTTTCCAGCCCGGGTCAACGTGAACTTCGCCGAAGTCGAGAGCCCGCAGCGCATACGCCTGATCGTGTGGGAGCGCGGCGCTGGCCTTACGCGAGCCTGCGGCACCGGGGCATGCGCGACGGCGGTCGCGGCAATCCGGCGCGGCCTGGTCAAGGGGCCAGTGACGGTCGCCCTGCCCGGCGGTGAACTGGTGATCGACTGGCAGCCGGGCGGCAACATCCTGATGACCGGCCCCGCCATGCATGTGTTCGACGGGGAAGCCGATTGGAGCCGTTTTTGAACGGCGCCGGGCCACAACTCATCACCATGGGTTGCCGCCTCAACATCGCCGAGAGCGAGACGATGCGGCAGCTTGCGGGCGCACAGGATGATCTGGTGATCGTCAACAGCTGCGCGGTCACGGGCGAGGCCGTCCGCCAGACGCGCCAGGCGATCCGCCGTGCCCGTCGCGACCGGCCCGACGCGCGCATCATCGTCACCGGCTGCGCGGCGCAGACCGACCCCGCCATGTTCGCCGCCATGCCCGAAGTCGAGCGCGTCATCGGCAACACCCAGAAATACGATGCCGCCGCCTTCGCGCCGACGGGCGATCGCGTGCAGGTCTCCGACATCATGGCTGTCCGCGAAACCGCGCCGCATATGGTGAGCGGCTTTGCCGACCGGGTGCGTGGCTTCATCGAAGTGCAGAACGGCTGCGACCACCGCTGCACCTTCTGCATCATCCCCTTCGGCCGCGGCAACAGTCGCTCGGTGCCCGCGGGCGCGGTGATCGACAAGATCAAGGCTCTGGTGGACGGCGGCTATCGCGAGGTCGTGCTGACAGGCGTGGATGTCACCAGCTACGGCCCCGACCTTCCCGGCAATCCCAGCCTTGGCCTGCTGGTCGAGCGCATCCTGAAGCAAGTCCCTGCCCTGCCCCGCTTGCGCCTGTCCTCCCTGGACAGCGTGGAGATAGACGACCGCCTGTTCGACTTCATCACCGGCGAACCGCGCCTGATGCCTCACCTTCATCTTTCACTTCAAGCGGGCGACGACATGATCCTCAAGCGCATGAAGCGCCGCCATACCCGCGCCGATGCAGTGGCGATGGTCGATCGCATCCACGCCAGGCGCCCGGACGTAGCGATCGGCGCGGATATCATCGCAGGCTTTCCCACCGAGACCGACGCGATGTTCGCCAACAGCCTCGCCCTCATCGAGGATTGCAGGGTCGTCCACGGCCACATCTTCCCCTACTCCCCCCGCGCCGGAACGCCCGCCGCCCGGATGCCGCAAGTCGACGCGCCGACGATCAAGGCCCGCGCCGCCCGGCTGCGTGAGGCGTGCGCGGAGCAGCGAACCACATGGCTACAAACCCTCATCGGCACGCAGCAAGACGTGCTCGTCGAACGCAGCGGCACCGCAGGACATGCCGAAAACTTCGCACCCGTCGCCCTCACCCAGCCCGCAACGCCCGGTGAAATACGCCGCGTTAACATCACGGCGCTTGAGAATGGCCGCCTGATCGCACAAGAGGCTTCGCATGAGCGAAACTAGCTGGCGCGATCGCCTGTTCGGCGGCCTGAAGCGCACATCCGATCGCCTTGGCGACAATCTGACCGGCCTGTTCACGCGCGCCGCGCTCGACGAGCAGACGCTCGACGAGATCGAGGAAGCGCTGATCGTGTCCGACCTTGGCCCTGCCATGGCAGGCCGCATCCGTGAGCGCCTGTCCGAAGGCCGCTTCAACAAGGAACTGACCGAGGAATATCTGCGCGAGATCATTGCGGAGGAAATCGAGAAGGTGCTGACCCCGGTCGCCAAGCCGCTGGAGATCGAAGCCTTTCCCCGCCCGCAGGTCATCCTTGTCATCGGCGTCAATGGCTCCGGCAAGACCACCACGATCGCCAAGATGGCCAACCTGTTCCTCGAACAGGATTACGGCGTGATGCTGGCGGCGGGCGACACCTTCCGCGCCGCTGCGATCGGTCAACTGAAGGTCTGGGCCGACCGCCTCGGCATCCCGATCGTCTCCGGAAAGGAAGGCGGCGACGCGGCGGGGATCGTGTTCGAAGCCGTAAAACAGGCCACCGAAACCGGCATCGACGTCCTGATCGTCGACACTGCGGGCCGCCTCCAGAACAAGCGCGAGTTGATGGACGAACTCGCCAAGATCCGCCGCGTCCTTGGCCGCATCAATCCCGCGTCGCCGCATGATGTCGTCCTCGTCCTCGACGCGACGACCGGCCAGAACGCGCTGAGCCAGATCGAAGTGTTCCAGGATGTCGCCGCCGTCACCGGCCTCGTCATGACGAAACTCGACGGCACCGCGCGCGGCGGCGTCCTCGTCGCGGCGGCGGAGAAATATCGCCTGCCCATCCACGCCATCGGTGTCGGCGAAAAGATCGAGGACTTGCGCCCCTTCGACCCCGCGGACATGGCGCGCGCTATCGCTGGAACCGCCTATGCCCGATAAGTCCGCTACACCCACTCAGTCCAGGCACAATGGCACGCTCAGCCTGCTTCTGGATTTCGGCCCGCTGCTAGCGTTCTTCCTCGCGTATAAGTTCGCGGGCGTCATCATGGGCACCGGCATCTTCATGGCAGCCATCGCAGTCGCCGTGATCGTGTCGAAGGTGAAGCTCGGCAAGGTATCACCGATGCTCTGGCTCTCCGCGATCCTCGTCTTGTTCTTCGGATCGCTCACCATCTATTTCCACGACCAGCGCTTCATTCAGATCAAGCCGACGATCATCTACACCTTCTTCGCGCTGATGCTGTTCGGCGGCCTCGCGCGTGGCAAGCCGCTGCTCAAATATCTGCTACAGGCCGCCTATGATGGCCTGTCGGAAGAAGGCTGGCGCAAGCTGTCGCGCAACTGGGCGTTCTTCTTCGTGTTCATGGCTCTGCTGAACGAAGCCCTGCGCGCGCTGCTCAGCTTCGACGCGTGGCTCTCCGTAAAGGTGTGGGGCGTCACCGCCATATCTTTCCTGTTCGCCGCTGCCAACATCCCGATGCTGATGCGGCATGGCCTGTCCATCGGTGAAAAGCTCGACAGCGACGAAGTCGGCGAAACCACCCCGCCGCAGGGCTGAACCGCACCCAAGCCAGCAAAAAAAGGCACCGCCAACTCAATGGCGATGCCCTTTCATGGAACTGAAGTTGACGGCAGATCAGCCCGGCTGATTCGCCCGCTCGGCACCCTTGCCGTCCAGGTTCTGCGCCACAAATTCCCAGTTCACCGCGTTCTTCAGGATCGCGTCGGCATAGTTCGGCCGCGCATTGCGGTAATCGACATAATAGGCATGCTCCCACACGTCGAGGATGAACAGCGGCGTCGCGTCATGCGCGATCGGCGTGTCAGCATCGTGATAGGACGTCACTTCGAGCTTGCCGTCCTTCAGGTTCAGTGCAGCCCAACCGCTGGCGAAGTGGCCCACAGCCTCCGCCTTCAGCTTTTCCAGCAGCGCATCGACCGAACCGAAGCCTTCGTTGATGAGGTTCAGCAACTCGCCAGTCGGCTCCTGCTTCTCGGGCGAGAGGCCCAGCCAATAGAAGCTGTGGTTCCAGATCTGGCCAACCTGGTTGAACAGACCCTTGGGGCCTGCCGTCGCGGTCTGCTTGATGAGGTCCGTCAGCGACTTCCCCTGCAAGGCCGGGTCGGCGGCGATGAGTTCATTGGCCTTCACAACATAGGCATTGTGATGCTTGCCATGGTGATAATCGAAAGTCTCAGCCGAGATCAGGTCGCCGAAAGCGTCTTTCGCGTAAGGCAGCGGGGGAAGTTCGAAAGCCATGGGATTCTCCTCGGAAATTCGGGAAACCAGTTCACGCGGCCAACGCGGCACCGGGAAGTAGGTTCACAGTCCTAATCGTTGTCCGACCGATATATTTCAAGGCAAATAGAGTATTGCGAATCGTTCTCATAAGTAGTGGCAACTATTTATCAGGTCTCGCTCTCCGCCGTTGCCGCTAGAAGTCCATGCTTCTTCAGGCAGTGCCGCAATTGATCGTAGCTAAGGCTCAGTCCCTTGGCCGTAGCCCGCTGGTTAAACCGGTATCGCGACAGTGCGCCGCGCAGGATCGCCACCTCATGCGCATCCATTGCCGCCTTCAAATCCGCCACGTCCTCATATGCCGCGACCGCCGGAGCCACAGGCCGTTGATGCGAGTTTTCCGTGCGGGAAACATGCGTCTGGTTCACCGTAGCCTTCGGCATCGGGACGGGCCGCCATGGCGACCCAAACGGATCGAACACGATCCTGTCGATCGGCCGCGCAGGCTCATCCCAGCGATAGACCGCCCGCTCGATCACGTTACGAAGTTCGCGGACATTCCCCGGCCAGCGATACGCCTCCAGCTCCGCCATCGCCGCCGCCCCAAAGCCCGGCCATTGCGGCCAGCCGATCTCCGCCGCCATCCGCCGCCCGAAATGATCGGTCAGCACGCGGACGTCGCCCTCGCGCGCGCGCAACGGCGGCAGGGTGATGACTTCGAACGAGAGCCGGTCGAGAAGATCCGCCCGGAACCGGCCCTCTTCCGCCGCCAGCGGCAAATCCTCGTTCGTCGCCGCTACGATCCGCACATCGACCTGCACCGGGCGTGACGCACCGATCCGCGTCACCTCCCCATATTCCACTACCCGCAACAGACGCTCCTGCGCTGCCATGGAAAGCGTGCCCAATTCGTCCAGGAACAGCGTGCCGCCATGCGCCTCCTCGAACCGCCCTGCCCTTACCCGCGTGGCCCCGGTAAACGCGCCCGCCTCATGACCGAAGAGTTCCGCCTCGATCAGCGTTTCGGGCAAAGCCGCGCAGTTCATGGTTATCAACACCTCGCCCCAGCGAGGCGAAAGCCGGTGCAATCGCTCGGCGATCAGTTCCTTGCCCGTTCCCCGTTCGCCAATCACCAGCACCGGACGATTGAGTTCCGCTGCACGTTCCGCCTGCTCCACCGCGTCCAAAAAGGCGAAGGACTGGCCGATAAACTGCGTATTCTGCTCCATTCCCAAACTATGGCGAAAATTCCCAACATCTCGCAAGCGAAATATACCAACTGGCCGTGTGAACGCCGCAAAATGCGCGGAAATCCGCCATTCCTGAAAACTGGCACGCCTCCTGCAAAGTTACTGGCAACTCGCCAAGTAAACCGGCGGGACCACATGAAGGCCAAGTTTCAGGGAGACCTACAATGTTCAATATCAAGCAAATCAGCCAGCATATCTCGGTTGCCATCTGCGCCGTCCTTTTCGGGTCCACTATGGTCCTGAGCGCCGTCGGCCCCGCCCGCGCCAACGAAACCGGCGGGTCGGTACACAGCATGGCTTCTGAAAAGAGCCCCGAAGTCGTCCGCTATCTGGCATAAGCGACTTTACCCCAGCCGGGGCGGACAAGCCCCCAAGTCCGCCCCGGCACCCCACGAGCCATTCTTCAGGAGTATAACAAAATGGGCATTTTTTCCCGAACTCGCGACATCATTGCCGCCAACGTCACTGACTTGCTCGACAAGGCCGAAGATCCCGCGAAGATGATCCGCATGATCATCATGGAAATGCAGGAAACGCTGGTCGAAGTCCGCGCCGGCGCTGCTCGCACGATCGCGGATCAGAAGGAAATGCGCCGCCACATCAGCAAGCTGGAAGGCTTGCAGGAAAGCTGGACCGAAAAGGCGCAGCTCGCGCTTTCCAAGGGCCGCGAAGACCTTGCCAAGGCGGCATTGGTCGAGAAGCAGAAGGCCGCAGACATGGCCGACCAGCTTAAGTCCGAGATCACCGTTCTCGATGACTCGCTCAGCGCTTCGGAAGAAGATATCGCGAAGCTCCAAGCCAAGCTGCGCGAAGCCCGCGCTCGCCAGACCAGCCTCGCCACGCGCATGGAAAGCGCCGAAACGCGCCTGAAGGTTCGCGAAATGTATGCCGGTGAAAAGGTGCAGGACGCCTTCGCCCGCTTCGACATCCTGGAACAGCGTGTCGACTTCGCCGAGGGCCGCGCGGACGCGATGAACCTGGGCGGCACGCCGCCGACGCTTGAGGAAGAGATCGCCGCGCTCAAGTCCGACGAGAAGGTCGAAGCCGAACTCGCCGCGATGAAGGCCGCGCAGCAGAACAGGGAAGGCTGATCCGATGGAGGACGTATTCCTGCCCATCATCATCGTTGGCATCCTGTTCCTCGGCCTGCCGTGGGTGATCTTCCACTACATCACCAAGTGGAAGACATCCGCGACACTCACCAACGAAGATGAAGCGATGCTCGACCAGATGCACGAGACGGCCCGCCGCCTGGACGACCGCCTCGCCACGATCGAGCGCATCATCGCCGCCGACAACCCCGATTTCCGTCCCGCTCGGCCGGCAGCCGACGACGACTACAGCTTCGACCGGAGAAACTGACATGACCGCTCGCAGAACGAAATTCTACCTCGACAAGCAGAACGCGAAATGGAGCGGCGTGTGCGCCGGCATCGCAGACTATACCGGGATCGACGTGATCTGGGTGCGTGTGGGCGCCGTGCTGGTGACCCTGATGGGCGCTTTCCCGTGGACGCTGATCGCTTATGGTGTGGCCGTCTGGCTGGCCGACAAAAAGCCCGCGGGGCTGTATTCCGACAAGGAAGACGCGAAATTCTGGCAGGGCGTCCGCAGCAATCCCGCCCGCAGCACCCGCGACGTGCGCTCCAAGTTTCGCGACATCGACCGCCGGCTGGCCGACATCGAAGTCTACTACACCAGCCGCAACACGCGCCTCGCGAACGAGATCGACAGCCTGCGCTAAGCGCTAGGTAGATCACCGTCTGTCGACACCATCCGTCGCTGGTCGAAAAGTTGCGCCCTGCCTATGACGGGCCTGCAAACGACCGCAAGTAAAGAGGACATCATCATGATTGCGACATGGATCTGGGTGCTGATCCCACTTGCTGCCATCGGCGTAAAGGGTTTCCGTAGCTGGCTCACCCTCAAGGAACGGCAGTTGGAGGCGCAGTCCCAGCAGACTGCCGAGACGACCGCCCAATATGCAGCCCACACCGAACGGCTGGAACAGCGAGTGAGGGTGCTGGAGCGGATCATCACAGACAAGGGCGTGGCACTGTCCGACGAAATCGAAAAACTGCGCGACGCTCCGCTGAATTGAATCAAACGACAGGGATAACGGCATTGCCCCTGCACGGGCAGTGCCAAACAAAAGGGAAAAGCACGATGCAAGACCCACTCATCTACCTGACGATTGCGATGAGCGGCCTGTCCGCAATCGCCATCGTCGCCATGACGGCCCTGAGGGGCTGGAACGGCTGGCTGGACCTCAAGCGCGCGGAACTGCTGCGCCCTGAGCCTCAGCGCAATGACGGGGAATCCGCCACCGCCTCGGTCGGCAGCCGGATCGAAGTCGCGGATCTTAAGGAACGCATTCGCAAGCTCGAAGCGATCGCCGCAGGGGTGGACCTGTAAATCCGATTCACTTTTTGCCCCGCCGCTTCCCAGCCCGCCTTTTTCCCCTATATCCCAGGCATGACCCAGACTCTTCCCAAGTTAGACGACCTGCTCGAAGAATATGAATTCCTTGACGCCGACGATCGCTACCGGCTGCTGATCGACCTCGGCAAGCAACTGGAAGAGATGCCTGCCCCCCTCAAAACCGACGCGACCATGGTGCGCGGATGCTCCGCCTCCGTCTGGGTGTATCCGGTGGCGCGCGAGGACGGCACGCTGCATTTCCTAGCGGACAGCAATGCCGCCATCACCAAGGGCATCATCGCGCTCGTCCTCACGACTGTGCAGGACCGGCCCGCCTCGACAATCGCGCAGGCCGACATTGCCGAGGCGCTCGCCCCGTTCGACCTGCGCAATCAGCTAAGCTCCAACCGGACGCAGGGCATCCCGAACATGATTGCCTTGATCCGCGAAACCGCAACGCGCTACGCTCAGGACAACGGATAGAGGAATAAGAACATGGCGCATGGCGGCGGCTGTCTATGTGGTGCAGTCCGGATATCGATCGACGCGGAGCCGATGGCCGCGCGCATGTGCTGGTGCCGCCTTTGCCAATATCTCGGCGGCGGCAGCGGTACCGTCAACGTCTGCTTCCCCGCCGACAAGGTCACTACCACTGGCGAAGTCCGCTGGCATGAGAGTGTTGCGGACAGCGGCAATGCGATGAAGCGCGGCTTTTGCCCCACATGCGGTACACCTCTGTTCAGCATTGCGGAAAGCCGCCCGCATTTGACCTTCATCCGTGCCGGCGCGCTTGACGATCCGGACCTGCTTGGCCCGCAGGCCGTCATCTGGACGAGCGCCGCGCCGCATTGGGCGCATTTCGATTCCGGCCTTCCGCAGCATCCCGAGCAGATACCGCCCGTCGCCTAGCCAAATCAGCGCTTGCGCGATCATGCGACTCATGTGATCTTCCCCAGCGACAAAGCCTCAAAAAGAAGGCACCGGATGAGGATATTCCATGCGCCTTTCGCTTTTTGCTCTCGCACTTTGCCTCGCCGCCCCGGCGGTCGCGCAAGCTGAGGAAACCGACAACTGGACTACGGCTGCTGACACCGTCCATGCGCGCGCTGCGGGCATATCCCTGCCTCAGCAGGCCGGTAGCCTGACGATCGTCAAGACGGGCGAAGTTTCGGATCAGGGTCCGGGCACGGACAGCTACGCGCAATATATTTCGGAAGACAATGTCGTGCAGGCAACCGTCTTCATCTACAAACCCGGCTTTGCGGACACCGCGATCGCGGCATTGGGCACGGAGCGCGCTCTGATCGAGCGTTTCGGCCCCGCTACGCAGCGCATATCGCAGAACGTGACGGCCGCTGGCGGTCGGGATGGCGTGGCCCTGCGTACGATCTATTCCGGCGCTGCCGAGGGGCAATTGGTGCTCGCGGCAGCGTTCATCCGTTCCGGCGACTTCATCGTCAAGCTGCGTGTGACGGCGACAAGCGACCGGCTGGCGGACGTGGAAGCTGGACTGGACGGCATATTGAAGGCGATGCGCTTCGATACGCCGGATGATCTCCGCGCGGCCAATCTGGTGAAAGTAGCGGATTGTGCATCCGCAGCGCAGTCGAGGCCGACTTTGACCACCCCGTCATTTCCGCGAGACGGTGCCGACGCATTGTGCCGCCGTGGTGTCGTGACGGTCGGCGACGCCAGTTTCGATATGCTTCAGCCCGCCGGTCGCGATGCCGCCAGCGCGTTGCTGGTACCGACCGATGACGCAGGCGGCTTGCTGCGGTTCGACCGCATCGCGGATGGCAGCGGCTACAGGCTCACGCGCTACGGCGCTGAAGCAGGCGGCGCACCAGTACAATATAAGGCTCTCCCCGACGCCCAGCAGATCGCCGCGATCATCGGCGGCAAGGGTGCCAACCCTGCGAAGAATACTGCGACCGCGTTGAAATAAGATCCTGATGGCGCGGAGTCTGGTCAACCCGGCTACTGCCGCCTAAGACGGCGCCATGTTCTTTTCCTTCCTCGACGAATTGCGCGCCGCCGGAATACCTGCGGGCGTCAAGGAACATCTGGTGCTGCTCGACGCGCTGGAGCGCGATGTGATCGCCCGACGTCCGGAGGAGTTCTACTATCTGGCCCGTGCCACCTTCGTGAAGGACGAAGCGCTGTTCGATCGCTTCGATCAGGTGTTCTCGAAGGTCTTCAAGGGGTTGGAAGGCGAATATGGCGTCGGCCAGGCGGACATTCCTGAAGAATGGCTGCGCGCCATCGCCGAGAAGTATCTCAGCCCCGAAGAAATGGAAAAGATCAAGTCGCTGGGCGATTGGGACGAGATCATGGAGACGCTCAAAAAGCGTCTTGAGGAACAACAGGGTCGCCATCAGGGCGGCAGCAAGTGGATCGGCACCGGCGGCACTTCGCCTTACGGCAATGGCGGCTACAATCCCGAGGGTGTCCGCATCGGTGGCCAGAGCACGCACAAACGCGCCCTGAAAGTGTGGGAACAACGCGAGTTCCGTAATCTCGACAACGAAAAAGAACTCGGCACGCGCAACATCAAGATTGCGTTGCGCCGCCTGCGCCGTTTCGCCCGCGAAGGCGCGGCGGAGGAACTGGACCTGGACGCCACGATTCGCGGCACGGCTCGTCAGGGCTGGCTCGACATCCGGATGCGCGCCGAACGCCGTAATGCGGTCAAGCTGTTGCTGTTCCTCGATGTGGGCGGATCGATGGACCCGTTCATCTCGCTGGTCGAGGAACTCTTTTCCGCCGCGACAGCCGAATTCAAGAACCTCGAATTTTTCTACTTCCACAACTGCCTCTACGAAGGCGTGTGGAAGGACAATCGCCGCCGTTTCACGGAGCGGACCCCGACGTGGGACATCCTCCACAAATATGGCCACGACTATAAGGTCGTGTTCGTCGGTGATGCGGCCATGAGCCCCTATGAGATCACGCATCCCGGTGGCAGCGTCGAACATTTCAACGAGGAGGCTGGCGCGGTTTGGATGCAGCGGATAGCCAACACCTATCCGGCAACCGTGTGGATCAACCCGACGGCGGAACAGCACTGGACGTATAGCCAGTCCACGCAGATCATCCGTCAACTGCTGAACGACCGGATGTACCCTCTCACGCTTACGGGCCTTGACGACGCCATGCGTGAGCTGACGCGTAAGCGCTGATACACTTTGCGACACTAAATCCGCTGGCTGACACACCCTTGCGACGGACCCTTTGTAGACCGGGATCATTGTTCACCGGCCAATGAAGGAGTACCAAAATGGCTAGTACGAAGACTTTGATCGCCGCCTTGATTGCAACCGCAACGCTCGCTACGCCCATGGCCGCCAGCGCCGCGCCATGGCAGAGCATCAACCAGCGCCAGGCCAATCTGGAGCGTCGGATCGACCAGGGCGTGCGCAATGGCGCATTGAACCGCAACGAGGCGCAGCGCCTGCGCGGCCAGTTCCGCGATCTCGCAAGGCTGGAAGCGGATTATCGCCGCTCGAATGGCTTGTCTCGCCGCGAGCGCTTAGACCTCGACCGTCGCTTCGACGCGCTGAGCAGCCGCATCAAGATCCAGAAGCAAGACCGCCAGCGTCGCCATTAAAGACCACGGAGAGGGAGCCTACCGATGGCTCCCTCAGTCCACCTCGAACAATTCGCCGCCCGTCATAGGCTCAGGCACACCTGTGGTTCCCGGAAAGCTGATTGGCAAACCCATGATGCTGCGCACCGCCATATAGGCGAAACCTTCCGCCTCCACGCTGTCGCCGTTCCAACCGAGCATATCGACAGATTCCACCGCAATCCCGGTCACCTCGCGCAGCATCTGCATCAGCGTCACGTTATGCCGTCCGCCGCCCGCGACATACATTGTCGTCGGTCGAGCCGGCAATTGCCGCAGCGCCAGCTCCACCGAATGCGCCGTAAACGCGGTCAGCGTCGCGGCACCATCCGCCAGCGAGAGACCGCGCACCGGCTGCACCGTGAAGTCCTCGCGGTCGATGCTCTTGGGCGGCGGCACGTCGAAGAACGGATGATCCAGCATCCCCGCCAGCACGCTTTCATCCACCCGCCCCGTCGCGGCGACCGCACCTCCTTCGTCGATGGGCTTGTCCCCCTCCACCTGCATCCAGTTGTCGATCAGCCCGCTCGCCATGCCCGTGTCGAAAGCCACTAGCGCATCGTCCACCCCGATATACGTGATGTTCGCCACGCCGCCGAGGTTGAGGATCGCGACTGGCTTCGGCAACTTTGCCGCCAGCGCGCGGTGATAAACAGGTATCAGCGGCGCGCCCTGCCCGCCTGCTTCCACGTCCGCACTGCGCAGATCCGCCACCACCGGAATCCCGAACGCACCCGCCAGTGCGTCCGCGTCACCGATCTGCCACGTCCAGCCAAGGTCCGGCTTGTGCGCGACAGTGTGTCCGTGAAAGCCAATGACATCGACATCCTGCGCCTGCCATCCGCTCCGCCCCAGCAGGTCCGCCACCGCTTCGGCATGGGCCTGCGTCATCTCCGTCTCGACGGCGTCGATCAACGGCTCGAACTCGGGATCGTTCATCGCCATCGCCCGCGCGCACGCCTCCGCCAGACGCACGCGGAACCCCTCGTCATAGGGCGTCCCGTGGAAGGCGATCCGCTCCACCATCCCCTCGCCATCGGTGCGGATCAGCGCCGCATCGATGCCATCGCGCGACGTGCCCGACATCAACCCAATTGCAACCCTGCTACCCAAGCGTCCTTCTCCATGCTAAGCGCGCCGCGCTATGAGCCAGTACACATCCGATCTCCTCCGCTTACTCGACACGCGCGGCTACATCCACCAGCTAACTGACGCGTCGGGCCTTGATTCACTCGCGAGCAAGGAGATCGTGCCGGGCTATATCGGTTTCGATCCGACCGCACCTTCGCTCCATGTCGGCAGCCTCGTCCAGATCATGATGCTCAGGCGTCTCCAGCAGGCAGGCCATAAGCCCATCGTCCTGATGGGCGGCGGCACCGGCAAGATCGGCGACCCGAGCTTCAAGGACGAAGCGCGCAAGCTGATGACGACCGAGACAATTGCGTCCAACGTCGCCAGTATCAAGCGCGTGTTCGAGAAGTTCCTGACCTTCGGCGACGGCCCGAGCGACGCCATCATGGTCGATAATGCCGACTGGCTCGACAGACTCGAATACATCCCTTTTCTGCGCGACATCGGCCAGCACTTCTCCGTCAACCGGATGCTGAGCTTCGATTCTGTGAAGACGCGGCTGGACCGCGAACAGTCGCTCTCATTCCTCGAATTCAACTACATGATCCTGCAAGCCTATGATTTTCTTGAGCTGTCGCGCCGCTCCGCCTGCCGGTTGCAGATGGGCGGGTCGGATCAGTGGGGCAACATCGTCAACGGCATCGAACTGTCGCGCCGCGTCGACGGTACGCAAGTCTATGGCCTGACCACGCCGCTCATCACCACCGCAGACGGCGGCAAGATGGGCAAGACCATGAACGGCGCGGTGTGGCTCAATGCCGACGCCCTGCCCGCCTATGACTACTGGCAATTCTGGCGGAACACACAGGATGCCGATGTCGGGCGCTTCTTGCGGCTGTTCACCGATCTGCCGCTCGCCGAAATCGCCCGTCTTGAAAGACTGGAAGGCGCGGAAATCAACGAAGCGAAGAAGATCCTCGCCGACGCCGCGACGGCCATGGCGCACAGCCCGGAAGCCGCAAGCGCCGCCGCCGAAACGGCGCGCAAGACGTTCGAGGAAGGCGCAAGCGATACCAACCTCCCCACGGTCGCATTGGTCGATGGCGCATTGAACGTAGTGCAGGCCAATGTCGCACTGGGCTTTGCCGGGTCGAACAAGGAAGCGCGCCGGAAGCTCGGCGAAGGCGCGATTCGCGTGAATGGCGATGTCGTTTCCGACCCCAATCATATCTTGCAGCCCGGCGACAAGGTAAGCTTCGGCGCGAAAAAGCACGGAATCGTCATCGCCTGACTGCTGAAGCCCAAATTTACCAACTTATTGAGACTAAAGGATTAAGGCTGAAACGCCTGTTAACCAACGACCTTCACATCGCGTCAGGATGCATCGGCCTACTGTAAGGCAACGCGTTGATATAAAGGGTGGTTGTGTGACGAAAACAATGCGGGCTACCAAAATCGACTCTGCTGCCACCCAACGCCGGGCGCAGCGGGATCTAGTGGACTTCGGAACGCGAGCTACCAGCCGGTCGGGGGTGCACGAAGTTCAGATCGTGAATGTCTCGCCGCTCGGGCTGATGGGGCGCACGCAAAGCACGATAGCGGCTGGCGAGAAGTTGCTCTTTGAACTCCCACATATCCGGCGTGCCGAAGCGGTCGCTCGCTGGGTGGAGGACGGCCGGGTTGGCGTGGAATTCACCAAACCGATCGAGTCGGATCATTACACGATGATGCTGGCCTTCATGCCCAAGCGTCAGATGCAATGGTGACGGCCATCGTCGCCCATTGACGGCGCGGATGGCCGCCGTAGAAGGCAGCATGGCAAGAGCAGACAGACTGGAGCGCCTCGACGCGCAGCGGCAGTATCTTGAGGTGGAATACCGCAAAACGCTGGAGGCCGCGCTGCAAAGCACGGCTGCGGGCACCTGGGGTCTGTTCGATCATCGCCAGGATCGGCTGGAGCGTGCCGCCATCGCGCCCGTCATCGAGACGCTGGAAGAACTTGGCGAAAAGCTGGATGCGATCCGCGAACAGCTTTTCATGGAGCCGTTCGCGCTCCATCACGATTTCATGGCGACCCGCGGCCCGGTCAAATCCAGCGCCGTCGGCGAACCCAAGCAAGCCCGCGCCTGGCTGGAGCGCCTGAAAAGCTACTGATCCGAGCCGCCATTCACCGACTGCGCCATGGTGAATGCACTCACTCCTTCACCCTGCTCCAGCCGCTGCCGCGTTCGGGGCAATGCCTCGGGCATTTCGGTGCGCAAAAACTCCATGACCGCCTCCCGCACCTCGCAGCGCAAGTCGAAGGCGATACCCGCATTGCGCGCGCTCAATAGCCCTCTCAATTCGAGTGCATCAGCCTTGTGCTCCGTCACTTGAAGGATAGCGACACGCTTGTCCCACAGCGGATTGGCCTGCGTCGCCCCCACAAACTTGTCGCGAATACGCTGCACGTCCGCTTGCGGATCGACATAGAAGAACACGGTGCCCAGCAGCTCGCTCTTCTGCAACGTCCAGTTCTGAAACGGTTTTTCAAGGAACCAGGCGACCGGCACCACCATCCGGCGGTCATCCCACAGCTTCAGCACCACATAAGTCAGGGTGATGTCCTCGACTCGCCCCCATTCGCCTTCCACGATGACGACATCGTCCAGCCGGATCGGTTCGCTGAACGCCATCTGGATACCCGCGATCAGGTTCTTAAGCGCAGGCTGCGCCGCTGCACCCACCGCCAGACCGACGAGGCCCGCCGACGCCATCAGCGTCACCCCGATCGTCCGCACGCCTGGAATCGCGATCAGCATCAATGACAGGGCGACGAAGCCGATCAGCACCTGCCCGATGCGATACAGGATACGCACCCGCGTATGCCGCCGCCGCGCTTTCAGGTTGTCCTCGACCGTGATGTCACTGTCGAGTTCAACGATGGTACGCCCCGCGCGCAGAATATTAAGCGCCAGCCAGCCCAGCACGCCCGCGAACACCATCTTCGATCCGATCGACCAGATGGCGGAGACGGCGGGCGAGAGCGTCAAAGGCTGCAACGCCAACCCGACGATCAGGAGTACCAGAAACCACCGCGTCGGCTGCCGGACGGCTTGCAAGAGAATGCCCTCATTGCGCCCATGGGTGCGAACCGTGATCTTCTTCGCCAGCGCGAACACCGCCCAATGCACGGTCAGCGCGATGATCAGGCCCAGGATGATGGATATCACCGCCGCCAGCGAAATACCGGCGTAGGTAAGTTCAGACAATCGTATCGCCATCGCCAAGCAACGTCACGCCTGCGATATGGTTGCGATGATTCCTTAAGCGGTGGCCTCAGCGCGATGTGACGCAGACCGCCGCCGCGTTACTTGGCCGGTACCACGCGCCGCGCGTTGAGGATCGTGATCGTCGGGCTGAGCATCTGCCCCTTCATCACGCCTTCGCCTTCAGTCGGGGAGGTCGGCGCGGCGAGGATACGCTGCACCACGTCCATGCCCTCCACCACGCTCCCAAA
Source organism: Sphingobium sp. SCG-1 (assembly GCF_002953135.1). Classification (NCBI taxonomy): domain Bacteria; kingdom Pseudomonadati; phylum Pseudomonadota; class Alphaproteobacteria; order Sphingomonadales; family Sphingobiaceae; genus Sphingobium; species Sphingobium sp. SCG-1. The sequence goes on from NZ_CP026372.1 coordinate 3,160,554, forward strand.
CGCCGCGAATCCGGCGATGTCACCCTCGCCTGTCGGCTGTGCGTCCATCGATGGCATCGGGCCCATGGTGATGAAGAAGTCGCCATTGGCGCTGCCGGGTTCGTAGCGTGCCATCGATATCGTTCCGGCCTCATGCGTAATGCCAGTGACGCTCGTCGGCTCATGCGCGATCGGCGGCAGCACGCGCTTGGGGTCGTTGCGCGTTCCGCCCTGAACAAAGCCAAGCTCCGGTCGGCCCGTTACGCGGAGCGCGCGATAGAAGCTGGTTCCGTCAAGCCGCTTCTGGTCCACATATCGCAGGAAATTCGCCGTCGTGACCGGCGCACGAGCGGCATCCAGCGCCAGAACAATCGGCCCGGCGCTCGTATCCAAGCGTACCTGCACTAACTTGGGTTGTGGCGCGGGCTGCGCCGCCACATCAGCCTCCTCCCGCTGCGCTTGGGCAGCAAAGGCGGGGACCATCATCAAAAGAGCGGCAAGGGCAAAGCGTATCATGCGTTAGTCCTACCTAAAATCGCGATCGGTTGAACAATTATCAAGCTCCGAAGTGGTCGGTAAACTAGAGCCATAATGGCTCTTGTGCTAGCGAGCGCTCGCTGTATTTTGCAGTGCAACATTTTGGGCATATAGGAACCGCGAGACTGCAACGGGGGGAATGCATCGCTATCGTCATACTTGCATCCTCCTGTGGATTCGCGGCGTCCTGCCGTCCACTCTGCCCGCCTTTCGGCACCATCTCACCATTTCTCAACAATATCGAGGTCTAGTCCATGCACATCACGATGATTGGTTCAGGCTATGTCGGCCTGGTATCGGGGGCCTGCTTCGCGGATTTCGGACATGATGTCGTCTGTGTCGACAAGGACAAGAGCAAGATCGACGCGCTGCTCGCCGGACGCATCCCGATCTTCGAACCGGGTCTGGACGAACTGGTCGCACGCAACGTCGCTGCAGGTCGCCTGCGTTTCACGACCGATCTCACCGAAGGCGTCGAGAATGCCCATGCCGTATTCATCGCCGTAGGCACGCCCTCGCGCCGGGGCGATGGCCATGCCGACCTGTCCTATGTATACGCCGCTGCTGAAGAAATCGCCCACGCGATCAAGGGGTTCACCGTCATCGTCGACAAGTCTACCGTTCCTGTGGGGACGGGCGACGAAGTCGAGCGCATCATCCGTGAGGCCAATCCCGACGCGCAATTTGCCGTCGTCTCCAACCCCGAATTCCTCCGCGAAGGCGCGGCGATCGATGATTTCAAGCGACCCGACCGCATCGTCATCGGCGGCGATGATCCGCGTGGCCTGGAAGTCATGCGTCAGGTTTATCGTCCGCTTTACCTCAACAAATCGCCCCTGATCGAAATGAGCCGCCGTGGCGCGGAACTCACCAAATATGCGGGCAACGCCTTCCTCGCGACGAAGATCACCTTCATCAACGAGATCGCGGACCTGTGCGAAAAGGTCGGCGCGGACGTTCAGGACGTGGCGCGCGGCATCGGCCTCGACAACCGCATCGGCGCCAAATTCCTGCACGCGGGTCCGGGCTATGGTGGCTCCTGCTTCCCCAAGGACACGCTGGCGCTGCTCAAGACCAGCCAGGATTATGACGCGCCGCAGCGCATCGTCGAGGCGGTGGTGGCCGTCAACGACAACCGCAAGCGCGCCATGGGCCGCAAGGTCATCGCCGCAATGGGTGGCGACGTACGTGGGAAAACCGTCGCGCTGCTCGGCCTCACCTTCAAGCCCAACACCGACGACATGCGCGACAGCCCCGCCATCGCCATCGCGCAAACGCTGGAAGACGCCGGCGCCATCGTCCGCGCCTATGACCCCGAAGGCATGGAGTCGGCCAAGAGCCTGCTGCCCAAGGTTGTCTATTGCTCGGGTGCCTATGATGCCGTCGACGGTGCCGACGCGCTGGTGATCGCGACCGAATGGGACGCCTTCCGCGCGCTCGACCTTGACCGGATCAAGAGCCTGCTGACGCAGCCGATCATCGTCGACCTTCGCAACGTCTACCCCCGCGCCATGATCGAAAGCGCGGGCTTTGCATACCACGGCGTCGGCCGCTGACACCCTTCCTCTGAAGCGGACAAGCGAAAGGCCCGGCAGTTCTCACGAACTACCGGGCCTCGCCCCAAACGGTACTGTCAGCCTTGCATCGAACCTGAAAGATCAGGCGACGCGCGCTTCCAGTTCCGCATCTTCATCGGGATCGCGCAGCACATAGCCGCGGCCCCAAACCGTTTCGATATAATTGTCGCCACTGCACGCCAGCGCCAGCTTCTTGCGCAGCTTGCAGATGAACACGTCGATGATCTTGAGTTCCGGCTCGTCCATCCCGCCATAAAGGTGGTTGAGGAACATTTCCTTGGTGAGCGTCGTGCCCTTGCGGAGCGAGAGCAGCTCCAGCATCGCATATTCCTTGCCGGTCAGGTGAACGCGATTACCGTCCACTTCCACCGTCTTGGCGTCCAGATTGACCGCCAGCTTGCCAGTGCGGATGACCGACTGGCTATGTCCTTTTGAGCGGCGGACCACGGCATGAATGCGCGCGACCAATTCGTCGCGATGGAAAGGCTTGGTCACATAATCGTCCGCGCCGAAGCCGAAGCTGCGCACCTTGCTGTCCATCTCCGCAATGCCGGACAGGATCAGGACGGGCGTCTGCACCTTGGCGCTACGCAGCTTCTTGAGCACGTCATAGCCATGCATGTCGGGCAAGTTGAGGTCGAGGCAGATGATGTCGTAATCATACAGCTTGCCCAGATCGAGACCTTCCTCGCCCAAGTCCGTCGTATAAACGTTAAAGCCTTCGGTAGTCAGCATCAGCTCGATCGCCCTTGCGGTCGTCGGCTCGTCTTCGATCAGCAGCACGCGCATTATGCAGCCCCTTTTTAAAGGTTTGGGTCCATCCCCCTGTATCAGGACGACCGCAATGGAATTTCATTAACCAAAATCTCTCTAAACGTAAAAGGTTAATTTTCGGCTAACCCCTAGAATGTTTAACGTATTTGTTAAAAATTTTCCAACACTCTCACTGCACCAAAGCCTTCGCCAAATAATCGAGGCAAGCCTCGACTCGCGCAGGACGCAATCGGGATGGCGGCGTCACCAGATGGAGGCCGATCGGGGCGCCTTGCCACTCCTCCAGAACCGCCTCGAGCGTCCCCGCGGCAAGATCGTCGCCAATGATGAAGTCCGGGAGAAAAGCGATCCCGATCCCCGCCCGCAGCGGAGCCAGCATAGCATCGCCGCTATTTGACATCATGCGCGGGTGTGGCTGAACCGCGACCGTCTCTCCCCCTGCGCGGGCAAAGCGCCAAATCTCCGGATTGGAAAGGTTGGTATAGAGCAGGCAATCATGATTGCTGAGGTCCGAGGGGTGCATGGGGCGGCCCTTCTTGGCGAAATAGCCCGGGGAGGCGACGTAATGGCCCACCACATCGCACAACCGCCGCGCGCGCAAAGAACTGTCCGGCATCGCGGCAATGCGCAGCGTGGCGTCAAGCCCGCTTTCCACCAGGTCGATCCGTTCGTCGGAGAGATGCAGGTCGATGACGATCGCCGGGTGCAGCGCCATGAACTCCGCCAGGATCGGCGCCACGCGCTTCAACCCGAAGCTCATCGGCGCGCCGAGCCGGACAACGCCCGCAAGTTCCGCGATCTCATCCCGCGCCGCTTCTTCGGCCGCCAGCCCTTCCTCCATGATTCGCGCAGCATGATCGGCAAGCCGCCGCCCGCTTTCGGTCAGCGCAAGACGACGGCTGGTCCGGCTGAACAGGCTGGTGTCCAGATGCTGCTCCAGCCGCGTGATCGCCTTCGACACGGTGGCTTTGGAAACCGACATGGCCCGCGCGGCATCGGTAAAGCTGCGATGCTCCACCACGGCGGCGAACATGGCCCATGCTTCAAAGTCTGGAAGCCTCATCGGGAAACAATCCGTTTCATACCTGCCTATTTCTGAAACGATCGTGGCGGCTATATCGGAGGAAATCAAGTTCGAAAGGCGAAGCCAAGGCGACGCCGGAAAGGAAGTTGCAATGATCGACACTGCCACCCTGAATGACACCCGCCTCGCCCAAGTCGAGCGCCGCCCCTTCGCATCGCTGGGCCATGCCAACCATGGCTGGCTCAATGCACGCCATCATTTCTCGTTTGCCGATTATCATGATCCTGCCCGCATGGGCTGGGGCAACATCCGCGTCTGGAATGACGATGAGATCGGCGCGAACAGCGGCTTCCCGCCGCACCCGCATCGCGACATGGAAATCATCACCTATGTCCGTAAGGGCGCGATCACGCACAAGGACAGCATGGGCAATGAAGGCCGCACTGGCGCTGGCGATGTTCAGGTGATGAGCGCCGGAACCGGTGTGCGCCACGCCGAATATAATCTGGAGAATGAGACGACCACACTCTTCCAGATCTGGGTGCTGCCCCGCGAAGCTGGTGGTGCGCCAAGCTGGGGTGCGAAACCGTTCCCGCAAGGCAATCGCTCCGGCAAGTTCGCGGTGCTCGCAAGCGGCTATGACAGTGACGCCGACGCCCTGCGCATCCGTGCAGATGCCCGGCTGCTGGGCGCTACGATCCAGGCAGGCGAAACCCTGACCTACGATATGGCGGACGGTCGCTACGCCTACATGGTCCCCGCGACCGGCCGCATCGAAGTCAATGGCGAGGTTTTCGAAGCCCGCGACGGCGCAGCCATTCGCGGCGGCGGAACCATCGCCATAAAGGCCTTGGAGGACAGTGAAATCGTGCTGGTCGATAGCCAGTAAGACCTGCCCTCCGCCGTCCGCGCCCTGCCCCTCCCCCTCCCTTTTGGGGCGCGGACGGCAACTTTTCCGTCCACTTCACCCTCCACAACTGAAAGGAACTTTCATGGCAAAAGTGCTCGTCCTCTATTATTCGACCTACGGCCATATCGAGACGATGGCGAACGCCGTAGCCGAAGGCGCGCGTTCCGCCGGCGCAACTGTGGACATCAAGCGCGTGCCGGAGACGGTTCCCGAAGCCGTAGCGACCGCCAACCACTTCAAGATCGATCAGGCCGCGCCTATCGCCACAGTCAACGAACTGGCGGATTACGATGCGATCATCGTCGGCACCGGCACGCGCTTCGGCCGCATGTCCAGCCAGATGGCGGCGTTCCTGGATCAAGGCGGCGGCCTGTGGGCGCGTGGCGCGCTGAACGGCAAGGTCGGCGGCGCATTCACGTCGAGCGCCACGCAACATGGCGGTCAGGAAACCACGCTATTTTCGATCATCACCAACCTGCTGCACTTTGGCATGACGGTCGTCGGCCTGGACTATGGCCACGCAGGGCAGATGACCAATGACGAGATCGTCGGCGGCGCGCCCTATGGTGCCACGACAGTAGCAGGCGGCGACGGCAGTCGTCAGCCGACGGCCATCGACCTGGAAGGCGCACGCTATCAGGGCCGTCGCGTCGCCGAAGTGGCGATCAAGCTCCACGGCTGACGCTCTGACGCGCGGCTGTTCGCTACACCCAGCAACAGCCGCGCCGTCACCCTGTTCGCCTTCAACAGATAGTGCACGGCGAACGGAAGCAGGACCGCCAGAGCCAGCAGCGCAGGCTTTGGCAGGTGCCCCGACAGGTAATGCACGATCGGTACATGCATATACATCACCGTCAATGACGCCGCACCAAGCCGCCGCAAGGGCGCGATGTTCACGATCGGAAAGCGCGCTACCCGAAAGATCAGGAACGATATCGCTACGGCTCCGGTCATGGAAAAGAGCGGCCAGCCATAATCCCCAGCCTTCATGTTGATCGCAGACCCGGAGACCAGCGCGGCGGCCGCCAGCGCCGCTAGCGGCACCCACAGAACCGGTCGCCAAGTCACGTCCGCCCACACCCATCCGACCCAGAGCAGCACCAGCGCCATCGGCACTGTCAACAATCCCAGCGGCGAAACGTCAGTCGCCCTGCCAAGCGCATAAGCGAGGATCAGACTCAGTCCCGCGATCACTAGCCATGGCCATCCAAGCCGCTTCGGAAATCGCATCCCCACCACATTGCACACTATCCGCGCGATGATCAGGCACGGCACGAACCAGAACACCGTAAACGGCCCGCGCAGGTCCGATCCCCCGAAAGCAACCCGCCAAAGGTCTCCCGGCCAGTCATGAAACACCGGCCGCACGCCGCGCAGTCTCTCGAACCAGACGTCGAAACCCACCGCGAGCGCCAGCCACAGCACATAGGACTGCCCCTGCGTCTCGATCTGCTTCCGCGCGAAATTCAGCGACGGCTGCGGCCTGAACAAATAGCCCGAGATCAGGAAGAACAGCGGCATGTGAAAGGCATAGACGGCGTCCCGCACCGCACCGCGCGTCCACACATGCCCGACCACGACAGCCACAATCCCAATGCCCTTCGCTGCATCGATCCACTCCAGCCGCTCGCGCGGTTTACCTGCTTCCGCGGCTGCTCTTCCCCCGTCCATGGCAAATGCCTATAGGAACGCCAAATCGCGTCAACTGCCGCGCCTATTTCCTCGCACTCATCGGAACCCGTTGTGACCCTGCTTGCCGACCGCGTCCTCTTCATCGATGGCGAAGCGATCATCCTCGACAAGCCTGCGGGCCTCCCTGTCGATCCCCCACGCGACGGATCGCTCAGCCTGGAAAATCATCTCGATTCCCTGAAATTCGGTTTCCAGCGCTGGCCGCTTGCGGTGCATCGCCTCGACCGCGACACCTCCGGTTGCCTCCTCCTCGCGCGCAATCCAAAGGCGCATAAGCGCTTCGGGCAGGCGTTCGACAACGGACAAGTCGCCAAGACCTATCTCGCCGTCCTCGAAGGCGTCCCCGCGCAGGAGTCCGGCGAAATCGATTTGCCGTTAAAGAAAGTCAGCAGTGCCGAGGAAGGCTGGCGCATGGTCCCCGACGCCAAGGGCAAGCCCGCCCTCACCCGCTGGACGATGCTCGCTCATAAGGACAACCGCGCCCTCATCAGCTTTGCGCCCACCACGGGCCGCACACACCAGATCCGCGTGCATGCGCTCCACGGCATCGGCTTCGGCATCGTCGGCGATCCAATCTACGGCACACCCGATGACGGCGCGATGTTGCTGCACAGCCGCTTCCTATCCATCGCCCGCGCCAACAAACCGCCGGTCGAAGCCACGGCTCCCCTGCCGCCGCACTTCATTGAGGCAGGCTTCACGCCCGACCTCCTGCCTGCGTCTGATGGTGGATGAGCGAGACGGTCGAACGCCATGGTCGCCATCCCCGTCACACGCTCCATATCGATAGATAGCGACGAGATAGTCGAGAGCTACACGCGGTCGAGTGGCGCGGGTGGTCAGCATGTGAACACGACCGACAGCGCGGTGCTGCTGCGCTTTGATGTCTCCAATTCTCCCAACCTTCCCGATGCCGTTAAGAACCGTCTTGCGGCTCTGGCGGGATCGCGCATGACGCGCGACGGCGTTCTGGTCCTGCGGAGCGAAGGATCACGCTCGCAGCTTCTCAATCGCGAGGAGGTTCGCGGGCGTCTTATCAGCCTGATAGCGGAAGCGACCATCGTTCCGAAAAAGCGCCGTCCGACGAAACCTACGAAGGCATCGCAGACGCGTCGGGTAGATGGGAAGACCAAGCGCTCAGCGGTGAAAGCTGGCCGCGGCAAAGTGTCGTTCGACTGACGCGGGACATGGACGGCGGCCGTCCCGCGTCCTATCTTTGCATCATGTTCGATCTCAAGACCCCCGACACCATCGACAAAACCGCACTCTACGCGGACCTCAACGCCGCCGCCGATGCGCTGACCCGCGACGAGCCTGACGCCATCGCCAACATGGCGAACCTCTCGGCACTGCTCTGGCAATATCTGCCCGACCTCAATTGGGCGGGCTTTTACCGCATGGTATCTGGCGAACTCGTCCTCGGCCCGTTTCAGGGCAAAGCCGCCTGCATCCGCATCCCGCTCGGCAAGGGCGTATGCGGCACCGCCGCCGCCACGCGCGAGACGCAGTGCGTCGAAGATGTGCACGCCTTCCCCGGCCACATCGCCTGCGATGCCGCCTCACAATCCGAAGTGGTGGTGCCGGTAATCCATGCTGGGCAGGTCATCGCCGTGCTCGATCTCGACAGCCCCTTGCCCGCACGCTTCGACTCGGACGATGTTGCGGGGCTGGAACAACTGGTCGCGCTGATCGCTGGGCGGATAGTCTGACAGGTTAACTATCTTTCCCTTCGCCATTGCCGCCAAGTAACTGATTTTGGTGGTGCCGTTGCTCCGTTTCGGCACAGTCTCATCTGCCGGAATCCTTGGAAATCGGCGGGTGGCGATGCTAAATCCTTCGTTAACTTGGGGCCATTGCCGCAGTGCGATCCGCGCTGCCTGTCGGCCAGACGACACAGGGAGTGTTAACGATGCGGACCCTTTTGATCCCCGGCCTAGCCATCCTGGTTCTCGGCACTGCCGTTCCGGCGCTTGCCCAGCCAGCCCCAGCCAGGGCCACAGCAGCGCCCGGCAAGACCGTGGTCCGCACCGCACCGCGTTGGGGTCAGCGCGTTCAGGGGCGCTGGCATGGCGGCGTCAACGCGCCGGGCGGCTATGTCGCCTATCGTCGCCCCGTCCCCGGCTTCACGCTCCCGCGCTATTGGATTCAGCCCAGCTTCTTCATCGGCAACTATGCGGCCTATGGCCTGCCCGCCCCGCGCCCCGGCTATGGCTGGTCGCGCTACTATGACGATGCGGTGATGACCGACGCCTTTGGCCGCGTCGTTGAAAGTCGTGACGGCATCCATTGGGAAGATTTTGACGGCGGCTATGATGACGATCAGCCTCGCTATGCCGAACGCCGCGACCACGGCCTGGGCGGCGCAGCCATCGGCGCTGTCGCAGGGGGCATCGCAGGCAATGTCATCGCCGGTCGCGGCAACCGCACGGTCGGCACGGTCGTCGGTGCGGCGGCGGGCGCTATAGCAGGCGCGGCCATCGACAAGAACGAGGATCGCCCTCGTCGGCAAGAGCAACATTGGGCCGATAATGGCGACTGGAGTGGCGACTGGGATCATGAGCGCGATCGCGGTCCCGACCGTGGCCCACTCCCGCCGCATCATGGCGGCCCGCACCATGATCGCGGCGTCACCTACGACACAGCCTACGACGGCCACTGGACCGGCACCTGGACGCGCGAAGACGGCAGCACTTACAGCGGCGAATATACCGGCCGATTCGAGGGCGACGTCGAAGGCGGCTATGCGCCTCCCCATTGGGCCGGCGGAAGGGGCGAGAGTGGCTACTTCTCGGGCGGCTATTATTACCCCGCCCCCACCGTAACGACGATCACTATCCAACCCTCGGCGCCGACCTATACCGAAACGGTAAGCTATGAGACCGTGCGGGTGCCGAACCTGCACCGTGCACCGCGCTATAAGACGAGATGCCGGTGCTAAAAAGCTAATCGGGCGTGCCGCCTGTGCTTTTCAATAGCTTATGAGGTCACACGCCTAAGACGCGTTGCAAATTATCGCCAGAAAAGGTCTTTTCGACGAGTTCATTAACATTTCGCGCTGTCATTGCGGGCACGATGCCCATATCGGGCACGCAATGGAGTATGCCGACGCTTACACGACGTTCGAAACCCAGGGGCGCGCCTTGCCTCTCCTCATCAGGGGCGATGCGCTTTCCCTGCTTCGCGATACGTTCGGCGGCTCAGACGATGCACGCGAGTTGATCGCCGAAAATCACGAGACGATCGACGCGATTGTGCACTTCCTGATCGAAGAGGATACCCACTGGCAGTGGTCATTGGAGATCGACCGCGAAACTATGCTTCGTTGGGGGCGTCAGCGCGATCTTTGGCATTGGAAGCCGGTTTGAGGACCGCGCGCAACAGCATCGGCCTAGACCCAACTTTACGTGCATTCATGGTAAAGAAGCTTTTAATCCGCGCCCACGCACGCCATAAGATGTTAACGATTCAACCCCGCCCTCCGGCGCGCTAACGACAGGACGAGATTGCAGTGAGCGCACCTTTCCGCTTTCCCCGCTTTTTCGTCACCAATCCAAGTCCTTGCCCCTATCTGCCGGGTAAGAGCGAGCGGAAAGTGTTTACCGAACTGTCCGGCGAACATGCGGGCGAATTGAACGACGCGCTTGGCCGGATCGGCTTCCGCCGCAGCCAGAACGTAGCGTATCGCCCAAGCTGCGCGGATTGCTCCGCCTGCGTGTCGGTTCGGGTTGTCTCCGACGAATTTAGGCCCAACGCCACGCAACGTAAGCTGCTGCGCCGTAACGAGGATCTGGTCGTCACCGCCTGCAAGCCGTGGTCGACCGAAGAGCAATATGCGCTGCTCCAGCACTATCTCCAGTCGCGGCACCCCGGCGGCGGCATGACCGAGATGGACGAAATGGACTATGCCGACATGGTCGAGCAGACACCCGTCGACAGCCATGTGATCGAATATCGCGAACCTAGTCTTGATGGCCGCCCCGGACGTCTTGTCGGCGCCTGCCTGACGGATCGGCAAGCGGACGGCCTGTCGATGATCTACAGCTTCTTCGACCCATCGCTGGAAACGCGTCCCGGCCTCGGCAACTTCATCATCATGGACCACATCCTGCGTGCGCGCCGCGCGGGGCTGCCCTACGTCTATCTGGGTTACTGGGTCGCCGGGTCGCAACGGATGCAGTATAAGGTCCGCTATCGCCCGCTCGAAAAGCTGGGCCGGACGGGCTGGACTCGCTTCGATCCCGATGAGCAGAGCGATGCGATCCGCGAAGTCGCCAATCGCGACGAGCCACCGCTGCCCGTCGAACTGCACGGCGTCTTCCGTAAATAGGACAGCTTCATGCCCGACATGTTCGCCTACAAGATTCTGACGACCGACGAATTTGCCCAGTTGCGGAACGACGGCCATTTCGCAGGATCGCCTGCGGACCTTGAGGACGGCTACATCCACTTGTCGACACAGGAACAAGCGGCGGAGACGGCGGCGAAGCATTTTGCCGGACAGGATCACCTCGTGCTGGCCATGATCGATCTCGTGCCGCTCGGCGAGCTTGTGAAGTGGGAGGAGTCGCGGGGCGGCCAGCAATTTCCGCATCTCTACGGCTCGCTTCCCCTAGGCGCTGTCACCAAGCATGTCGTCCTACGCACCGATGCCGAGGGCAAGCATCAGTTTCCAGCAGGTTTTTAAAGCCTCTCGATCACGCATCGGATCGCTGCAAAACACGCGTTTAAGCGTCAACTTCACGATCCGCTTCGCCCCTTAGGCACCGCGGCTTGCGATTCCGCTCCATGCTTCTATGTCGGCGGCATGACACATCAGGTTCACATCATCGGCGGCGGTCTCGCCGGATCGGAAGCCGCCTGGCAGCTGGCGCAAGCCGGAATCAAGGTCCGCCTCTCCGAAATGCGCGGCAGCGGCGACACCACGCCCGCGCATCAGACCGACGCGCTCGCCGAAATGGTGTGCTCGAACAGCTTCCGCTCCGACGACGCCGACAAGAACGCCGTAGGACTGCTCCATCAGGAAATGCGCGCGCTCGGCTCGCTCATCATGCGCGAGGCCGACAAGACGAAAGTTCCCGCAGGCTCGGCCCTCGCCGTCGACCGCGATGTCTTTTCCGAAGGCGTCACCCGCGCCCTGCTCGAACATCCGAACGTCGAAGTCGTCCGCGAACGCATCGACACGCTTCCGCAAGAAGGCGCGACCATCATTGCCACTGGCCCCCTCACCGCGATGACGCTGGCCCAGAGCATCGGCGCGGCGACGGGCATGGAGTCGCTGGCCTTCTTCGACGCCATCGCGCCGATCGTCTATCGCGACAGCATCGACATGGACATTTGCTGGATGGCCAGCCGCTGGGACAAGGGCACGCTCAGCCCCGACAATCCCGAATGGGACGGCCGCGATTATATCAACTGCCCGATGGACAAGGATCAGTATCTCACCTTCGTCCAGGGTCTGATCGACGCCGAAAAGACTGACTTCAAACAATGGGAAAAGGACACGCCCTATTTCGAAGGCTGCATGCCGATCGAAGTCATGGCGGAGCGCGGCCCTGAGACCCTGCGCTACGGGCCTATGAAGGGAAAGGGCCTCGACGACCCGCGCACCGGCCGCTGGCCCTATGCCGTCGTTCAGCTAAGGCAGGACAATGCACTCGGCACGCTGTGGAACATGGTCGGCTTCCAGACCAAGATGAAGCACGGCGCGCAAGTCGAATTGCTCCGCACCATTCCCGGCCTGGCGAAAGCCGAATTTGCGCGGCTGGGCGGCCTCCACCGCAACACCTTCATCCAGAGTCCGAAGCTGCTCGACCCGCAACTGCGCCTGAAGGCCGCCCCCCATATCCGCTTCGCCGGACAGATCACCGGCTGCGAAGGCTATGTGGAAAGCAGCGCAGTGGGATTGCTGGCGGGCCTGTTCGCGATTGCCGATCTCACGGGCCGTACGATGCCGACCCCGCCGGCCGAAACGGCATTGGGCGCCTTGTTGAGCCACATCACCGGCGGCGCAGACGCGGAGAGCTATCAGCCGATGAACGTCAACTTCGGTCTCTTCCCGCCGATGAACGACACGAAGAAGAAACAGCGCAAGGAAGCGATGACCGACCGCGCCCGCGCTGCCTTGGCTGAATGGAAGTCGGACATTCCCGCTCTGCAACCCGCCTAACAGCGGCAAGCAGGCTTCGGCTTCACCTTAGGGCCCGTGGCCGCGAACTCGGGTGGCGTCACTTTCCCGTCCTTATTGGCGTCGGCGGCGGCATAGCGCTCGCTCGTCGCCACCGCCCATTCCTCGAAAGACAACAGATTGTCATGATCGGCATCAAGCGCCTTGAACGCCTTGGTCCGGCTCGACAGCATCTCGGCGCGCGTGATGATGCCATCTCGATTGCGATCATAACGCGCGAACCGGCGCTGTTCGCGGCTCACCGGCGATGCGCTGGCTGGCATTGGTGGTGCAGCGCCAAACGCGTTGTCATCGCCTTCGGGCAGGCTATCATCGACCTCTGCCGCCACCGGCATGGGCTTTGGCGTCTCGTCGGCCGCCGCCTGACTCCGGCTCTGCCACCAGAACAAAGCTGCAGCCGTAAGCAACAGCCCCGCCGCAATCCCTGCAAGATAACGCCCCATCGCTTATCGCCCCTTTGACGATCACCGATAGAGCCGCACCTTCCGAAAGCCAAGCGCTCAGCGCCCAAAGACCGCGATTCGCAGCAACCGTGCATATAGCCGCGGCGTCAGTTCGGATGGCCCGGCCCGGCCCCGCACGATATCGTGCCGCGCCAGCCCCGCCGCCAGCCGCAGCGCCTTGTTCCCCTTGATCTTCGCCGGCAGATATTCCCGCGCAACCTCGACCGCGCGCTGCGCCGTCGTCCGATCCCCGATATGCCCCGACAAATCCCACAAAGCCCAAAGCGCGCCCGCTTTCGTATCGGCCACGGCATCCAAGGCCCGAAACAGCCCCCTGCCCCGCCCTTCGGCAAAGCTGCGTAAAGCCGCCTCGTCCAGCGGCAGCGGGTCCAGCAATATCTCCCAGCCATCGATCATCGCAAGCAGCCCGTCCCGCGCCGCCATGATCCCCGGCTCCGCCCGCAACGCATCCACCAGCGGATCGCCCAGCCCTTTGACCTGCGCGTCATCGCTCAGCACCTCATGCCACCAGGTCAGCCGCATCTGCCCCACCATAGGCTCCCGCGTAGTCCGCACCACATCCGCCAGTCGAGCATCATAAGCCCACAACAGCTGGTGCCGGGGCGCTTCTCGCCCAGCATAGCTTGCAAGCAGCCGCGGCATCGGGGCGAGGCTTAGCGGGTCGTTAACCATGTTGTTTGTATCGATCCTAACCAGCGCTGGCGCATGGCGCATATTGGAATCAAGCCCGGTGGGGTCCGGGACGGGTGGACAGAGCAGATATGAGCAATTGGGCGGGCAACACAATCGGCTTCTTGGGACGCCTGCGCAAGGATGTGCGGGGGAACGTAATCGCCATGTCCGCTGCGGCGATTTTTCCTCTGATCGGCCTGTTGGGTGGTGCCGTGGATATGGGCCGCCTTTACGCCGTCAAAACCCGCCTCCAGTCCGCATGCGACGCAGGCGCGCTGGCAGGGCGAAGGGTAATGGGCACCGGACGGTGGACGGATAATAGCGGGCGCGCGAACCAAATAGCCACCCAGACATTTGATCTGAACTTTCCGGCCGGCAGCTTCGGATCTGGAGCAATTACGCGCACCTTTAGCGAAGTCGATGGCACTGTGACAGGCAACGCGTCGGTTCCCGTGCCCATGACACTCATGCGCTTATTCGGCAGCCCGGAAAAAACGCTTACCGTCACATGCGACGGTCTAATGCTGATTCCCAATACGGACGTTATGTTTGTGCTGGATAATTCCGGATCCATGAATCAAGTCATTCCGGACGATGCCACGGGCCTGACCAAGATTGCCGGCTTGAGGAGAGCCATCAAGTGCTTCTATGAAGCGTTAGCCCGGCAAGATATTACTGATGTAACTCCTGCAAACTGCGGAACCACCGCCAATCCGACGGGCGGGCTATCGTCTCAGGTTCAACTCCGTTTCGGCTTCGTGAATTATGACCATATGGTCAATGTGGGCAAGCTGCTTCCGAACGACTATCTTGTTGACAATTGGACCTACCAGTCACGCGAACCGATAAGAACGACTGTTTGGTCTTGGACCTTGGGTAGCGAAAGTTCCGCGAACTGGGGTAACTGGCCATCGAAGCCTACGGAACTGGGCACGGCTAGTAATTATTCGAACTGGACGTCGTTAGCGGGCACAGATTCGTTAACCATCAATGGCAAATCCTATACGCGTAGTCCTTCAGCACCAAAATCAATCACGTCCTGTTCGGACCTTAATAAAACTAACGGCGGCGTCGAATATACCGATGCTGGGAGTGTTCAGACGGAATATCTTCAGAGCACTACCCAGAGTCCACCTGTCCACCCCGCCGCATCGCAAGCTCTAACCTATGACCAGAAAGACAATCATGTTGCGACAGCATATCGCTATTTTTGGACCAACGGGAAAGGCAATAGCGGGAGCTGCAATCTGCAAAGCGGCACCTATAACTACACGCTGACGCGCACGACGGTCACGAACAAGCCCATAATCTGGGCGCAGCAAGAACAGGTAACATGGAGATATAAGCCCGTAAGCTTTCCGCTTGCATCACTCAAGGCGGGAGGTTCGACATGGGCGGGCTCCGTATTACTTCCTATTGGGCAGGGCACAGGTGCAACGGTCAAGCTGTCGGGCTCAAATGCGGATACTACCTTGACCACGGTCGCTGATACCAGCGTTACATGGAACGGCTGTATCGAGGAAAGGCAAACCTTCAAGAATACGGACGGCGATCCCTCTGACGATTGGACCGGCTACCCTTTGTCTCCGGCCGCCGCATTTGATATGGACATCGACACTCCGCCAACGCCCGGGAATGCCGCCACGCAATGGCGGCCCGCTCTGCACAGCGCCGTATGGGGTCGGAAAACCACGCAGTCCGACAGTGGCTGGAGCGGCAGCAATACCACGAACGAAGTGGATGGCGGAAATGCGACTGATCGAAATCTTAGCAGCAACAATTGCGTCACTGCCTCCCGCAAACTGACCAGTTATTCTGGCCAGAACGGAAACCTAACCGCCAGTAATTTCAGAGCTTACGTCAACACGATCGCGCCGAACGGTAATACCTACCACGATATCGGCCTGCTATGGGGTGCACGTTTGATGTCGCCCACCGGCATCTTTGCAAGCGAAAACGCAATGACGGCCGGCGGCGCTCAGATCCAACGGCACATGATTTTCATGACCGACGGCGACACAGCCAATACCTGGAATAATTATGCGAGCTATGGTCTGGAATGGTGGGATCGTCGCCAGATCAACCCAATTGGCCTTAGTAACGGGTCTTATGAAACTAAGCTGGAAGACAACAACAATGCTCGTTCCAACGCGCTATGTACTGCCATTAAAAATAAAAACATCACGCTCTGGGTTATCTCCTACGGCGATGGCGTTAACACGACCACGCAAACTCGCCTGGAAAACTGCGCGACGAGCCCCACCTATTTCTTCTCGGCGGCGAACACCACAACGTTGATTGCCAAATTCCGTGAGATCGCGGACAAAATCTCCAACCTGCGCTTGACCAAGTAAGATGAGCATGCGGAGCCTCTTTGAGAAATTTGGACCGAACGAACGCGGCGTAACAGCTATCGAGTTCGCCATAGTAGCGCCGGTTTTTCTCGCGCTCATCATGGGCGGATTGGATTTCGGGCACACCCTCTACATGCAGGCCGTATTACAAGGCACGGTACAGAAGGCCGCGCGCGACTCATCCTTGGCAACGGGTGCCGAGACAGCAAAAAAAACGATCATAGACGGTAACGTCCGCTCCGCAGTGCGTGACCTCAATACATCACTGACGGATAACGACATTCAGATAACGCGCACGTCATATGGCGATTTTACCCAGGCACAGGCCGCCCAACCCGAAGATGCTAACCAAGACGGGGTTTGTAGCCCGGGAGAAGTCTGGATCGACCGCAACTTCAATGACGTTTATGATGCAAACGGCGGCTCCAGCGGTTCGGGGGGAGCCAAGGACGTACTCGTCTATTCAGTAAGGACGTCATATCCTCGCCTTTTTCCAGTCGCGGCGCTCATCGGCTTTTCTCCGAACGTCAACTTGAGCGCCACCACAGTGATGGCCAACCAACCATATGGCGATCAGGTGACGCGGGCGGGATCACTGACGCCCAGGAATTGCCCATGATTGCGCAGCGTCTAACCCAACGCGCTCGTTGCACTTTGCAACGACTACGGGATGATAGAAGCGGTCTCGCGCTAATTGAATTCGCTTTAGTAACGCCGATCATGCTGGTGCTGATTACAGGCGGTGTGGAACTCGCCAATTACTCGATAACATCGATGAGACTGTCCGCGCTAGCGTTACAGGTCGCCGATAACGCGTCTCGCATCGGCTCCGGTGATCCCCTAGCCGCAAAGAAGATCACCGAAGCGCAAGTGAACGATCTGTTGCAGGGCGCGCTTGCGCAGGGCGGCAACATGAACATCAACGGCACCTATTCGGAAAAACAGGTCAGCGGGTCCAATGTGAACAAGAACAAGGCCCGTATCGTTATATCGAGTCTGGAACCCGACACGCATACGGCGCATGTCGGAAGAAATTATATCCATTGGCAACGCTGCTACGGGCGGGCCACGGAATACACTCCGCAATACGGCCTCGAAGGAGTTGATAACATCACTGGGATGGGGCCGACAGGACGACAAGTCTTTGCGCCAGCCGGGACTGCCGTCATCTTCGTGGAGGTACACTATCGATACGAGCCGCTGTTCCCGCTCATCCGGCCAGACATGTTCGGCATGATGACCTACAAGGACATGAACAGCGTCGCCGCAATGGTCGTTCGGGATGATCGCGACCTGTCGCAGATTTACCCGGTCGCTGGTGTGACCGCTTCCACCTGTTGATAATAAGAGGAGCGGGCAGAGCACGCTCCTCTTATTGGCTCACCGATAGCAGACCTTCTTCGCCGCAGCGACAACGCGCCCCGCGTCGATCAGCGCCGCCTTTTCCAGATTCGCGGCGTAAGGTAGCGGCACGTCCTCGTTGGTGACGCGCAGCAACGGTGCATCGAGGTCGTCGAAGCCCTGCTCCATCACGACCGCGGCGATCTCCGACGCAATGGAGCATGTCGGCCAGCCTTCTTCGACCACAACGATGCGGTTGGTCTTCTTCAAGCTCTCCAGCACCGTCGCCGTGTCCAGCGGACGGAGCGTGCGTAAGTCGATGACTTCCGCCTCAATCCCTTCACCGGCCAGTGTCTCGGCGGCTTCAAGCGCGAGGCCTACGCCGATCGAATAGCTGACCAGCGTCACATCCTTGCCTTCGCGGATGATGCGCGCCTTGCCGATCGGCAGGACGTAATCATCGAGCTTCGGGATATCGAACGTGCGGCCATAAAGCAGTTCGTTCTCCAGGAACACGACCGGATCCTGACAGCGAATGGCAGCCTTCAAAAGCCCCTTGGCATCCGCCGCATCATAGGGCGAGATGACGATCAGGCCCGGTACGCTGGCATACCACGGGCCATAATTCTGGCTGTGCTGTGCGCCCACCCGGCTGGCTGCGCCGTTCGGGCCACGGAACACGATCGGGCAGCGCATCTGGCCCCCCGACATGTAGTTGGTCTTCGCGGCGGAATTGATGATGTGGTCGATCGCCTGCATGGCGAAGTTGAACGTCATGAACTCGATAACGGGGCGCAGACCGCCCATTGCCGCGCCTGTGCCTACGCCTGCAAAGCCATATTCCGTGATCGGTGTGTCGATCACGCGCTTGGGGCCGAATTCCTCCAGCAATCCCTGCGTGACTTTATATGCGCCTTGATACTCCGCAACTTCCTCGCCCATCACGAACACGCGTTCGTCGGAGCGCATTTCTTCCGCCATCGCGTCGCGAAGAGCTTCGCGCACCGTGACCTTCACATATTCGGTGCCTTCAGGAACCGCTGGATCAGCAATCTGCGGCCTGGCTTCGGACGCAAGCTTAGACGTGCCGCTCTCGGCTTTCTTCGGCGCATCGGGGGCCGCTTCGGGCGCCGCTGGAGGCGTGCTTTCCGCAGCTTTAGGTCCCTTGGCGTCAGGGGCTGGTTCCGGCGCAGCCTCTTCGCCACCCTCACCCGCCATTGTCGCGATAACCGTGCCGACTTTTACCCCGTCGGTGCCTTCCGCGACCATGATCTTGCCGATTTTGCCCTCGTCCACGGCTTCGAATTCCATCGTCGCCTTGTCAGTCTCGATCTCGGCGAGAATATCGCCCGACTTCACTTCGTCGCCTTCCTTGACCAGCCACTTGGCCAGCGTGCCTTCTTCCATCGTGGGCGACAGCGCCGGCATCTTGATTTCGATACCCATTAATATTGCTCCACCAGCACGTCGGTATACAGTTCAGCCGCTTCCGGCTCAGGCGAAGATTCAGCATAGTCCGCCGCCTCGCTGACGATCTTGCGGATGTCCTGATCCATCTTCTTGATCTCGTCCTCACTGACGCCGGCCTTCAGCAGATACGCCTTCGCGCCCTCGATCGGATCGGACTTGTCGCGCATCTCCTGGACTTCCTCGCGTGAGCGATACTTGGCAGGATCGGACATCGAGTGGCCGCGATAGCGATAGGTCTTCATTTCGAGCAGGATCGGCCCTTTGCCGGCTTTGACCCATGCCAGCGCTTCTTCGGTCGCGCCACGCACCGCCAACACATCCATGCCGTTGACTTGGATACCCGGAATGCGGAAGCTCTCGCCACGGCGATAAAGCTGATCCTCCGCGGAGGATCGATTGACCGAAGTGCCCATCGCATACTGATTGTTCTCAATCACAAAGATGATCGGGAGCTTCCACAGTTCAGCCATGTTGAAGCTTTCGTAGACCTGTCCCTGGTTGGAGGCACCGTCTCCGAAATAGGCAACACATACACCGCCATCGTCGTTATATTTGTGCGCAAAGCCAAGGCCCGTGCCGAGCGACACCTGCGCGCCGACGATACCATGCCCGCCGTAAAACTTATGTTCCACGCTGAACATGTGCATCGATCCGCCCTTGCCGCGCGAAATGCCCGCGGCGCGACCAGTCAGCTCAGCCATGATGACCTTGGGATCGATGCCATAGGCAAGCATATGCCCATGGTCGCGATAGCCGGTGATGACGCTGTCCTTGCCGGGTTCAAGCGCCGACTGAATGCCGACCGCAACGGCTTCCTGACCGATATAAAGATGGCAGAAGCCGCCGATGAGGCCAAGGCCATATAACTGGCCCGCTTTCTCCTCGAAGCGGCGGATAAGCACCATCTGACGATAAAATTCGAGCAGTTCTTCCTTGCTCGCCTTGTAATCCGAAGGCGCATCGGGACGTTCACGATTATGATCTGCCGGAGCAGGAGCGGCCGCCTTGGCCGATGCCGTGCGTGGCGAAGCTGATTTAGCCAAAGGAGGAACCCTTCTTTGTCGTTCCGGGGAGGAGGAGCGATATAGGGCCAGTCTGCGGCATAATGCAACGCCCTCTCAGGGTCGGGAGGCGAGGATCATGTCAGGTACGACAACTAAAATGGCCCCACCGCGCGTTCTGGTAACATGCGTTACTTGAGGGGCACGATCACTTCGTCGGGATGCCCGACATTCAATTCCTTGCGGACAAGTTCGTCCACCATATCGGGATCGGCGCGACGCGGATCGAGAAGCTGGACGCGGTTCTTCAACTGGTCCCGGTGCTTCTTGACCATAGCCAATTCTGCGCGGCTTTCATGCAGTTGTCGGGAGTAGTCGCCCCAGGCCAAGATGCCGCTCGATCCGAACACCGCATAGCCAGCGAAAAGCAACAGGAGGAGGATCGCAATCGCAGGCCCCAATGCCGACATCAGCAGCGCTCGTAATTTCGCGATATGAACCATTTCCCCTTGAATCATAGGCGATTCAGGCTTGCAACATAAATCTGCACAAGTTGAGCTAACGCATCGATTTTTGTCGTTACGATACTGTGCCGACTTCGCTGGTCGGCACAGTATTAGCTAAGCTTTACTTGAAGATCGAACGGCCTGCGAACACAGCGATATCGCCCAACTCTTCCTCGATCCGGATGAGTTGGTTGTACTTGGCCAACCGATCGGACCGCGCCAGCGAACCCGTCTTAATCTGCCCGCAGTTGGTCGCGACCGCCAGATCGGCAATCGTCGCGTCCTCGGTCTCGCCCGAACGGTGCGACATAACGGCAGTATAGCCCGCCCGCTGCGCCATCGACACGGCAGCCAGCGTTTCGGTCAGGGTGCCGATTTGATTGACCTTCACCAGCAGCGAATTGGCAAGACCTTTGTCTATCCCCATCGACAGGCGCTTGGGATTGGTGACGAACAAGTCATCACCGACGAGTTGTACCGTGCTGCCGATCTTGTCGGTCAGTGCCTTCCAGCCGTCGAAATCGTCTTCGCTCATGCCATCCTCGATAGACTTGATCGGATAGCGCGCGCACAAGTCGGCGAGATAGTCCGCCATCTCCAGCGAGGAGAGCGACTTGCCCTCGCCCACCATCTCGTACTTGCCGCCCTTGAAGAACTCGGTCGCGGCGCAATCCAGTGCCAGCACCACGTCATCGCCGGGCTTGTATCCAGCCTTCTCGATGCTCGCCATGATGAAGTCCAGTGCGTCGGTGGTGGACGCAAGGTTCGGCGCGAAGCCGCCTTCGTCGCCTACTGCGGTCGCCAGCCCCTTGTCGTGAAGGCCCTTCTTCAATGTATGAAAGATTTCCGCGCCGATCCGCACCGCGTCGGCCAGGTTTTCCGCACCGACCGGCATCACCATGAATTCCTGGAAGTCAATCGGGTTGTCGGCATGTTCGCCGCCATTGATGATGTTCATCATCGGCACCGGCAGCACATGCGCGGACACGCCACCGACATAGCGATACAGCGGCAACCCGCGCGCATCCGCCGCAGCCTTCGCCGTCGCAAGGCTCACGCCTAGAATCGCGTTGGCCCCCAGCCGTGACTTGTTCTCCGTGCCGTCGAGAGCGATCATCGCTGCATCAACTTCACCCTGATCCTCAGCGTCGATGCCGATCAGAGCCTCGGAAATCTCCGTGTTGACGGCTTCGATAGCCTGCAACACGCCTTTGCCCAGATACTTGCTCTTGTCGCCATCGCGCTTCTCGACCGCCTCATACGCACCCGTCGAAGCGCCCGAGGGCACTGCAGCCCGACCGAAGCTGCCGTCTTCCAGCATGACATCCACTTCCACTGTCGGATTGCCCCGGCTGTCGAGAATCTGGCGTGCATGGATGTCGAGAATGGCAGTCATAGATGTCCCCTGACGATAGAAGGCTGCTGAATGCCGCCCCGCTTAGCCAGCAGGGTCATTATTGGCAATGGCGATAGAAAAGAGCGAGGCTTGCATCAGGCGTAAAACTCCGTAACGCATGCGATACGAATTTCAGGCTGCAATATGCGAAACTGCATTCGGAACGGAACCGTTGCAGTCCGCAAGCATTGGACCGACGAAGAGGCTCCGTACGGAGCGTGCATTCTGCGAGGAGGAACTATTATGGCTGACACGCTGAACGAGACAGGCACCACCACGGGGAAAAACCCGAGAAGTCCTGTGACGCCAACCCCGGCGACTGCCATTCCCACAGGAACGGCTGATACCACGTCCGCTTCCACCACTAAAAAGGTGAAGGAAAGCGTGAAGGCTAATGCCGAAAAGGTTAAGGCCGCTGCCCTGAAAGCGACGGAAAATGTGGACTGGAAGGCACATGGTGACCAGTTGAAAGATCAGGCCACCAAGACCGCGCGTTCCGCCGCAGACGTGGCCAAGGACAAGACCGGCACGGCCATGCAGAGCCTGTCGAAGCTGATCTCTGACACCGCCAGCACAGTCGACTCCAAGCTAGGTCCGCAATATGGCGATTATGCGCGCTACGCGGCGGAAGCCGTGTCGGGCGCGGCAAAGTCGCTCGACGCCAAGGATATCGATCAACTGATCGGCGAAGCGCGGGATTTTGTTCGCAAAAGCCCTGCCGTCGCGATCGGTGCGGCGGCCGTTGCAGGATATGTGCTGATGCGTCTGGCCAAAGGCTCGGACTCTTCTGCGGACGCGTGACGCCTATCGTGACGAGCGCACTTGTGGTGACGCGATAGGTCGGAGCGTATGTTGTGAATGAAACGGTGAATGAACCGATTGTCGGCGGTGAGGACCGCGTCCTTGCCGACGACACATGGGTAAACAGAGTCGAGAATGAGTCGATCGGCGAGGCATTCTCGCGACTGGTCGGCAGCGGCAAAGAATATGCCCATGCAGAACTGAACAAGCAGAAGCTGCGTGCGGGCATTGTCGCTGCAAGCGCGACTTATATTGCGATATTGCTTGTCGGGGCGCTGGTGATCGCGCTGGCGGCAGTTGGCGCGCTCCTCGTTGGGCTTATCATTACCCTCTCCCCAGCCCTTACGCCGGGCGGTGCAACCGCGGCGGTGGTAGTCGCAGCGTTGGTGATCGCAGGCCTCCTTGCACTGTTGGCGAAGTCGCGCATCACGCAGATGACCAGGGACATCAAGGCATGAGCGCGCGTGATGAATATCTGGCGGCTGTCGAAACCGCAGAAGCGAAGAAGCAAAGCTTCCTTGCCAATGTGCAGATCGCCCGTGCCCGTGTCAGCCCCACGCGCCTTAAGAACGATGCGAAAGCCAAGCTAGTCCATACGATCGATACGACCCGAGAGAAGGCCAGCGATACCGTTCGTAATCATCCCGCCGCGACGGGTTTGGTCGGGGTTGGCGTTATCGCCTATCTGTTTCGCCGTCCGCTTTGCAGGATGACGAAGCGCTGCTGGACACGTCTTAGGACACCTGAAGAACCGGCCGGATTGCGCACGGACGTTCGCGATCGCCTGACATCATTTCGCAATGCACTTTCCCGGTCCATAACGGAGTTCCGTCATGAAAAATGAAATCAACGAACAATTCGGCCGTGCGCGCGAATATGCGGGCGATGCCGCAGAAAAGCTGAAAGGCGCGGCAGGCAGCGCAGCGGAAACTTTCTCCCGATCCAAGGAGAAGGCTACTGAGGTCTATGGAGACGCGCGTGATCGGTCCTACAAGGTCGCTACACGCGCCAACGAACTGATCCAGGAGCATCCGATAGCAGCCACCGCCGCTGCGGTAGCCGCAGGCGCAGCGCTGGCGATTCTGTTCCCCAAGGGGCGTGCGCTAATTCGCTCAGGCACCGGTGGCATTGCCGCCCTTGGCGCCCGCGCCAGCGAACTTTCCAGCCTAGCCGTCGAAGCGTTAGAAAATCACGCTGAGCAGGCTCGCATCACGGCATCCCGTGCTGCATCCGATGCGCGCGCAGCCATCAGTGACGCCGGTGTAAAAGCGGCGGAAGTCGCGGACTCGGCTCTGACACGTGCAAAGGGTGCCGCTGCTTCAGCTGTCAGTGCCGCCGATTCGGTGGCGTCGCGTACTAAGGATGCTGCTGCATCTACCGCCAGCAGGCTGCGCAAGTAGAACATTGCCGTACCCGCGAAAATATGGGCCGGACCCCGCGTGGTCCGGTCCTTTCTTATCTAGCATAGTTGGAAATCCATCGCGCCTCTGCTACCGGCTCATACGTCTCTCCCCAAGAAGGATAAGCCGTTTTGAGCAAGATGCATCTCGTAATGGGTGGTCGCGTCAAAGACCCGCAAACGCTTGAATTCGAAGACCTGAACGCGATCGATCTCGTCGGCGTCTTTGCAGACTACGCAAGCGCCGAAAAGGCGTGGCGTGCAGCCGCTCAGCGCACCGTCGATGACGCAGAGATGAAGTATGTCATCGTACATCTTCATCGTCTGCTGGAGCCTGACCAGAACCCCCTAAAGATCACGTGACGTCAAAAGTTGTTGAGCCCTGCCGGCCCTCTGCGAAACCGCAGGTGTAGTATCGGGCGGGTCAACATCAACCCCGCGATAAATCCGCCGATATGCGCACCAATCGCGATCTGTCCGATGTCCTCGCCCAGATCGCCCGTCCCGCCCACAGTCGCAAGGCCGATCATAAGCTGGATCGCAGTCCACCCTGCGGCCAACCAGGCGATCCTGACGAAATTCGCCGAAAATGGCCCGATGGCGCGCACCTTCTGATGACTGTACATCAACGCGTACGTGCCCAGCAACGCGGAGATCGCGCCGCTCGCGCCAACCATCGGTGATAACGAGGATGGGTTAAGCACCCACTCCGCAGCCGCAGCCGCATACGCGCCAATGACATAGAGCACCAAGAGCAAGCGTGGACCCAGCACATGCTCGACATGTCGCCCGCAAAATACGAGCATCAGCATGTTGAACCCAATGTGCATCCACCCGCCATGAATCAGCGTGGCCGTCAGCGGTGTCAGCCATACCGGCACTACAAACGCGCCGACCGAATGCACGAACGCACCCGGACTGCTCAACCGGGCGGGAATGAAGCCACCTGCGGCAGCGGCATAGTCTATCTGACCAAGGCCCCAGACCAGCACGAACAGAACCAGCGTTACAATCGCCAGCCCGTTCGTCATTTGCCCGCGCGGAAGTTTCACTGGCGTATGTCCATTCCGGTCAGGTGCCCATGCGCATCAAACGAAGGCGATCTTGTCGACCAGATAGAATTTTTCGCCGGAGGGCACGGTCACTTCGACTTCATCGCCCTTCTGGCGACCGATCAATGCACGCCCCAGCGGACTGTTATAGGAGATCATGCCGGACTTCGCGTCAGCCTCTGCCTGTCCGACGATCTGGTAAGTGACTGGCTTATCATCTTCATCCAGCAACGTCACGGTAGCGCCGAACACGATCTTGTCGCCTGAAAGCGTCGTCGGATCGATAATCTGCGCGCGCGAAAGCTTATCTTCCAGGTCCGCGATCGTCGCCTCGACCTGCCCCTGACGCTCCTTGGCCGCGTGATATTCAGCATTCTCGGAAAGATCGCCATGGGCACGCGCTTCCTCGATGGCATCCACGATCAGCGGACGTTCGGCTTTCAGTTCCTTCAACTGCGCCGTCAGCTTCTCGTAGCCGATCATCAGCATCGGCATCTTTTCGGCGGTCGCCATTCCGTATCCTTTGTCAAATATTCCCTTTAGCGGCCCCACCGTATGTATGGGCCACCCGCAGCATGACTGAAGTGCAGGGATTCAGGCTTGCGACCGTGAATAATAGGATTGCAGGGAGCGAACTTCAAGGGGACGCGCCAGCAAAGCCTCAATCGCATCGACTGCCGCAACACTCGCCGCCGCCGTCGTAAAGCTCGGAATCTTCTGTTTCAAAGCACTTGCGCGGATAGACTGGCTGTCCTTCAGTGACTGCCAACCCTCGGTCGTGTTGAAGATCAGGTCCACGCCGCCATCGGTAATCCGGTCAACGATATGCGGACGACCTTGCGCGACCTTGTTCACCGTCTCGGCGGGAATGCCGTTATCCTGCAGGAAGCGCGCCGTGCCGCCCGTGGCGACGATGGCGAAGCCAGCGCCGACGATCTTGCGCGCGGCAGGCAGGATCACCGCCTTGTCGCTCTCCTTGACCGAGATGAACACCGTGCCCGAAGTCGGCAGGACGGTGCCCGCCCCCAACTGCGCTTTGGCGAATGCCGTTGCGAAATCGCGGTCGATGCCCATGACTTCGCCGGTGGACTTCATTTCCGGCGACAGCACCGGATCGACGCCGGGGAAGCGCGCAAACGGGAACACCGCTTCCTTGACGGCGATATGGCCGATCGCGTGACGATCGATCTGCGGCAAGTCGCGCAGTTTTTCGCCCGCCATGACCCGCGCGGCGATCTTGGCGATCGGCGTACCGATGGCCTTCGCGACGAACGGCACCGTGCGGCTGGCGCGCGGATTGACTTCGATAAGGTACACTTCGCCATTCTTGACGGCGAACTGGATGTTCATCAGCCCCTTTACCGACAGCGCCCGCGCCAGCACTTCTGCCTGCCGATCGATCTCCGCGATGATCTCCTGCGAGAGGCTGTAGGGCGGCATCGAGCATGCACTGTCGCCCGAATGGACGCCCGCTTCCTCGATATGCTGGAGCACCCCTGCAACGACTACATCTTCGCCATCGCACAGCGCGTCCACGTCCACTTCAATAGCGTCGCGCAGATATTGGTCGATCAGCACGGGGGAGTCGCCCGACACCTGAACGGCGGTAGTGATATACTCCTCAAGCTGCGCCTGCCCGTCGACGATCTCCATCGCACGCCCGCCCAGCACATAGCTTGGCCGCATCAGCACCGGGTAGCCGATGCGATTGGCGACCGCGATCGCTTCCTCGCGGCTGCGCGCGATACCGTTGTCAGGCTGCTTCAGCTTCAACTTGTCGATCAGCGCAGCGAACCGCTCGCGGTCCTCGGCCAGGTCGATGGCGTCGGGCGATGTACCCAGGATCGGGATCCCCGCATCCTCCAGCGCCTGCGCCAGCTTCAGCGGCGTCTGTCCGCCGAACTGCACGATCACGCCCGCCAGCGTACCCTTCGACTGCTCTACCGCCAGGATTTCCAGCACATCTTCTGCCGTCAGCGGCTCGAAATACAGCCGGTCGGAAGTGTCATAGTCGGTCGAAACTGTCTCCGGGTTGCAGTTGATCATGATCGTCTCATAGCCAACGTCGCCCAGCGCAAAGCACGCATGGCAGCAGCAATAATCGAATTCGATCCCCTGCCCGATCCGGTTCGGCCCACCGCCAAGGATTACGACCTTGTTCCGATTAGACGGCATCGCCTCGCACTCGGCCTCGCCAAAGCTTGGCGCCTCATAGGTCGAATACATATACGGCGTCTTCGCCTCGAACTCGGCAGCGCAAGTGTCGATCCGCTTGAACACCGGGCGCACGCCCAGCTTGTGCCGCAGCGCGCGCACTTCGCCTTCGGTGATGCCCCCGGTCATCGCTACAACCGCCTCGCGGATCAGCCCGGAGCCATGCGCAACGGCGCGCGACATGCCGGGCCGCAGATTCGCGGACTTGAGCGCCAGCCACGCCAGCCGCTTGTCCGAAAAGCCCATGGCCTTCAGCTGCCGCATCGCGTCCGCATCCTGCGGCAAGCCATTGTCCAGCACGCCCTGTTCCGCGTCGATGATCTCCTTGATCCGCTCCAGGAACCACGGATCGTACTTCGCGATTCCGTGGATTTCCGCGACGGTCAGCCCCTCGCGCAGCGCCTGGGCCGCGACCAGCAACCGGTCCGGTGTCGGCAACGCCAGCGCAGCAATGATGTCGTCCTTCGGCGCGCCGACCAGATAATCGACCGTATTGAAGCCCGACAGGCCGGTCTCCAGCCCCCGCAGCGCCTTCTGCAGGCTCTCATGGATCGAGCGGCCGATCGCCATCACTTCGCCCACTGACTTCATCGCGGTGTTCAGCAGCGGCTCGGAGCCCTTGAACTTCTCGAACGCGAAGCGCGGGATCTTCGTCACCACATAGTCGATGGTCGGCTCGAAGCTCGCCGGCGTCGCGCCAGTAATGTCGTTGGTGATCTCGTCCAGCGTGTACCCCACCGCAAGCTTCGCTGCGACCTTTGCAATCGGGAAGCCTGTCGCTTTGGACGCCAGCGCCGACGACCGCGACACACGCGGGTTCATCTCGATCACCACCAGCCGTCCGTCAGCGGGATTCACTGCGAACTGTACGTTGGAACCGCCTGTTTCCACACCGATTTCGCGCAGCACCGCAATGGATGCGTTGCGCATGATCTGATATTCCTTGTCCGTCAGCGTCAGTGCCGGGGCCACGGTGATGCTGTCGCCGGTGTGGACGCCCATCGGGTCGATATTCTCGATGGAGCAGATGATGATGCAATTATCGGCGCGGTCGCGCACGACTTCCATCTCATATTCCTTCCAGCCGAGCACCGATTCCTCGATCAGCACTTCATCGGTCGGCGACGCATCGATTCCGCCGGTCACGATCCGCACGAACTCGTCGCGGTTATAGGCGATGCCGCCGCCGGTGCCGCCCATGGTGAAGCTCGGACGGATGATCGCGGGCAGGCCCACTTGCTCCA
Source organism: Sphingobium sp. SCG-1 (assembly GCF_002953135.1). Lineage (NCBI taxonomy): Bacteria > Pseudomonadati > Pseudomonadota > Alphaproteobacteria > Sphingomonadales > Sphingobiaceae > Sphingobium > Sphingobium sp. SCG-1. Next base: position 3,189,145 of record NZ_CP026372.1, read on the forward strand.
GACCTGCCAAAGCCTCCTCGACTGTATGCGCAATCGCGGACTTGGGGCTTTCGAGGCCGATCTTGTCCATCGCCTGCCGGAACTTCATCCGGTCCTCGGCCTTGTCGATCGCTTCGGCATCGGCGCCGATCATCTGGCAGCCATATTTCTCCAGCGTGCCGTCATTCCACAGCGCCAGCGCCGTGTTCAGCGCCGTCTGCCCGCCCATCGTCGGCAGCACCGCATCGGGCCGCTCTTTCTCGATGATCTTCGCGACGATTTCCGGCGTGATCGGCTCGACATAAGTCGCGTCCGCCATGTCCGGGTCGGTCATGATCGTCGCCGGGTTGGAGTTCACCAGGATGATCCGGTAGCCCTCCTCCTTCAGCGCCTTGCACGCCTGCGTCCCCGAATAATCGAACTCACACGCCTGCCCGATAATGATCGGGCCTGCGCCGATGATGAGGATGGATTTAATGTCGGTGCGTTTGGGCATTTATGATCCAGTCGATGCGACTAAAATTTGGACAATGGAGAAGATAAACCCTGCGACAGCTAGAATATTCCCCAGAGAGGGCGAGCGGAGGAGGCGCATGACTTCCGGCCATGGCGGGTCAGGCGCATCCACCAAAGTTTGCGCGGCATCTACTAACGCAAGTGCGTTTGCTTTCTTCGTGTTGGATAGTTTGGAAGACTCAATCTCTCGGCGGAGATCAAGCAGCAGAGCAGATATTGCTATTCTTTGCGCCTCGGAAACTTTGTGGCGGCCAGTCCATTGCGCGCTGTCTACAGTAATCGTTTGATCGCCTTTTACTAGATCAACGCCTCTTGCTGTCGCCTGAAAGAGACGCCCGCCTGATATCTGATAAAATTGGCGAGTGATAATAAATCCCGAAGTTTCGAGATCATCAGTCAACGCAAGTATGTATTGGTTGCTTCCATCGATCCGCGCATGCTTTTTGATAGTGGGAATTGTGCAATATCGATTATCCCCGCCAGCTATTCTGCTCGACAGGTACTCTAGTATCTTCCTTTGATCAGATATTGCAGAAGCGCTCATAGGCTCAATGCACCGCCCCCGTCACAGCTTCGCAGCCCCAGCCGTCATATTCCACGTCGAACAATATCTCGATCTGCAAGCATTTGAGCGTCAGCGCGCGGATGGAGGCTTCGTCCACGGCTTGTTCGCATTCCAGGAAGAGATAGGGGTCGCCGCCTTCCTCCGGTTCCTCGCGGTCCAGCTCGACGAAGCCGAACTGGCTGGCATGGTCCAGCACCCGCTCCAGATCCTTCTCGCTGCCCCGGAAGCTGACGTCCACGGGGCGCGGGGTGCGGGCCTTGTCGCCATTGGCGGCGAGGTTGGCGAGGACTTTCTTGTCCGCTTCCCATTCCTCTTCCAACCGAGCGGGATCAACCTTGGGCAGCTTGATGCTCATGGCCGGTCGCCCTGCTTCAGGCCGGAAACGAACCGCTCGAACAGATAGAAGCTGTCCTGCGGCCCCGGCGAGGCTTCTGGATGATATTGCACGCTGAAGGCTGACTTATCAGTCAGTTCCAGGCCACAGTTACTACCGTCAAACAAGGACACATGCGTCGGCCGCACATTGGCGGGCAGCGTATCGGTATCGACGGCAAAGCCATGGTTCATGCTAGTGATCTCGACCAGCCCGTCCGACAGCCGCTTGACCGGATGGTTAGCGCCACGATGCCCCTGATGCATCTTCACCGTCTTCGCGCCCGCCGCCAACGCCAGCAATTGATGGCCAAGGCAGATGCCGAAGATCGGCACGTCCTTCTCCAGCAACTCGCCGATCACCGGCACCGCATATTCGCCCGTAGCCGCCGGATCGCCGGGGCCATTGGACAGGAACACGCCATCGGGCTTCAACGCCGAAATCTCGTCGAACGAGGCCGTCGCGGGCAATACCGTCACGCGGGCACCCGCTTTCACCAAGTTCCTGAAAATATTGTTCTTCGCGCCATAATCCAGCGCGACCACATGCGGGCGGGTACCGTTCGAACCGTCAACTTCGCTATCGGCTTCGGCATAGCCTTTGCCCAGCGCCCAGGGCCCGCCGCTCCACAAACGGCTCTCCTTGCCCGTCACTTGGATCGCAAGGTCCATGCCTTCCAGACCCGGCCACGCCTGCGCCTTGGCAACCAGCGCCGGCAAATCGAACGCGCCTTCGGGATCATGCGCGATCACGGCGTTGGGCGCGCCCTTCTCCCGGATCATCCGCGTCAGCGCGCGGGTATCGACCCCCGACAGACCGATGCGGCCATTGGCCTTCATCCACTGATCGAAGGGCTGCACATTGCGGAAGCTGCTCGGCTCCGTCACGTCCTGCCGCACGACGCAACCCAGCGCGAAAGGCTCATCCGCTTCCACGTCGTCCAGATTTGTGCCGACATTGCCGATATGCGGAAAGGTGAAGGTGACGATCTGCCCGGCATAGCTGGGATCCGTCATGACCTCCTGATAGCCGGTCATCGCGGTGTTGAAGCACACTTCGCCCACCGCATCGCCTACAGCGCCAAAGCCGCGCCCGAACACGCACGTTCCGTCGGCCAATACCAATACCCCGCTCGCTCCTTTGGGCACAGTGAGGGTCTTGGCATCTGCCATCGCAAGCGGTCCTTTTTTGCTCTTGGGGTCCGGCCCGTTTTCTACGGGTTAAACGGCCGGTCACCTATGCCTGTGGCGACGTGGGGTCAACTCCTGTCAATAATTTCATTTTCCGTTATAGCTGTTCGTTTCCGACAGACAGGACCGATTTTGCCGATGATTCGTGATGCCATCAAAGCCGCCCAGATCGAAGCGATGAAGGCTGGGGAGAAGGATCGGCTGGCCGCCGTCCGTCTGATTTCCGCCAAGTTGAAGGACCGCGACATCGAATTGCGCACTGCGACGCAGGTGCCCGAAGATGACGCGATCGTGGTGGACGTGCTGCAAAAGATGGTGAAGCAGCGCCGCGAATCGATCACGATGTTCACTGACGGTGGCCGCGCAGAACTCGCCGCTAAGGAGCAGGCCGAACTCGCGGTGATCGAAAGCTTCCTCCCCGCGCAGATGAGCGAAGCCGACACACGCGCCGCGATCGATGCGATCAAGGCCGAAGTGGGCGCAACCACCCCCAAGGATATGGGCAAGGTGATGGCCGTCCTGAAGGAACGCCACGGCACGGTGATCGACATGAGCAAGGCGAGTGGCCTAGTCAAAGCTGCCTTAAGCTGAACCGAGGCGCACGTTGAGCCTCACCCCGCAATGGCTGGACGAACTGCGCGCGCGGACGACGCTCTCCACGCTGATCGGCAAGAGCATCAAGGTGCAGAAGGCCGGGCGCGAGTATAAAGCGTGCTGCCCCTTCCATAACGAGAAGACGCCCAGCTTCACGATCAACGACGAGAAGGGCTTCTATCACTGCTTCGGCTGCGGGGCGCATGGTGACGCGATCCGGTGGATGACCGAGCAGCGCGGCCTGCCCTTCATGGATGCCGTGAAGGAACTCGCCGCTGCCGCCAGCATGGATGTGCCTGCCGCTGATCCCCGCGCGGCGCAGCGTGCCGAGCAGGCGAAGGGGCTGCACGATGTGATGCAGGCGGCGCAGGATTGGTTCGTGGGCGAGATGAACGGCGCAGATGGCGGCGGCGCGCGCGACTATCTCAAGAAGCGCGGCATGCGTGCCGATACCATCAAAGCGTTCGGCTTCGGCTACTCCCCCGACTCGCGCGGCAAGCTGAAGAGGGCCCTCCGCGATTTCGGCGACCCGATGCTGGTCGAGGCCGGATTGCTGATCGACCCCGAAGCTACCGGCGACGTCAAGCGCGACAGCTATGATCGTTTTCGCGGGCGGCTGATGATCCCTATCCGCGATCCGCGCGGCCGCGTCATCGCGTTCGGCGGGCGCATATTAGGCGCGGGCGAACCAAAATATCTGAACTCGCCCGACACGCCGTTGTTCGACAAAGGGCGTACACTTTACAATCTGGATCGCGCCTCTCCCGCCTCCCGCCAGACTGGCCGAGTGATTGCGGTCGAAGGGTATATGGATGTTATCGCGCTCGCGCAGGCGGGTTTTGGCGAGTGCGTCGCGCCGCTTGGCACGGCGCTGACCGAGCACCAGATCGAGCGGCTGTGGAAGATGGTCGAGGTTCCGATCCTCTGCTTCGATGGCGACGCGGCAGGCCAAAAGGCAGCGATCCGCGCGGCGTTGCGCGCCCTCCCCCTGCTCCGCCCAGGTCACAGCCTGTGTTTCGCAACGCTGCCCCAAGGACAGGACCCGGACGATTTGGTCCGGGCGTCGGGTGCTGCGGCCTTCGAGTCGTTACTTGCGCAGTCGGAATCACTCGTGGATCGCCTGTGGAACCATGCCCTCGCTTCCAGTCCGCTCGATACACCCGAGCAGCGCGCCGCTCTTAAGCAGCGACTATCGGAATATACCGATGTCATGACACATGGAGACGTTCGCGCCCACTATGCGCAGATATTCCGCGAGCGTCACGATGCGTTGTTCTTCGCCCGCCGCGCCTTCACGCCAATACCGCAAAGAACACAACGGGCGCAGCGGGGCAAGGTGGACCGTCGTGGTCAGTGGCAAGCGCCTATCGCGCCACCGATTACAGAGACTCGCGCGATTCGCGCCACCGGCACCGAAGCCATGCTTCTTTGCGGCGTCATCGCCGGACTGTTTCGCTATCCGGATCGAATAAAGGCGCATCTGGAGGAACTCTCCGCGTTGCGAATCGCTGATCCTGCTATGGCTGCGTTGATGGAAAAGCTGTTGGCGGGTGCTATGCGCGAAGAAAGTGTTGAAACAAATGGCCTGCTTACCATATTGGGGACAGGTGAATTGTATAATAGGGCGAAGGGGCTACTCCGGGCCGACGCGCTGACATTCACTTTTACCCGAAAAAAGGCTGATGAGAATCGCGCCCGGCGCGATCTGGATGAGGCCATCCGGGTAATTGCGGCTGGACCGGAGATTGATGCGGCATTGGCGGAAGCTACGCGTGCCATGGGCGAAGATTTGGACGAAGCAAGCTATCTGCGCCAGCAGAAGCTGCGGGAGTTGAAGGCGGCCCATGCGCAACGACTGGCGGACCTGATGCAGCCGGAAGATACAGTTTGACGGTCCGGTGACGGACCACGGGGTTAAGGCGATTACATGGCGACCAAGGCTAACAAAGGCACGACGACAACCGAAGATCCCGAAGGCGGCGATGCGCCGTTGCTCGATCTCAACGAGGCTTCGGTCAAGAAGCTGCTGTCGCGTGCCAAGAAGCGCGGCTACATTACCTATGACGAATTGAACAACGCCCTGCCGCAGGACCAGATGTCCTCCGAGCAGATCGAGGACGTGATGTCGGCATTGAACGACATGGGCGTCAATATCGTCGAGAACGAAGAAGCTGGCGAAGATGGCGACGAGGAAAAGCAGCGGGAGGACGATGCTGCCGACGACGATGCCGATGACAGTGAAGACGATGGCTCTTCGCGTCCGGTAGCGGAGAAGAAGAAGGAAACGGTTGATCGCACTGACGATCCCGTGCGCATGTATCTGCGCGAAATGGGCGCGGTCGAGCTGCTGAGCCGCGAAGGTGAGATCGCGATCGCCAAGCGGATCGAAGCCGGTCGTGACACGATGATTCTGGGCCTTTGCGAAAGCCCGACGACGTTCAACGCGATTATCGAATGGTCGACTGCCCTCAACAATGGCGAGATGCAGCTACGCGAGATTCTCGATCTCGACGCGATGCTTTCGAAAGATCCGGCACCGGAGAGCCTTGAAGAAGGCGCCGAGGACGATGACGGCGAAATCAGCGCGAAGAACGCCGGTCCCTCGTTCAAGGAAGAGGAGGAACCCGAGGAGGTCTCCGCCGACGCCGATGAAGACGAGGATTCGATGACCGAGCGCCGTGCGCCGCGTGTCGAAGAGGACGACGAGGAAGACAACACGCTCAGCCTTGCGCAGATGGAAGAGCAGCTTAAGCCGATTGCGCTTGAGAAGTTTGCGACCATTACCGAGATTTTCCGTGCGTTTTCGAAGGCGCAGGAGTCGCGTCTCGTCGCGATGGCCAATGGCGAAGCCTATTCGGCCAAGCAGGAAGCGAAGTATCAGCAACTGCGTGAAGACCTGACCGCGCAGGTAGAGAGCGTACAGTTCCATCAGCAAAAGATCGAATATCTTGTCGATCAACTCTATGCCTATAACCGCCGCCTGACCACCTTGGGCGGCCAGATGCTGCGTCTTGCCGAGCGCCACAAGGTGCCGCGCAAGGACTTCCTTGATCGTTATGTGAATCACGAACTGGACGATGGCTGGCTGCAGTCCGTTGCCAAGATCGACAAGAAATGGGCGGCCTTCGTTGCCAACGAGGAACGTGCCGTCGATCGCATTCGCATCGAGGTCAGCGAAATCGCGCAGGCGACCGGCATGTCGCTCAGCGAATTCCGCCGCATCGTCAACATGGTGCAGAAGGGCGAGCGTGAGGCGCGTATCGCCAAGAAGGAAATGGTCGAAGCGAACCTGCGCCTCGTCATCTCCATCGCAAAGAAATATACGAACCGCGGCCTGCAATTCCTGGACCTTATTCAGGAAGGCAATATCGGCCTGATGAAGGCGGTCGATAAGTTTGAATATCGCCGCGGCTATAAGTTCAGCACCTATGCGACGTGGTGGATTAGGCAGGCGATCACGCGATCGATTGCCGATCAGGCGCGGACGATCCGTATTCCGGTGCACATGATCGAGACGATCAACAAGCTCGTCCGCACCAGCCGCCAGTTCCTGCACGAGCAGGGGCGCGAACCAACGCCGGAAGAAATGGCCGAGCGTCTGTCGATGCCGCTCGAAAAGGTCCGCAAGGTGATGAAGATCGCCAAGGAGCCGATCTCCCTCGAAACGCCCATCGGCGACGAGGAAGACAGCCATCTGGGCGACTTCATTGAGGACAAGAACGCGGTCATCCCAGTGGATGCCGCCATTCAGGCGAACCTGAAGGAAACCGTCACGCGGGTGCTGGCATCGCTTACGCCGCGTGAAGAACGCGTTCTGCGCATGCGCTTCGGCATCGGCATGAACACCGATCATACGCTTGAGGAAGTCGGCCAGCAGTTCAGCGTGACCCGCGAACGTATCCGGCAGATCGAAGCCAAAGCGTTGCGCAAGCTCAAGCATCCATCGCGCAGCCGCAAAATGCGCAGCTTCCTCGATCAATAAAGTTTGACGATAAAGCAGGGGGAAGTCCGCAAACTAGCGGATTTCCCTTTTGCATTTAACCCCCTCTTTACCCTGCTCAGGTAACAGTCTTCCCTATGTGCTGTGCCAGCCTCTAACGGCCGGTACTCCACGACAAACGGGGTTGGTGATGAACATAGCGGTTCCGCGCAGTTCTGAAGATGATGTCGGCGAAGTCATCGCCGCGCTGGTTGCCGCCGACGGCACTGGCGCCCATCTTTACGCGGCCGCCCCACAACCAAGCCCCCTCACCATTTCGCTGCCCAACCTTGCCGATGCGGCGCATTATCTTTGCATTTTGCACGGCCGTCATCCCGGCGTGATCGACCACGCCGCAACACGCACGGCCGACAACGCCGCCCGGCCTTGGCTCTTGCAGGCCGCGAACGCTTTTTCCGCCGAGCGATCCTTCCTCACACAGGTCACGGTGGCTGCTGGCCCGGTCCCAAGTACAACTGGGCAGGACCAATGCGACGCCAGCGTTCTTCAACAACGTCATGCACTGGACATGCTTGCACAATCCGATCGTCGGGGTTGCGCGATGGGTGCTGCGATAGCGCTCGTGCTCGATTGGCGCGCTGTTCGCAAGGTCCTGGAGTCGGCGGCGTTGCGAATCGGGATCGAGCCGCCACCCTCGCTTTTACCTACGGCGTCGACAACGCTGGCCCTGGCAAAGGCGTTAGGCGTCGACGCAAACATTACCCGTGCGCTCGTGTTTGGCAGCCGGCAATTGCTGGGCCAGCATCGCGGACTTTGGGATTTGCTTCAGGCCCGCGCAAGCGTTCGCCAGCCCAGTTAAGCTCTCAAGGGCTTGCGCCCCGCCATCCGTCTCCCTACTCCGTGACGCACTGCAACGGAGAACGGACGGCTTATGCGTTTTGAAGGCACCAGCGATTATGTGGCGACCGCCGATCTGAAGGTCGCGGTCAATGCGGCCATTTTGTTGCGCCGCCCCCTGCTGGTCAAAGGCGAACCTGGCACGGGCAAGACGGTTCTGGCGCAGGAAATCGCCAGGGCGCTGGGGGCTCCGCTGATTGAGTGGAACGTCAAATCCACGACCAAGGCGCATCAGGGCCTCTACGAATATGATGCGGTCGCGCGCCTTCGTGACGGCCAGCTTGGCGACGAGCGCGTCCACGACATCTCCAACTATATTCGCAAGGGAAAGCTGTGGGAGGCATTCACCTCCCCTGTCCTGCCCGTGCTGCTGATCGACGAAATCGACAAGGCGGATATAGAGTTTCCCAACGACCTGTTGCAGGAACTCGATCGCATGGCGTTTCATGTTTATGAAACGGGCGAGACGGTCGCGGCGAAGGAACGCCCGGTCGTCATCATCACTTCGAATAACGAGAAGGAATTGCCCGACGCATTCCTGCGCCGCTGCTTTTTCCATTATATCAAATTCCCCGATCGCGACACGATGCAGTCGATCGTCGATGTGCATTTCCCCGGTATCCAGAAGATCCTGGTGAATAAGGCGATGGACATCTTCTACGACATACGGGAGGTCCCCGGCCTGAAGAAGAAGCCATCGACATCCGAATTGCTCGATTGGTTGAAGCTGCTGCTGGCGGAGGACTTGCCGCTGGACGTCCTCCAGTCTCAGGACAGCACAAAGGCCATTCCGCCGCTGCATGGCGCGCTGCTGAAGAACGAACAGGATGTGATGATGTTCGAACGTCTCGCCTTCATGGCGCGCCGCAAGGGCTAAGCAGCAGGCGCGCTGGCGATCAACCCCAACTCACCCGCCAGTTGATCGAGATCGGCACCCGGCCGGACAAGCAACCAGTGCCGGCTGGCTGCTCCGTTCACGACTGTCACCGCGCCTTTGGGGCAGATCCCGAGGCAACTTACTTCTAGAACACCGGCGTCGCCCTTGCGCCCTTTCTTGAGTGCTAGATGCTTTTTCAAAGCCTTGGCCAAGGGCTGATTGCCTTTAGAACCAAAGCCGCCATCAATCTTCTTCGAGCATTTCCGGCAGACAAGAACAGCGGTCTTCCAGTTCGACCGAACGACTGTCTTCATGCACTGGTGCCCGTCGGCTTCCACGTTCGGCGATCTTCGGCAACGCGCAATACGTCATAGGCCGCCTGAATAGCTTGAAATCGCTCCGCTGCCTTTACGTCACCGGGCCGCACGTCGGGATGATTTTCCTTAGCGAGCCGGCGCCAGCTTTTACGCACCGCTTCGAAGTCGGCGTCGGTCTCGAGTTCGAGAACTTCGAGCGCCTTCATCTCGTCGCGTGAACGGCTACCGTCGCCGGGGCCTCCCCAGCCGTAGAAGTTGCTGCCCTGAAAGCCGCCCGCCTCGCGCTGCTCCGCCTGCTCGCGAGAGGCGCGCTCCTCGGCATCCAGACCCTGAAAATAGTCCCAGTTTCGGTTATATTCGCCGGCATGTTCGGCGCAGAAGTACCAGCGTTCCTTGCTGTTGGGCGACTTCGGTGCCGGGCAGTTTCCCGGCTTGTCGCAGCCATGACGGTCGCACAGCTTCACCTGCTGCGCCTCACGCGAGGCGCCGTAGCTGCGCCATCGGGGAAACCCCCAGTCGTTCGATCTTGTAGCTTTGGCCATCACGCCAATGTAGCCTTTGCACGCCTGCAAAGGAAGGACACCGCAAATAAAAGCGCCAGGGGGCCTATAAGCCGGGTTCTGTCCTTCGTCTTGCGACGAATGGGCGACCATTCCTCTAGGGCCATGATCGCTCATGGCCTCAAGCAACCAACCCGGGCGATCGGGGCCGAAAAAGCCCTGGGATTGCTCCCGCGTCGCCCCTATTCGGTCTTGCTCCCGGTGGGGTTTACCATGCCGTCGCCCGTTGCCGGGGACGCGGTGCGCTCTTACCGCACCCTTTCACTGTCACTGGGCCGAAGCCTTAGCGACCTGCTCTCTGTTGCACTGTCCCTGGAGTTGCCTCCGCCAGCCGTTAACTGGCACCGTCTTTTCGTGGAGCCCGGACTTTCCTCGCCGTATTGCTACGCCGCGGTCGCCCGGCCCCCTGGCGCGACCGTACCTAGCGCGGTTCGCACGGTTAGTCATCCCCTCTTGGCTTTGGCAGCAAGAGCGCGAGAAGGATCGCCCGGCACTCTCCGCAGATGATGCCGTCGATCAACTCCGGCCGAAACCGGCGCTGGAACGCGACAACCGCCGCCTCCTGATCGGTGATGTCATAACCGAAGCGCTCTAGCGCCAGCATGAAGCCGCTGTCGGTCCAATGTGGGTCCATCAGGTTCTTGGTAGGCCGCGGCAAGGCAAGCCGCAGCCGCGCCAGCATGTGCCAGGGAAAGAGTTCACCCGGATCTTGCTTGCGCGCCGGAGCGATATCGCTGTGGCCGACCACATTGCCACGTGTGATCTTATAACGCTGAACGATTTCATTCACTAACGGAACCAGCGACTGCATCTGCGTATCCGGAAAAGGACGATACCCCCATTCATGGCCCGGATTGACGATCTCGATCCCGATGCTGGCCGAGTTGATGTCTGATAAGCCCCGCCAGTGCGACTTGCCTGCGTGCCAAGCCCGCTTGTCCTCCGCCACCATGCGGATCACCTGACCGTCTTCGGTCACAACATAATGCGCAGAAACTTTGGACTCGGGATTTGCCAGCCAGTTTATCGCACTCGCCGCGTCGGGCATCCCGGTATAATGAAGCACCAGCATCGACACTGGCGCGCCACGCTCGTCGAAATTGGGCGAGGGCGTGTCGATCATGATGGTTTTCGCGACGCTGCTCTACGATACGTCGGATGAACTGCGCGCTTTGAAGCCCAATGGATTGCCGGTTCGACAGCCACAAAAACTCCACTCAACATCATCATTCCCGGACCGTCGTGCGCTGTACGACGCCACAATGACGGAGAGTGGAACCGCAATCAAGCGATACGGCTGGTACAAGGCAAAGATGCTGCCCGATGAGCGCTTTAATGGGACGTCAGCGCGCCCGCCGGATGGCAGGTTCGGCCATCTCGCCAAGGCTGGAGCGTCGCTCGTAGCTGCCACGAAAATCCCTGCTGGACACAAACTCATCGGTTTGGCCAATCACCGTCTCGCCAGCACCCAAAAGGAGAAACGTGCCCGGACGGCTATATCGAGCAAGTTGGTCGAAAACTTTCCGGCGCATCTCCAGCGAGAAATAAAGAAGAACGTTGCGGCATAAGATCAGGTCGAAGTGACCGCCGGGAATACGCGGATCAAGAAGGTTATCAGTCCGGAAATCAACCATACGCCGCAAATCTTCATTGATCTTCCAATCGTCGCCCGCAGGCTCGAACCAGGTGAGAAGATCGTTGATAGGCAGGCCGCGCTGGACGTCGATCTGCGAAAATATGCCCGATTGCGCGCGCGTGATGGCTGACGTGGAAATGTCGGTAGCCAATATACTGATCCGCCACCCTTTCCATGTCTCCGCATCCTTACGGAACTGAAGTGCCAGCGAGTAGGCCTCCTGCCCCGTGGAACATCCGGCGCACCATATCCGCACTACTTTATCGGATCGGTTTGCTCTAATATGCGGCAATATCTCGCGATTAATCATTTGAAACATCTGAAGATCGCGAAAGAAACTGCTTTCGTTGTTAAGCAGCGCGTTGACGACATCATCGCTCAATTGCCGTTCGGCGCTTGACAGGAGCCGCCTCACCAGTGCTTCAAGGTCCTCAAGGCCGTTGGCACGTAGAACAGGCTTCAAGGCCGTCTCGATCCGCCACATGCGATTTTCGGACAGGATCTGGCCTGTACGCGACTCAAGCAGGCTCGCCAGCACGCGCATTGCGCCGGTGAAGGCGGTATCCGGCGCGGAGACGCTCATGCCATGATCGCAGAATGTTGTCGTGCAAAGCCCATGATCTTCTCCGGTGGCAAAAGAGCCGTCGCCAATCCTGCGCGAGCCACAGAACCGGGCATACCCCAAACGACGCTGGTCGCTTCGTCCTGCGCAATAACTATTCCGCCGCTATCGACGATGTGCCCCGCGCCTGCTGTCCCGTCGCGCCCCATGCCTGTCAGCACGACGCCCGCAGCGCCCGGCCCGTAACAACGGGCGATCGCCATGAACATCGGATCGACTGCTGGCAACGCGCTGAGCGGCGTGCGTTCGCTCGACAACGCTACGGTAATCTGCCCATTCCAACTGCGGCGGCAACACAGATTGGCTTCGCCGGGTGCGACGTAAACCTGATCGGGCTTAAGCAACTCCCCCTCTTCCGCGACCTTGACTGGCAAAGTGGTCATCCGACCGAGTTGAGTCGCAAAGTAGGGGATGAAGCTGGGTGGCAGGTGCTGCGTCACCAAGATAGGCACGCCCAACGGTTCCAGTATCCCAGCAAAGAACTGGCCCAGTGCATGAATCCCGCCTGTCGAGGCACCGACGCCCACACATCCAATCGCTCGATACGCGTCCGTCTGGCGCAGATGAATGGTTGAAGCGACGCCTTCGCGTTCCTCGCCGAATATACGGCTCATCCTGCTGAGAAGCGCGCGGGCGAACTGATCGCCGAAGGAACCACGGTCCGGCTTGGACATGATGTCGCTCGCGCCGAGGGCCAACGCTTCTACCGCCGCCGCGCTGCCTTCTTCGCAGCGGCCCGATAGGATGATGACTTTAGCACCACGGCCGGCTTCCAATATCTTCGGAAGAGCCATGATGCCGCTTTGACCGGGCATTTCCACGTCGAGAAGAATGAGATCCACCGCGTCTCGCGCCAGAAAGTCCAAGGCCTGTTGTGCGTTATTCGTCTTGCAGGCCACGACGAAATCCGGATGGGCGACCAGTATCCGCTCCAGCACGGTACGCGCGACGACAGAGTCGTCCACGATGAGGACGCGGCTTGGCGGATCGTTCCTGTTCGACCAGACGATGTCCGGATTGTCTGCGGGCATGTAGTGAAACCTTAGGTCAGCGTCGTTGAAGCCATCCGGAGGAGATTGCTCAGATTATGCCGACGATTTGCAGCTTGCTTTCCAAGGTGTCGCGATCAAATGGCTTCATGACATATTCGTCCGCCCCTGCCTCGACAGCGGCCTTGATATGACCAAGTCCATTTTCGGTCGTGCAGAAAATGACTTTTGGACGCGTCTGCAGCGGAGACTTCGAGAGAGCCTGAAGGAATTCCATGCCACTCATCACCGGCATGTTCCAGTCAAGCAGGACTACGTCCGGAACAGAAGCCTCGCATTGTGTAAGGGCGTCGCGGCCGTCACAAGCTTCCGTGACGTTGATGTCCAGCGACTCCAGAATATGACGAGCCACTTTCCGGATAACCTTGGAGTCATCGACTACGAGGCAGTTTGTCATGCGTGTTGACCCCTTATGGTATGTCTGTGCGTCAGACGTTGTACCGCCGAAAGCTAAGCGATTGGTAAATGCCCAAAGATTTCAGAACTATTAGGCCGCCTGCGCGGTCAGAACAGGATCAATGAAGCTTGATAGGGAGACCAGAAGATGCGGCTCTCCACTGTTCTCGACGATGGCCGACCCGAAGGGCATCCAGGAGGGATTTAACTTTCCGCGTAACGGAAGCTCTCCGTCCGGAACTGTGCAGATGTCGCTCACCGAATCCACGATGAGGCCGTAGCTGTGTCCACTGATGTCGGCGATGATGGCCAGCACCCGGCGATCACGCGGGGTAGGACAGCCATTAATCAGAGCAGCGACATCGATCATCGTAAGGACACGGCTACGCAGCGCCGAGAGTCCTGCAACATGAGGCGGCATTCCTGGCACCGGTGAAATCTCCGAAAGCCTCACTACGGCTTCGATCTCTTCGGTCCTGACCGCAATAGCCGTCCCTGCCACGCAGGCGAAAAGATAAAGCTGCTCGATCATGCGACTTTCTCCCGGCGCGCGGCACTAATTGCGGCCATGAGGCCATCGCGATCATAACGATACACGGAGCGATCTTTGCTGTTCTTGGGCGACGGCAGGTTGCGGATCTGAACAGCCGGTTGATCCGACCGCATCGCGGTGCATGTATCAGCCTGCGCATACAGCACCACATCATCGGGACGAACGGCGCCATCCTCCGGCAGTCCCAACAGCACGTCGTGGCCCGCCTGCCGGAGCAACGGCGCCAGGATTTCCTGCGCCCATACGTCTCCCGCGTCGGCTATCACACATCGGGCGGACGCGTTGGCTTCCGGTCCAACAGGATTAGCCGCGAACAGCGCAAAAGGATCAAGGATTTCGAGGTGCACATCATTAATCACTGCTATGCCGGAAAGTATGCCACTCGATAGGAGCATGTCGGGGACCGCCGGCATCTGTACTATGTCGATGACACGGGCCACTGGATAACATAGCTCACGCTCGCCATCGCGAATCCGCAAAGCTGTCACACAATCGCGATCGAACTTGTGACGGTCAGCAGCGACCGGCAGCAACCGTCCTTCGACCCTCACAAACGCGCGCCCACCCGCTGTGCCGAATAAGGCACTATCCAGATCTTCTACACGTTCGATAAGGCTCAAACGAAGCAAGCGCTCTTCACCCGAAAGCTCTTCGAAATGCAGTGCACTAAGGGTTTCGACGACAATCTCGCTCGATATATCGCCGTCCTGTCGGCTGGTGCGATCCTCCATGACGCTCGACAAGTTGGCCGCGTTGGCAAGGCCGCCCGCGTCAAGAAGCAGCATTGGCTGGCCGTTGTCCGGCAATGTCATTCCCGCATAGACGCCAGATGCCATAATGAGTGGCGAAGCCGGACGGATGACTAGTTCCTCATGATTATCGACCGCCGATACGCCCATGGCAAAGGGAATGCCCGATGCGGATCGTACGACCATGATCGTCCTTGGACCCTGCTGCTCGATGAGCGGTAGACCCAATACATCTTCTAGATCGATCATGGCATGACGGATCTTCCGGATTGTGGCTATGCATGCTCCGCCGATACGTTCAATTGACAGCGTTTCGTTATTGACGTGCAATATCTCCACGATCGCAGCGCGGGGAATGGCGAACTGCTGCCCGCCTGCCTTGATGATAAGGCCTGGGATTATCGTCAGTGTCAGCGGTACGCGAAGCGTTATCTTCAATCCGCGACCGGGCTGGTTGTCCAATGCTATGACACCGCCGATCCGTTCGACATTGGCTCGCACAACGTCCATTCCGACGCCTCGCCCCGATACGGCTGTTACGGCCTGAGCCGTTGAGAGGCCGGGCCGGAAAATCATGTCCAGCTTTTCAGCTTCGGTGAGGCGCGTGGCGGCGTCAGGGGTCAGGTCGCCGGACTGCATCGCCTTGCGCACCAGACGGTCGCTATCGATTCCCCGGCCATCGTCGCTGATCTCGATAACGATCTGATTGCCCGATTGCCGTGCAGCGACACGCAGGACACCCGTTTCCGGTTTTCCGGCTGCGGCGCGGTCGGCAGGGAGTTCGATGCCATGATCGATGCTGTTGCGGACGATGTGCGTGAGCGGATCGACGACCATCTCGACCATCTCGCGATCCATTTCGACGTCACCGCCCTCAAGATCGAGTTCCACACGCTTGCCCAGATCACGGCACAAGTCACGGACCATACGCGGAATTGCGGCGAAGAGCCGGTCAACGCGTTGCATGCGTGTCTTTGAGATCGAATCGCGCATATCGGCAACGCAGGTGGAGAGACGTTCGAATGCACTGTCCAGATCAGGATCGGACGTTAGGTCGCGCAGCTTTCGCGACAATTCGTTGCGTGCGAGCACCATGTCCGACACGCCATTCATCAACTGATCGATCAATGTCAGCGGGAGCCTGATCGTACGCTGGGCATTCCCCTGCTCGCGCTTGGGTGCAACCGCTGCCACCGTCGCGGGTTCGGCGACCTTTTCCAGTTCAACCAGATCAACCTGACGCAGAGCGCCGATCAGGAGTTCGTCGTTTTCCGAAGGCAACGATGCGCCGGATGCCACCGCTTCGGTCAATTCTCCGATTCGGTCCATAACGGCTAGTACGGCATTGACGGTCACCGGATCAGGCACGCGCCGACCATCCCGGATATCCGAAAGCACATCTTCGGCGGCATGGCTCAACCGCTCGAAACGAGGCAGATTGAGAAAACCGCAACTTCCCTTGACGGTATGAAAGAAGCGGAAGATGGAGTCGAGCCGCTCCCTGTCGGAGGGATCGGCCTCCCACGCGACCACAATCCCGGCCAACGCCTCAAGCGTTTCCTGCGTCTCCGAAATGAATTCGCCGAGTAATTCGTCCATCTGCCCATCCATGCAGCCACTTGAGCCGCACCATTGAGCAAGCGTAGTTAATTCGGCGTTAAAGCGCTGTCAGAAACGGGAACCTTGACCGGCAGGCTCGCGCCGAACAGCAAAGCGGGATCACCCGGCTGTGACAACATGATCTCGCCGCCCGCCCGCGTCACCAGCGTGCGAACCATCCATGCCGCCGCCGTTCGCGCGGAGAGACCGTCATCCGCAAGACTTCCGGTCAGAGCGGCGCGTAGTTCAGGATCGAGGATCACCTTCGGACCCTCGGCGCGGACGACGATCTCAAAAATGCCAGCCCTCTGTTCGGCGCCGATGTCGAGTTGCCCGCCCCGCACCAGCGCATCGCCTGCGATTAGGGCGAGGTTCAACAGTATCTTCGCGGGTAGCTTGGGAAGGCTGTCTTCGGCCACGATCCAGCCGAGTTTCACGCGCCCATTGGCGGCAAGCATCCCTTCGATAGCCGTGCGCGCTTCGCTGGAAGGCACGCTGTCGCCATAACCACCGGCCGATCCGAAAGCGAGACGGAAGAATTTGAGCTTGTTGGCGGAGGTGCGGGCGCTGTCGCCGAGTAGGTCCAGGCAGCGCTGGCGCATCTCGGGATCGGTCTCGTCCGCCATCAACTCCAGGCCATTATTCAGCGCGCCGACGGGGCTCAACAGATCGTGGCAAAGCCGCGAGCAGAGCAGCGCTGCGAATTCAAAACTTTGGTCGTGCGGCAGATCGGTCATGCAATGCTTCCAGCAGATCGGAACAGGGAGACCTGCATTCGGCAAGTCACCAAATTCTCTTGGCGACTGGCTGCACATCATGCAACCCATGATGCAGCCAAAGCGGGCGGGTCAATGCCGCTCCACGACAAGTTGCAGCCGATGGAAGCGTCCATGCAGCGCCCCGTCGGCACTTCGGGCGCCGGCTCGCCAGATCTGCGCTGTTGCCCCGCCGACGATGAGCCACAGCATGCCCGCCTCGACAGCAGCCTCCGCATCGACGACGGAGGGCTCGCTGCTGCCGTTGGGATGCGAATGATAATGCCCGATGATGCGGTGCCCTCCCCCGCGCGCTTCACGATATGCCCGCAGCAAGACCTGCGGGTCGAGTTCGAAGGTGCGGGAGGGATTCGGGGCGACATTGGCCGCTGCCCGCACGGCAGTGATAACGTCGTCATGGCCAAGTAGCAGCCCGCAAACCTCTCGATCAGGATCGGCGCGCGCGGCAGCCATGATGCTGTCGAGCAATGGACTTGATATGCGGACCTGCATCCCCACATCCTACGCAATGCGCCCGGGGGTTTCCACTATAGAGACGACGATCCCGCAGGATTGCGCCGGGAACCGTCTGGACAAGTCGCTGGCGAGCCTGCTGCCCGATATGTCGCGGGAACGGATCAAGGCGCTGATCCTCGAAGGCTGCGTCGATGGCCCAGCCGGTCAGGTGTCGGACCCCGCGTTGAAGGTGGCGACGGGCCAGACCTTTTCGATCGGCGTCCCTCCCCCCATCGAAGCACAGGCGGCTGCTCAGGACATCTCGCTCACCATCGTATATGAAGATGCCGACCTCATCGTTATCGACAAGCCTGCCGGAATGGTCGTTCACCCTGCCGCGGGTAATCTGGACGGCACCCTGGTCAATGCGCTGCTGCACCACTGCGCCGGACAATTGTCCGGGATCGGAGGCGTCGCTCGGCCGGGGATCGTCCACCGGATCGACAAGGACACCTCCGGGCTGCTGGTCGCGGCCAAGAACGATAAAGCGCATGAAGGTCTTGCCCGTCAGTTCAAGGATCACAGCATCGAACGCCTCTACGCGGCCGTCGTGGTCGGACGGCCAAGTCCCCCGGCTGGCACAGTGTCGCAATGGATCGGCCGCGCCGACAACGACCGGAAGAAGATGGCCGTACAGCCGGAGGGGCGTGGCAAACACGCGGTGACGCATTACCGGACATTGGAACGCCTTGCCGATGCTGCTCTGGTGGAATGCAAGCTGGAGACGGGGCGCACGCATCAGGTTCGTGTGCATATGGCGCACCTCGGCCACCCTCTGATCGGCGATCCCGTTTACAGTAAGTCAAAAAAACATTTCAAATCGCTACTGGAAACAATATGTTTCAGCAGACAGGCATTGCACGCCAGAACGCTGGGGTTTATTCATCCCGTAACGAGCCGGGCTTTGTCGTTCGAAAGCCATATTCCACCGGATATGCAGGAACTGTTAAGTCGGCTTCGCGTACTGTGAATGCAAGTTGTGACCTTGGATGCCTATCATAGGGTCCGGTCACGGAAGGGAAGGAAGTTACCATGGCTAAAGGAAGCAATGTACCGGCGACCATTCCGGCGCTGGGCGGCGACGCCAGCCTCAATCGCTATCTGAGCGAGATCCGTAAATTCCCGATCCTGGCTCCAGAGCAGGAATATATGCTTGCGAAGCGTTATGCCGAGCACCAGGACCCGGAAGCGGCAGCGCAACTCGTGACCTCGCACCTTCGTCTCGTGGCGAAGATCGCAATGGGCTACCGTGGCTACGGACTGCCGGTCAGTGAGTTGATCTCCGAAGGCAATATCGGGCTGATGCAGGGCGTCAAGAAGTTCGAGCCGGAGCGTGGTTTCCGCCTCGCCACTTATGCAATGTGGTGGATTCGCGCCTCGATCCAGGAGTTTATCCTGCGCTCGTGGAGCCTCGTGAAGATGGGCACCACCGCGTCGCAGAAGAAGCTGTTCTTCAACCTTCGCCGGATGAAGAACAACATCGAAGCGTTCGAGGATGGCGATTTGAAGCCGGAGGACGTTACGCATATCGCCACCAAGCTGGGCGTGTCGGAAGACGATGTGGTCAGCATGAACCGCCGCATGGCGATGGGCGGCGATACCTCGCTGAACGTCCCCCTGCGCGAGGATGGCGAAGGCCAGTGGCAGGATTGGTTGCAGGACACCGATCCTCTGCAGGATGAGCGTGTCGCCGATGCGCAGGAGCGTGATCTTCGCCACAGCATGTTGGTGGAGGCGATGCGCGACCTCAACGACCGCGAGAAGCATATCCTTGCGGAGCGTCGTCTGGCGGAAGAACCCAAGACGCTCGAAGATTTGAGCCAAGTCTACGGCGTATCGCGCGAACGCGTTCGCCAGATTGAGGTGCGGGCCTTCGAGAAGCTCCAGAAGGCAATGATGCGGATCGCTGGAGACAAGTTGCGGTTGTCCGCAGCCTGATCTCTCAACCAAACCTGTTAGAGGGCGCTTACCGCAAGGTTGGCGCCCTTTTCGTTTCAGCCCTTAAAGACTGATGACCGCACCGAAACTGCGCGTTACGTTGACGACATGATCGACAATGCCCCTTCCCGCCTCAAGCCCAAATCCCGCAGCCGGTTCCGATGGAAGCGCCTGCTGCTCCAAATTATCGCGGCTTTCCTGATCCTGTCGCTCGTTCCCGTGGCGCTGTTCCGCTTCCTTCCCCCACCTTTCACATTGACGATGCTGTTCGACGAACGCGGCTTCACTAAGGATTGGATGAGCCTTTCGGAGATGGACCCCGACATGCCCCGTGCTGCCATTGCGGCCGAGGATGGGAAGTTCTGCTCACATCACGGCTTCGATGCCGTGGCGATAGCGCAGGCCATGCGGCACAATGCTAGCGGCGGGCGTATCCGGGGCGGCTCCACCATCAGCCAGCAAGTCGCGAAGAACGTGTTCCTCTGGCAAGGCGGCGGCTTCGTCCGCAAGGGGCTGGAGGCGTGGTTCACCGGCTTGGTGGAGATGTTCTGGGGCAAGCGCCGGATCATGGAAGTGTACCTCAACGTCGCGGAGACAGGTCTAGGCACCTATGGCGCGAATGCGGGCGCGATGCGTTACTTTGGCCATGACGCATCCCGCCTGTCGGTCAGCGAAGCCGCGCGGATCGCCGCTATCCTCCCCCTCCCCAAGAAACGCGCAGCCATAGCGCCATCGGGCTTCACCCGCCGCTACGGCAACAGCATTGCCCGCCGCATGGCCGCGGTCCACCGCGAAGGCCAGGATAGCTGCCTGCGCTAAGTGGACTGCGAAGTGGACGCGTGAGCGGGAGAAATCTGGCTGTAAGACCGAAAGGGGCGCATCCGCAAGGAACACGCCCCTTTTCATTTATGCGTTGGCGGATCAGAACCCGACGATCAGCGAACCGATAAAGGTGCGTGGCGCGCCAATCTGCGCAAAGCTGACGGTCGTATTCGACAACGTGCCATCGAAGCCGCCGACATACAGCTTATCGAACACGTTGGTCACGTTAAGCTGTATGGCGACGCCTTCCGCCCCGAACCGGGCCAGCGAGAAACGCGCATCCACGTCTACCAGCGTGTATGCTGGTGCTTTTGCCCCATATACCTGCGTCGATACACCATTGATCGTCTGGAATACCGGCAGATTTTGGTCGTTGACGTAACGTGGCCCGGTGCGCTTCGCATTCACACCGACCTGAACGCCTTCTACATCACCCTGAATTCGACCGCCGAAGGTGTAAACGGGGGCACCTGACTCACGCTTGCCAGCAGTGAGCGCCACTGTAGTTGCGGTCAGCTCGACATTATCCTTGATCTTCGACTTCAGATACGAACCGAATGCATAGAGCGTAAGTTCAGGCATCGGCTGATAGGCAACGCTGCCATCGATGCCGTATTTATTGACCTTGCCCAGGTTGCGGTAGATCGTCTGATCGAGTTCCCGATCATAAGCCGACGCCAACCGATCGGAATAAATCGTGTACCAACCCGAAAGTTGAGCCTGAACCTTACCCGTCCGGTAACGGACGCCAACGTCAAAGTTGTCGGTCGTTTCTGGCCGAGGATTAGCGTTTTCATTGTCGCGTTCGAAGAAGAAGGACTGGTACAGATTGTCTGTGCCCGGCACTTGCAGACCCTTCGAGTAGTTTCCGAAGATGCTCAGAGCGTTAGAGGCATCCAGTACGACACCTGCGTTGGGCAGGATCTTGTCATATTTGAACACACGGCGCTGCGGGCCCTGGATCGTCGGGTTCGCCGCTGCGAATGCCGCCTCTGCTGCTGTTCCGGCTCCGAAGCAACGCAGGTTGCCACCGGCAGTAGCCGTGGAGCAATAGTTGTTCAGATCACGCTTAAAGAACGGCGCCCGGATGCCGGCGTTGACTGTGACAGGACCGAATTCTCCGCGATATTCACCCGAAACCTGGTGAAGGATGGCGTAGGAAAGCCGATTGCGCTTCTGAAGCTCATTGCCCTCGCGATCCACGATGGGCGCGTTGTCAGCAAATACTTCCTGTGCGAAACCATCTGACCGAAGGAAGCCAGCCTCACCCGTTTGACGGTGACGACCACGATCATAGCTATAGGCCACTCGCACAGTGTTATCGTCGTTCAGGTCATACCGCAGTGAAGCGATCAGGCCATAGCGGTGCGTCTGGGTCTGGCTGGGTGACACAACGCGGATCGTATCCCGCAGGTCTCCATCGCCGTTCAGATCGCGACCGAAGAAATACTGGGCAGCCGAGGAGGAACCTTGGATGAAACCAGTATATCCCACGCCACCAATTGACGTCGTGCCTTCGCTGGCAATGCTGGTGCCGCCGCCATTTGCCTTGGTATACTGGTAGCTTGGATCGACTGTCAGCACCAAACCATCGGCAAGCGTGAAGCGTGAATTAATACGGATGTTTCCGGTGTTCGAAGGGTTGTAGCGATATTCGAAGTCCGATCCGCAGCTACTTGCCACATCCGTCACGCCGGCGACACCTGGAGCTATGCTGCAGCGTGCGATCTGAAAATCTCGCTCTCCCTTGCTGACGAGGAAGCGGTTGGTGCTGGCAGTGCCTGCAGCACGATCGGCATCTACTCGGAGCGGCGCTGAACCAAAGAAATTATTCACGTTTTCATTATAGTGTCCAGCGATCGAGATAAAGTCGCCGTTGCTACCGATCGGCTGATAGACCTTTGCATTATACTGCTGCTTGTCGATCTTGCCGATACCGCCGTAAATTGCATCATTCGAAGCACTGCTGGCCGCGAAAAATGCCTTGGTGCCCCAAGGGGTGAAGACGCCGGTGTTCACCACGCCGAACACGCGGAAAAAGCTGAAATCGCCAGCGGAACCTATGATCTTCGCACCGAAATCGTCAGTCGGGGTGATCGTACGATAGTTGATGGTCGAACCCGTCGCGGCTGCCGTGGGGCTATCCACGTCAGTTGACCCCAGGTTGACATTGACCTGCTCAATCAGTTCGGGGTCGAGTTGCTGGTTTGAATACAGCGCATAGCCGCCGGTGTCGTTGAGCGGAACGCCATCGAACGTCTGCGAGATGCGCTGATCGTCAAAACCGCGAATGCTAAGAGTACCGCCGCCCGAACCGAAGGCATCGTTGTTTTGGAAGCTGACGCCCGGCAACTGGTTGATGATGTCGTTGATCGTCTGTCCTGGAACCTGCGTTTGGATATACTCCTCGGTCAGGACCGCCTTGGCCTTGCTGGTGTCGGGAATGACGACACCAGCGACGCCGTTGTTCACGGTGGTGCCGGTTACGACGATATCATTTTCGAAGTCGATCGAGCCAGTCGATTGGGCAAAAGTTGCCGCCGGCGTCATGAGCGCGACTATCGCGGCTCCCCGCAAAAGAATATTTTTCATGTATGTTTCCCTTGTCTTACCGACATGCGGAGTAGCTTGGCAGCTTTGCCGTATGCCGAAATTCCCGTGTATGTTTGAACCGCCCGCTCTGGCTGGCGTAGGCACGCCCTGTAATGCTGCGGTTGCGGTTTTGTGACGATGCTGCAGTGCGCTCTGTCATCGCGCCCGGCCTCTGCCCCGACAGGCTGAAGACGAGTCTCTCCTGCCCGAGCCGTAGCGGGGGGAAGAGCAGAAATCACGGGGATTTTATTGAGCCAATTCACTCAAAACCAGAAGTGCGGCAATTTTGCAACTCACGGGAAATATTTGGGAACGGCGCAAACATAGATAAGGACACAAGCGAAATGGCTAGCTCTCCCGACCATCACTTGTTGACGGCTCGCCGTTCGGCATCTCCTCCCTCGAGTGGCAAAGAAAAGGCCGGCGAGGCCGGCCTTTTCGATTAATTGTTATGTCGTCGCGTCAGGCGGCGTCGCCGGCCTTGCGTTGTTCGCTGAAGACGCGGACTGGTTCCTTGCGGCCATCGACCACATCCTTATCAATCACCACTTCGCCGACGCCCTGCATGGAGGGCAAGTCGAACATCGTGTCGAGCAGGATCGATTCGAGGATCGATCGAAGTCCACGAGCACCGGTCTTGCGTTCGATAGCTTTCTTGGCGATCGCGACCAAAGCTTCGTCGGTGAAGCTGAGGTCCACGTCTTCCATCTCGAACAGTTTGCCATACTGCTTGACGAGGGCATTCTTCGGCTCGCCCAGGATCTTGACCAGTGCGGTAACGTCCAAATCCTCCAGCGTTGCGATAACCGGCAGACGACCGACGAACTCCGGAATAAGCCCAAACTTCAGCAGGTCTTCCGGTTCGCTCTGACGCAGAAGTTCGCCGGTGCGGCGCTCTTCAGGTGCGGCGACATGCGCGCCGAAGCCAATTGACTTCGCTTCAAGGCGGTCGCCGATGATCTTCTCCAAACCCGCAAAGGCGCCGCCGCAGATGAACAGGATGTTCGTCGTGTCGACTTGCAGGAACTCCTGCTGCGGATGCTTGCGTCCACCCTGTGGCGGAACACTAGCCGTGGTGCCTTCCATCAGCTTAAGTAGCGCCTGCTGCACGCCTTCGCCCGACACGTCGCGGGTGATGGAGGGGTTCTCGGCCTTGCGGCTGATCTTATCGATTTCGTCAATGTAGACGATCCCGCGTTGCGCCTTTTCGACATTATAGTCGCTGGCCTGCAACAGCTTGAGGATGATGTTCTCGACATCCTCCCCGACGTAACCGGCTTCGGTCAGGGTCGTTGCGTCCGCCATGGTGAACGGCACGTCGAACGTCTTGGCCAGCGTCTGTGCCAGCAAGGTCTTGCCGCAGCCGGTAGGACCGACCAGCAGGATGTTCGACTTGGCGAGTTCGACTTCGCCTGCCTTCACACCGTGGTTCAGACGTTTGTAGTGGTTGTGCACGGCCACCGACAGCACGCGCTTGGCGCGGCTCTGGCCGATGACGTAATCGTCCAGCACGTCACAGATTTCCTGCGGCGTCGGCACCCCGCCATCTTTCCGCCCGACAAGGCCGCCTTTGGCCTCCTCGCGGATGATGTCGTTACACAGTTCCACACACTCGTCGCAGATGAATACGGTTGGCCCCGCGATCAGCTTGCGCACCTCATGCTGCGACTTGCCGCAGAAGGAGCAGTAGAGCGTACTCTTTGAATCGGAGCCTTGAAGCTTTGTCATTACGGTCTTTCCTGGTCCGGCGGGAGACAGCGGCCCCATCCCACATCGCCGGACTTTTCGTGTCCGCGGCCAACTTAGACCGCGTAATGCGCGTTTCACAAGAGACGTTTATGTGACAACCACTTAAATAGTCCCTTAGCGCTTATGTTTCCGCGTCGATTATTCGGGCGTTTCGGTCGGCGCGGGACGCTTGTCGAACACTTCATCGACAAGGCCGAACGCCTTGGCCTCGTCAGCCTCCATGAAGGTATCGCGGTCCATGGCGCGCTCGATTTCATCCAGCGGCTTACCGGTATATTTGGCATAGAGGCTGTTAAGACGCGTGCGAATACGCAGGATTTCCTTGGCTTGGATCTCGATGTCCGAAGCCATGCCCTGCGCGCCGCCGGAAGGCTGATGCACCATGATCCGCGCCTGGCTCAGCGCGACTCGCATGCCCGGCTCACCCGCTGCCAGCAGGAAGCTGCCCATCGACGCGGCCTGACCGATGCAGACCGTCCCGACCTTGGGCCGAATGTACTGCATCGTGTCATGGATCGCCATGCCCGCCGTGACGACGCCGCCGGGCGAGTTGATGTACATATAGATGTCCTTCTTCGGATTTTCCGATTCGAGGAACAACAGTTGCGCGACGATCAGGGAGGCCATCTGGTCTTCGACCTGACCCGTCACGAAGATGATCCGCTCTCGCAACAGGCGCGAGAAAATGTCGAAGCTGCGCTCGCCACGATTGGATTGTTCGATAACGATGGGAACGAGTGCCGCGAGTGGATCGGAAAGGAGGTCTCTCATTGTGCTCTTTCGCTGAGTGCTTTTGCCCTGCCCTACATCGGTGCAAAGCAAGACAGGTTCAAGGGGCTTAACCCTTCGGGGCAGACGCGCGGTCAACGATCGCGCGCAAACTCACTTGGCGCGCGAAAGGCGAGATACGCAAGGCGTCGGACTTCACGCCGGCCACGCACGACCGTATCCAGGATAAGGCCGCACATCCCGTTCAGCACTGCGATAATCATAAGGCCGGTGATGAGGATCGCGGTCGGAAAACGCGGGACGAGCCCTGTCTGGAGATAAGTTAGGAATAGAGGCACTGCGAGCACCAGGCCTGCGATTGCAAACAGCGCGCCAATGATGCCAAAGAAGAGCACTGGCCGCTCCAGTCGGTAAAGTTGTACGATGGTCCGCAGGATGCGCCATCCGTCACGGTAAGTGCTGAGCTTGCTTTCCGATCCTTCGGGGCGTGCGGCATAGGCCGTCAGCTCCTCGGCCACCGGCATAGCGAGTTCCAGCGCATGCACACTCATCTCCGTCTCGATCTCGAATCCGGCCGAAAGGACCGGAAAGCTCTTGACGAAGCGGCGAGAGAACACACGATACCCTGAGAGGATGTCGGTGAAGCTCCGTCCGAACAGCCGACGAAGCAGGCCGGTCAACAGCAGATTACCGAGGCGGTGGCCGCGGCGATAGGCGGCTTCGACTTCAGACTTGCGAGCGCCGACGACCATATCGAGGTTCTCGGCAAGCATCGCCGCAACCATCCGTGGAGCCGCGGCGGCTTCGTAGGTAGCGTCGCCATCGGCCATCACGTAGATGTCTGCATCGACGTCCGCAAACATACGGCGAACCACATGGCCCTTACCCTGCTGACGAACGCTGCGCACGACGGCTCCTGCCGAGGCCGCAAGCGCGCGGCTCTCGTCGGTGCTGTTATTATCGTAAACGTAAATGGTAGCTTCGGGTAATGCTTGCGCGAAATCGCGGACAGTCCGCGCGATGGCTCCTGCCTCATTATAGCATGGCAGGATAACCGCTATGCGTGGCGTAGCACGAAATTCACGCTCACCCATACTCAAATATCCCCCACCCGTCCGCGCCTGCCCTGTGTAAACGCTGCTCTTATCTTCAGACAAGAAAAGGCATTGGCAAGCCCGGCCCGAGCGGTTGGATATCTAACCGAAAATGAAATCTATCAGGCTTCGGCCTTCTTCGCCTTCGGCGCAGCCTTCTTGGCAGGCTTCTTTTCCTCGGCAGCAGGCACGTCCTCGACCGATGCTTCCTCGACCTTGGAAGCCTTCTTCGCCGATGCCTTCTTGGCAGGCTTAGCTTCCACGTCAGCTTCTACCGCTGCGGTTGGCTCAGCTTCCTTGGCGGCAGCCTTCTTCGGAGCCGCCTTTTTCGCCTTGGGCTTTTCATCATGGCTGTGGTCGTGCCCGCAATCGGGACCGTGGACGTGCGGCTTGATGTCGCCGTCTTCGTCCTCAATGGCGGCTTCCAGATCAGCGCGGCTGACCGTACGGTCAGTGATTTCAGCCTTGTCGAACAGGAAGTCGACAACCTTATCCTCATAAAGCGGCGCGCGGAGCTGGGCCGCAGCCATTGGCTCCTGACGAACATATTGCACGAAGCGCTCGCGATCCTGCGGGCTGTACTGCTGCGCAGCCTGCATGATGAGGCGGTTCATCTCCGCGTCGCTCACCTGCACATTGTTGGCCTGTCCGATTTCGGACAGCAACAGTCCAAGGCGCACGCGACGTACCGCAATACTGCGATAGTCGTCCTTGTCCTTCTCCATCTCGGCCTTTGCGGCTTCGGGGTCTTCATCATGACCGGCCTCATGCTCAAGCTGCTGCCAGATCTGGTTGAATTCAGCTTCCACCATGCTGGGCGGCACGTCGAAGTCATGCGAAGCGGCAAGCTGATCCAGCAACTTGCGCTTCATATAAGTGCGCGTAAGGCCGTTATGCTCCTGCTCGATCTGGCCTTTCAACAGCTCCTTGAGCTTGTCGAGACCTTCAAGACCAAGGCCCTTTGCAAAATCATCGTCCAGCTTGGGCTTGGATGAATCGAGGATCGACTTGACCACGATGTCGAACGTCGCGGCCTTGCCTTTCAGGTTTTCGGCGTTGTAATCTTCTGGGAAGGTTACGTTCAGCATCTTTTCATCGCCGGTCTTCACGCCGATGAGTTGGTCTTCGAAGCCCGGAATCAGATTACCCGATCCGATTTCAACCTTCATATCTTCACCGGTACCGCCCTCGAAGGCTTCGCCATCGACCTTGCCGACGAAATCGACCACGAGCGTATCGCCAGTCTTTGCTTCATGTTCGGCGGGGTACGCTTCATAAGCGGCCTGCTGCGACGCGATCTTGGCCGCAGCTTCCTCGACCTGCTCGTCCGAGACTTCGGCGATCAGGCGCTCCAGCTTCAGACCTTCGGTGCTGGGCGCGGCCACTTCAGGCAACACTTCCAGTTCGACCTTGATCTCTGCGTCCTTACCAAATGCAAAATCCTCACCCAGTTCGACTGAGGGCTGCATCGCGGGACGCAGCTTGTTGTCAGCGAGGATTTTCTGCACGCCTTCCTGAATCGACGTGTTCAGCGCGTCACCCTGAAGGCGCTCGCCATGCATTTTGCGGACGAGGTTGGCGGGCACCTTGCCGGGGCGGAAACCGGGCATGCGGACCTGCGGAGCCATGGTCTTCACTTCCTGGTCGACGCGGGCGTCGATATCGGCAGGCGTGATGGTCAGGGTGTAGGCGCGCTTGAGGCCTTCGTTCAACGTCTCGACAATCTGCATTTCTTATCAACGCTTTCTAAAGCTGAAATTCGGTGGCGACATCCATCGAAGGACTATCCAATGGACTGACGCCACTGGTGCGGGCGAAGGGACTCGAACCCCCACATCTTGCGATACCAGAACCTAAATCTGGCGCGTCTACCAGTTTCGCCACGCCCGCATCGGTCGCCGGTCGGCGGGCCATAGATCAGGATTGCGCGAAGGGCAAGGGATTGTGAGCGCAACATAGGTGCAGGCGGAACCTTCATGCGTCGGAGAGACTTGAAGACGCAAAAGGAGACACGCCATGGCCACGAACCCAGGGGAAATCCCCCCGCCCGACGTCATCGAACCGCAATCACCCGCTGAGTTGCCTCAGATCGACACCCCCAGCGAGACGCCGTTCCGCGAACCGCCGGAGATTACGCCGGATACGCCGAATGTAGATGAACCAGGACGTGGACCTGACGAACTTCCCTCAGCGCCGCTACCACCAGACTGATCTCCGGCATTTTCCTCAACTAGCGGAGGATTTTATTGGCTTCAAACGACTTTACGAGTCCTAAAGAGATGAATTGGGCGATCGACTTTGGATCAGCGGATACCGCGTCTACGGTCACTTTATCGCCCCAGTGCGGTTCAACTCCGGTCTCAACGACATCCCGCAGCGACCATTCGAATTGCAACATGGCGATGCCCGTATACTCCCGCTTATTTCCCAAGCCCCATTTTTTGGCGCATACGTTGAAAGAGGCGGACTTCAGGCCAACTTTGACCCAGCGAACATTATAAATCGATGCATCGGAGAACTCCGGCAGAAATCCTTCCGAAGTGGTCGCAAAAAGTCCTGTGCCTTTCATTGCACCAACAATCGACTGTGCTCCACCTGCAAGTTCAGCCTCGATATCCTCACCGTTCAATGTGCCGTTGGGCATACAGAGCAGCCCAGCCCGCTTACTGCCGATCTTTTCGGCCCGTCCAATTTCTGTAGTAAGAGGCAGTACTATATAGACTGTTTGTACTTTCCCCTGCGCCGCAGCGGCGGCGTGCGATAGCGCCGCAGTCGCCGCCAGAAGAAAACAACCAGCAACAACTTTCAACCGCGACGGGTAACGAGTGTCTATCACGCTTAGTTCGGCTGCGTCACAGCGCGGCGAATCGTAAAGTTATACAATCCCAGGACTGATGTGTGTGCCTTAATTTGATATCGTTACGCCTGCAATGCCTTCTTCATTATCTCATTCACGACTTTTGGATTGGCTTTGCCCCCCATGGCTTTCATCGTCTGGCCTACAAAGAAGCCAAACAGCGCCTCCTTGCCACCGCGATACTGTTCCACCTTGTCCGCATTTTCTGCGATTATCTTGGCGGCGGCTTCCTCAATCGCGCCCGTGTCAGAGGTCTGTTTGAGACCCTTTTCCTCAACGATCTTGCCTGCCTCGTCGCCGGTTTCGAGCATGATTTCGAATACCTGCTTGGCGAGCGTACCTGACAGGGTGCCGTCCGCGACCAGCGAGAGCAGTTCCGCGCCCTGCGCGGGGCTGACGGGGCTCGTGTCCAGATCCCTGCCGAGGCGATTGAGGGCGCCGAACAGCTCCGACAGCAGCCAGTTGGCCGCCGCCTTGGCCACATCGCCTTCGCCTTTGTTCTGGATGCGCGCGCTCTCGCTCACCAGCGCCTCAAACCAGCGCGCTGTTTCAGCTTCGGCAGTCAGGACCGCGGCATTATAGGCGGAAAGGCCGAGTTCGCTCTCATACCGCTTGCGCTTGGCATCAGGCAGTTCTGGAAGCGATGCGCGGCATTCGTCCAGAAATGCGTCGTCCAGTTCAAGTGGCAACAAATCGGGATCCGGGAAGTAGCGATAGTCGTGCGCGTCTTCCTTCGACCGCATGGATCGCGTTTCGTTACGGTCAGGATCGTAGAGACGTGTTTCCTGCACGATCTTGCCGCCGCTCTCCAGCACATCGACCTGTCGGTTCGCCTCATGCTCGATCACGGCCATGACGAAGCGCACCGAGTTGACGTTCTTCGTCTCGGTCCGCGTACCGAACTCATCGCCCGGCTTACGCACGCTGACGTTCACGTCGGCGCGCATGGAGCCTTCCTCCATATTGCCATCGCACGAGCCGACATAGCGCAGGATCGAGCGCAACTTCCTGACGTAAGCGCCTGCTTCGACAGGCGAACGCATATCGGGCTTCGACACGATCTCCATCAGCGCTACGCCGGAGCGGTTGAGATCGACGTAGCTGCGCGTCGGGTGCTGGTCATGCATCAGCTTGCCCGCATCCTGCTCGACATGGATACGCTCGATGCCGATGGTCTTGGTCGCGCTATCGGGGTTCTTTTCGTCCAGTGTGACGACGATCTCGCCTTCGCCAACGATCGGATGATAGAGCTGGCTGATCTGATAGCCCTGCGGCAGATCGGCGTAGAAGTAGTTCTTCCGGTCGAACCGCGAATAGCGATTGATCTGCGCGTCGATCGCCATGCCGGTCCGCACCGCCTGCCGGATGCACTCGCGGTTCGGCACGGGCAACATACCGGGCATCGCCGCATCGACCAGACTGACCTGCGTGTTCGGCTCAGCACCGAAAGTCGTGGATGCGCCGGAGAACAGCTTGGCATTGGACGTGATCTGCGCATGAACTTCAAGGCCGATCACGACCTCCCATTCGCCGGTGGCGCCGTGGATGCGATAGGTTGCTTCAGTCATATTACCACCACTTCTCGGGCCGTGCCGTGAACCCTGCGCGCTCCTCGATGGCGAGCGCGGCGTTCAGGACGCCCTGTTCGTCGAGGGCCTTGCCGATGATCTGGAGACCTAGCGGCAGCCCCTGCGCGTCGAGGCCGCCCGGCACCGACATCGCGGGCAGTCCAGCCAGCGAGGCAGGCACGGTGAAGACGTCGTTGAGATACATCGCGAGCGGATCGGCCTGCTTCTCGCCCAGAGCAAAAGCAGCCGATGGCGCGGTCGGCGCCAGCAGCAAGTCGCAGCTTTCCCATGCGCGGTCGAAGTCGCGGGAGATCAACGTACGAACCTTCTGCGCCTGCGTGTAATAGGCGTCGTAATAGCCGGCGCTCAGCACATAGGTGCCGATCATGACGCGGCGCTTCACCTCCGGCCCGAAGCCGGCGGCGCGGGTGGCGGCATACATGTCCTGCAAGCCTGCGCCGTCCGGCAACTCGCGCTGCCCGAACCGCACGCCATCATAGCGCGCAAGGTTGGAGGACGCTTCGGCGGGCGCGATGATGTAATAGGCGGGAAGCGCATAGCGGGTATGCGGCAACGAGACTTCGACGATCTCCGCGCCGGCGTCATTCAAGAACGCGATGCCCTTTTCCCACAACGCATCTATCTCAGCAGGCATGCTGTCCACGCGATATTCCTTGGGAATACCGATCCGCTTGCCTTTCAAGTCGCTGGACAGGCTCTGTTCCCACGCGGGAACAGGCAAATCCAGCGAGGTCGAGTCCTTCGGGTCGAATCCCGCCATCGCTTCGAGCATGATCGCATTGTCGCGCACGGTGCGCGCCATCGGGCCTGCCTGATCGAGCGAACTGGCGAACGCAACCACGCCCCAGCGCGAGCAGCGGCCATAGGTCGGCTTGATGCCGCTGATGCCAACGAACGCGGCAGGCTGGCGGATTGATCCGCCCGTGTCGGTGCCAGTCGCCGCCGGACAAAGCCGCGCCGAAATCGCCGAGGCACTGCCACCCGAGGAACCGCCCGGCGCCAGCGCCGCGTTGCCGCCGTCGTTGCGCTTCCAGGGCGAGATGACATTACCAAAATAGCTGGTCTCGTTGGAAGACCCCATCGCGAACTGGTCGAGATTGAGCTTGCCCAGCATCCCCGCGCCTGCGTCCCACAGCTTGCCCGAGACCGTGGACTCATATGTAGGTACGAAGCCTTCGAGAATATGGCTGGCTGCCGTGGTCTGCACGCCGTTGGTGCAGAACAAGTCTTTCATGCCGATCGGCACGCCCGACAACGGCTTCAGATCGCCCGACGTGCGCGCGGCGTCAGCGGCATCGGCGGCGGCAAGCGCATGCTCCGGGGTCTTGACGATGAAAGCGTTCAAGGCTTTGGCGGCCGCGACATTGGCATTGAAGCCTTCGGCCACTTCGCGCGCCGTGAAGTCGCCAGCGCGGAAGCCGTCGCGGATTTCGGCGACGGTCAGGTCTGTCAAATTCGTCATACCAAAATCTCCGTTCGGGCTGAGCGAAGTCGAAGCCTTCCGCTGAGCGAAGCGAAGCAGCATCCTTTCACTCGGCAGAGCCCTTCGACAAGCTCAGGGCGAACGGGGAGGAAAGCGTTAAGCCTGGCCATCATTCGATCACCTTGGGCACGGCGAAAAAGCCCTGCTCAGCCTGCGGCGCATTGGCGAGCACCTTCTCCCGCACATTACCGTCCGTCACGACATCGTCGCGCAGGCGCAGCGTATTGGGGATGACGGCGGTCATCGGCTCGACGCCGGTGACATCGACTTCGCCAAGTTGCTCGACAAAGCCGAGGATATTGTTGAGTTCGGGCACCATGGCCTGCGCCTCATCCTCGGTAACGGAGATGCGCGACAGGCTGGCGATTTTCTTCACGGTTTGCAGATCGATGGACATGGGGAGCCGCTAGCATCGCCTTCGCGGTGCATCAAGCGCGATTGCCCCCGCGCGCGTGACAGGATAGGCGCTTACCCGGAAATCGCACACCCAAGCGGAGCGGCAAGTGGCCAGGAAATTCCTCTACATCATCGCCAGCCTGATCGTGCTGGTCATCATATCGGCCTTTGCCTATCGCGTGTGGGGGCAGCAGCTTATCAACGCCGCGATGGTGCCGTCGCGGACATTCAGTGCGCCACCGCCCCTGCCAAAAGACGCCTACGCCAGCGCAGACACATGGATTTCACGCCCTGGCCTGGCGTCTGATCCTTCGCAATGGCGACCAGCGGACATGAAGGCCGCACCCGTCCCCAGGAAGGCCGCGATTTTCTTCGTTCATCCGACGACCTATCTCGCGCCGGGCAACAAAGCCGACTGGAACGCGCCGCTCTCCGATCCTGAGTCGTTAACGGTCGCGGCACGGTTCGTGCAACGACAGGCGAGCGCGTTCAACAATCTTGGGCCGATCTGGGTACCGCGATATCGGCAGGCACATTTCGGCGCGTTTCTGACGAACAACGCGGGTGGCGGGAAAGCGATAGACGCCGCCTATGCGGATGTCGTGCAGGCGTTCGATGCATTTCTCGCCGCCAATCCGAAGGGTCCGATCATCCTCGCCGGACACAGCCAGGGATCGCTGCACCTGCTGCGCCTGCTGCATGAGAAGGTTGCAGGGAAGCCGATCGCCGGGCGTATCGCTATCGCATACATCATCGGCTGGCCCGTCTCCGTCACTGCCGACATTCCCGCGCTGGGCCTGCCCGCCTGCACCAAGCCACAACAGGCGCACTGCATCGTCAGCTGGCAAAGCTTTGCCGAGCCAGCCGAACCCTCCGCAGTGGTGCAGGCGTTCGAAAAGGATCGTGGCTTCAACGGATTGCCGCGAAAAGGCACAAAAATCTTCTGCGTCAATCCCATCACTGGCAGCGCCAGTGGCGTGGCGAAGGCAGCACAAAATCTCGGCACGCTCGATGCGCGGCAGAGCGAGGATAACCCGGCGCTGATAAAGGGCGCAGTTCCGGCGCGGTGCGACGCCCGCGGATTTCTGCTGATCGGCGATCCTCCAGACCTTGGGCCGTTCACATTGCCCGGCAACAACTATCATGTGTACGACTATGCGCTGTTCTGGGCGAACCTGCGTGCCGATGCGCAGGCGCGACTCGCCGCGTTCTCCGCGAAGAATTGATGGCAAGCCTGATTACCACTGACCGCACTGTTTTTCGGGATGCACTTCCCGAAGGCGGGCGGCTGATTGGCATGGACGTGGGCACGAAGACGGTAGGCCTCGCGCTGTGCGACGCTGGTTGGGTGATCGCCAGCCCGGCGCACACCATCACCCGGGGCAAATTCACCAAGGACAAGGCGACGATCGCCGCCTTCATGGGCGAGCAGTTCGTAAAGGGCATCGTCATCGGCCTGCCCTTCAACCTGGACGGCAGCGAGTCGCCCCGTAGCCAGTCTTCGCGGTCCTTCGCCCGCAACCTTGTGG
Source organism: Sphingobium sp. SCG-1 (assembly GCF_002953135.1). Taxonomy (NCBI): domain Bacteria; kingdom Pseudomonadati; phylum Pseudomonadota; class Alphaproteobacteria; order Sphingomonadales; family Sphingobiaceae; genus Sphingobium; species Sphingobium sp. SCG-1. The sequence continues at coordinate 3,223,606 of NZ_CP026372.1, forward strand.
ATATGGATGTGCCAATCCTCCTGTGGGACGAACGATGGTCGACGCAGGCCGTCACGCGGACGCTGATCGACGCCGACGCCAGCCGAGCCCGCCGCGATGTTCTGGTGGACAAGCTCGCGGCCAGCTACATCCTGCAGGGAGCCATCGACGCCCTGCGCGGGTGAGGCCCCTTCCCTCCTCCGGCATTCCGCTCTAAGGCCTCACGCCATGCCGCAGCCTACCGCCACGACCTCCACTGGCCAAATTACCGGGCTCCGGGGCCGCGACCAATTTCCCCATAAGCATCTCTTGGCGATGTCCGCATTGATGCCTTGGGAAATATCCTTCCTGCTGGACGAAGCGGAGCATTGGGTTTCCGTCAACCGCGCGCACAGCCGCAAGCATGACGATCGCCTTGGCGGCCTGACGCAGATCAACGCCTTTTTCGAGAATAGCACGCGCACACTGTTGTCGTTCGAGATCGCGGGAAAACGATTGGGCGCGGATGTCGTCAACATGCACGCCGCACAATCGAGCGTGAAGAAGGGCGAGACGCTGATCGACACGGCAATGACGCTGAACGCGATGCGCGCGGACGTGATCGTGATCCGCCACAGTAGCTCCGGCGCGGTGCGGCTGATCGCGGACAAGGTAAGCTGCCCGGTGCTGAACGCAGGCGATGGCTGGCACGAGCATCCGACGCAAGGGTTACTCGATGCGCTGACCATCCGGCGACGCAAGGGATCGATCTCCGGACTGGTCGTAGCGATCTGCGGCGACGTGCTGCATAGCCGCGTCGCACGCTCGAACATCCTGTGCCTTGGCGCTCTGGGCGCGCAAGTGCGCGTGATTGCACCGCCGACGCTGATGCCCGCGGCCATCGAGCAGATGAGCGTCACGCCCTACACCGATATGAATGCGGGGCTGGATGGCGCGGACGTGGTGATGATGCTGCGCCTCCAGAATGAGCGGATGGACGGCGCATTCATTCCCTCCCCGCGCGAATATCACATGCTCTATGGCCTGACGCCCGAGCGACTGGCGCGCGCCAAGCCTGACGCGCTGGTGATGCACCCCGGCCCCATGAACCGAGGCGTGGAAATCAGCAGTAGCGTCGCGGATCATCCGGAACGCTCCGCGATTATCGAGCAGGTGGAGATGGGCGTGGCCGTACGCATGGCGTGCCTCGATGTCCTTACGCGTAGCGCGCGCGGTGTGGAGGGTTGGGCATGACGCGCGTCCTCGCCATCACTAACGGTCTGCTCGCCGATCCCGCCGGAAGCGCCGTCTCGGCCGGCAGCATCCTGATCGAAGGCGACCGGATCGTCGCTGCAGGCGATATCGCCATCCCGCTCGACGCCGAAAAGATCGATGCGAAGGGATTGGTCGTTGCACCGGGTCTCGTTGATTTGGGCGTATTCCGCACGGATAAACCAGCCTTCCATTTCGGTGGGATCACGCGCGCAGCGCTGATGCCCGATCAATCCTCCCCGCTCGATGATGTGGGCCTGATCCGGGAAGCCACTCGCGCGGGCAAGCCCGATTTCTGGGTGCACCCCATCGCAGCGGCGACGCGCGGCCTCAAGGGCACCGAACTGGCCGAGATCGGCATGATGCAGGCGGCAGGCGCGCGGGCGGTCAGCACCGGGCGGCACTGGATCGCCGATTCCGGCGTGATGCTGCGCGTGCTGTCCTATGCGTCCGCGCTTGGGCTGACGGTGATTGCTCATGCAGAGGATGGCGGGCTTTCCGGTAAAGCCGTTGCAACAGCAGGCGAGACAGCGACCCGGCTGGGCCTAGCGGCTGCGCCTGCCTGTGCCGAAGCGATGGCGATTGCGCGGGACATCATGCTGGTGCGGGAAACCGGCGCTGCGATCCATTTCCGGCTTGTCACCACGGAGGCCGGTTTCAACCTGATCCGTGCTGCAAAGGCGGAAGGGCTGCGGGTCACTTGCGGGATCAGCCCCGCCTATCTCTTCCTCTCGGACATCGCCGTCACCGATTTCCGAACCTTCGCCAATCTCTCTCCGCCGCTGCGGAGCGAGGACGATCGGCTGGCCGCGATCCGTGCCGTGGCCGACGGCACGGTCGACGTCATTACCTCCAGCCATGATCCACGCGGACCGGAGGACAAGCGCCTCCCCTTCGCCGATGCCAGTCCCGGCATGGCGGGCGCAGAGACGCTGCTGGCGCTATCGCTCAATCTGGTGCGCGAAGAGCATCTGAGCATGAACGCGCTGATGAAGCTCCTATGCGCTAATCCGGCGAAGATTCTGGGTGTAGAAGCGGGCAGCTTTGCGGCTGGTCATGCCGCCGACATCATCTTCATCGATCCCGGCACGCCCTGGCTCGTCGACTCGACGCGGATGGAAGCGGCGGCGGGCAACACACCCTTCGACAAGGTGCCCGTGCAGGGCCGCGCCCGCAGAATCATGAAGGGCGGCCAGTTCCTTTAAGGAACCGCCGCCCTTCATTCGACCCTAACGGGGATCAGCGCGAGGCGAACTGCTGGCGCTTCGATTTGGCAACCGCCGCCCAGAGCTTGACCGGAGCCGCTGCCCGGATGAAGCAGGCCCCGCCCTGGCTACGGATCGTCCGGCACATCTGATACGCCGATGCACGATCGCCAAAGCCGCCCACTGCAAGGCGATGATAGAGGCGGCCCTGCACATTGGCCGTGCTGTAGGACACCGGGAACTTGGCAAGGTGGCCGTTGGCGCGCGCCATCCGCTGCCAGCTGCCCTTGGCGACGCCGACGCTGTCATAGGCACCAAGCTGCACGACCCAGTTGCTGGTTGCCGAAGGCATGAGGGGCGTGAACAAGGCGGCCTTTCGCATCATCGTGACTGCGCGCGCGACCGGCGTCGGATGAAACTCCGCCGCGCGTACGGGCGCTTCGGGTTCCGCAAGGAATGGCACGTCGGGCGAAGCGGATTCGGTCGTCTGCTCGGCCGAAGTGGCCTCTGGTGCAGGTGCGACTTCGGCTTGCGCCATTTGTATCGGCGCCGAAGAAGCCAGCGCTAGACGCACAGGCATTCCTGCATCGTCAGCGCGAATCTGCGTGCCGATCAGCGCGGCAACCCGCTGCGGCTCTGCGCCAGCTTCGGCATTCTGCGCCCAGCTTACGACGCGCTGCGTAGCCGCAAGCGCATCGAGATCCTGCGCCGCCATCAGCCGCGCTTCACGCCATTGGCCCGCAAGCGCATAGGCATAAGCCAGGTTCTGGCGGGTCTTTGCGGTGGCTTCAGGCTCCTGCGCGGCGGCGGAAAGGATGCGAATGGCCTCGTCCGTGTCACCCGCCATCGCCATCGCCAGCCCATAATCAGTGGCGGGAACGTGATCCATGTTCACGGCAAGCACTTCGCGTGCACCGGCCGAGTTGCTCAGCGCGACCTTCGCAAGCGCAAGGCTCACGATCGTACGCGCGTCGGTATTGCCCAGCGTCATGGCATCGCTGAGCGCCGTCTCCGCCGACACGAAACGCCCGTCGGCCAGATAGGCGCGGCCAAGCAGCAGCCGGTATCCGGCGTCATCCGGCTTGGCCGCAACGGCTGTTTCAGCAGCAGCGAGAGCCGCTGCGACATCCCGCTTCGCAAGCGCCTTTTCGGCCAGGGTCGCGGAGGCTTGCCCCTGTTTGGCAGCCGGTTGGGCGGTGCCCGCACGCGCCATCATCGACGCGCTTCCCGTGCAGCCAACGGTGGTGATGCCGAGCAGCAGCGACGACGCCGCCGCGTTCAACAGAGCTTTCTTTCTCATGGGTCCAGCCTATCCGTTATTTGCTGACGCCGGGGCGTGCCAGTTGTTCGGCCAGCGCGTCGATCTGCGGCTGGCTTTCGAGATATGCGTCGAGCGCTTGCGTCACGATCTGCTGCGCGGAGCGATTGCCGACCGCACATGCTAAGCGCAGGCGCAGATGCCGCTCGGGATCGAGGCGCAGCGTAAACGCCGCCTTTGGCTGTTGAGGACGTGACGCTGGAATCTTGGCAGCGGCTTTGGGCGCCACCGCCTCGGGTGCGGGAGCCACCGCAGCGACTTTCTCGGCCAAAACCCTCCGTTCCTCGACCACGGCGGGGACCAGCGCTGTCTCCGGAATGGGCGTGTTTTCGACCATCGGCGTGGGAGCCGGTGGCGCGGAGCCGCCTGCCATCGGCGTGAGGCCGATCACGGCAAGCGGGTCGCTCTGGCGAGGGGCATCTTCCCCCATGTCGTTCCAGCCGAGATCGTCTTGCGGCATGCCGCCGAGCATGACCTGACGCCGCATGGCGGGGGCCGCTCCGCCCTTGCGCGCAAGGAGGCCGGATGTGAGGGATGCAAAAGGTTTGGGTTCGTGCATCGGCGCCATCTTACTGACCGATCACCCGGCGACCGAAGCCGCCGCCCAAGGGACGCAGTGCACCCGTGTGGCTCGATCCGTTCGGCACGGAGAACACGGTGCGGCGGAAATTCTTTTCGAGACGATCGTAGACGTAGGACCAGAGCTGCACGACTTCCTGTGCGGACCGGCTTTTCTCATCGACTTCCATGACGGTGCGGCCATCGATCATCGACGCGGCGTAATCGACGCGGTGATGCAGCGTGACCGGCGCGACGGTGCCATGCTGCGAGAGCGCAACGGCAGCTTCGGAGGTGATCTTGGCCTTGGGCGTGGCGGCATTGACCACGAAGATCAGCGGCTTGCCCGCGCGCTCGCACAGATCGACTGTGGCGCCCACGGCGCGCAGGTCGTGCGGGCTAGGACGTGTCGGGACTACCACGAGTTCGGCAACGGAAATGACGCTCTGTATTGCCATGGTGATGGCAGGCGGCGTGTCGATGACAGCAAGTTTGAAGCCCTGCAACCGCAGCGTTTCAAGGTCGGTGGCAAGGCGCGCGACGGTCGTCTGGGCAAAAGCGGGATATTCGGCTTCACGCTCGTTCCACCAATCGGCAAGCGACCCTTGCGGATCGATGTCGATCAGGACTACCGGCCCCGCCCCGGCGCGCTGTGCCTGAACGGCCAGATGCCCGGACAACGTGGTCTTGCCCGACCCGCCCTTCTGTGATGCCAGTGCCAATACCCGCACGAAATACCCCCCGGAAATGTAATTCCCCACGGGATTGCCACGCCGCCACCTAAGAAATGGTTAATCCCGCTATGGACGCGCCGCGCTTGTCGAAGCCCGTCAAAATGTTGGCGCTTGCCGTAATGATTCATTAAGTATGTTTCGCGAGTAAGGCGCTTTGACGAACGCGGGCGGAGCTGAGGCGATGAGACATTTCCTGATCGGTGCGGCAGTCGCACTGGCTGCGCCAGGTGCCGCCTTGCTGTTGGACGGAGCCTTGTTTTCAGGGGCTGCACGGGCGGATGTGAAAACCGGCGTCGATGCCTGGACCCAGGGCGATTATGTAAAAGCCGTCACTGAATGGCGTCCCCTGGCCAACAAGGGCGACGCCGACGCGCAGTTCAACATGGGCCAAGCGTATAAGCTTGGCCGTGGCGTGCCGACGGACCTACCCATTGCCATGGAATGGTTCCGCAAGGCGGCCGAGCAAGGGCATTTGAGAGCCGAAGACAATTACGGCATTCTGCTTTTCCAGCAGGGTAGCCGCGAACAGGCCATGCCTCATCTGCGCAATTCGGCGGAGCGCGGAGAACCGCGAGCACAGTATATTTTGGGTACCGCCCTCTTCAACGGCGAATTTGTCGGCAAAGATTGGGTGCAGGCTTATGCGCTGATGATTCGCGCGTCGAAATCGGGCCTCGCTCCGGCTACTGCGAGCCTTCAACAGATGGAAAACTACATTCCGGCCGAGCAGAAGAAGCAGGGTCTGCTTCTCGCCAGCGAGTTGGAAAAGAAGACCGCGCACACGCTGGCTGCGGCCACGGAGAAGGATAACGCCCCTTTTCCCGCCAAGGACATGCCCAAGCCGATTGCCTTGGCTGCAGCAACGCCAAAGCCCAAGCCCGCGCCCGAGAAACCTGCGCCATTGAAAACTGTGCCGGAAAAGCCTGTCGCGCCCGGGGCCGTGACGGCTCCCGCCGCGAGCCCCGGCGATTGGCGCGTGCAACTTGGCGCGTTCAGCGAGGAAGGCCGGGCCGCAACACTATGGTCGAGCCTGTCGAAAAAGGTCAGCGGCCTGTCCGCCTATCGCCCTTTCTATGTGAAGGGCGGCGCCGTCACGCGCTTGCAGGTCGGCCCATTAGGCACAGCGGCGGACGCACAAAAGCTCTGCCAATCGATCAAGGCAGCAGGAACGGACTGCATCCCCAAGAAGCTGTAAGCGCTTAAGCCAGCCACGCCCCGTGACATTTGGCGCGCGAGTCCCTATGTGCGCGCGATCATGGCAACTTCATTCCCCCCCGCGCCCAAGGTCGGCATGGTTTCGCTCGGCTGTCCCAAGGCGTTGGTCGACAGTGAACGCATCCTCACCAAACTGCGTTCCGACGGCTATCAGATGTCCGCAGATTATGCAGGCGCAGACGTCGTGCTGGTCAACACCTGCGGCTTTCTCGATTCCGCGAAAGAAGAGTCGCTTGAAGCCATTGGCGAAGCGATCGCGGAGAATGGCCGCGTTATCGTCACTGGCTGCATGGGCAATGAAGCAGAACTGATCCGGGCACGTTTCCCGAGCGTTTTGGCCGTCACCGGCGCGCATCAATACGAAGCGGTGGTGAACGCGGTGCATGAGGCGTCGCCGCCGGTGCCTAATGCCTTCGTCGATCTGGTGCCCGAAGGTGGCCTCAAGCTGACGCCGCGCCACTACAGCTACCTCAAGATTTCGGAGGGCTGCAACCACCGCTGCTCCTTCTGCATCATCCCGTCGCTGCGTGGTGATCTGGTGTCGCGGCGTATCGACGCTGTGCTGCGCGAGGCCGAAAAGCTGGTCGCTGCGGGCACGAAGGAACTGCTCGTCATCAGTCAGGACACCTCGGCCTATGGCGTCGATACCCGGCACGAGCCACGGCAATGGCATGGCCGCGAAGTGCGCGCACACATGACCGACCTCGCCCGTGAACTGGGGCAGCTTCGCACTGCCGAGGGACGTGCGCCGTGGGTGCGCCTGCATTATGTCTATCCCTATCCGCACGTCGATCATGTGATCCCGCTGATGGCTGAGGGATTGCTGACGCCCTATCTCGACATCCCGTTCCAGCATGCCGCGCCCGAAGTGCTGCGCCGCATGAAGCGCCCCGCGAACGAAGCCAAGGTGCTGGATCGTATCCACAAATGGCGCACGATTGCGCCGGATATCACGATCCGCTCGACCTTCGTCGTCGGCTTCCCCGGCGAGACGGAGGCGGACTTCCAATATCTGCTGAACTGGCTGGACGAGGCGCAACTCGACCGCGTCGGTGCGTTCCGGTTCGAGCCTGTCGAGGGCGCTGCCGCCAATCTCCTGCCCGACCCCGTGCCCGAAGAGGTCAAGGAAGAGCGCTACCAGCGGATCATGGAAAAGACCGCCGCCATCTCCGCCGCCAAATTGCAGGCGAAGGTCGGCCGCATCCTGCCCGTCATCATCGACGAAGTGGGCGAACCCGACGAGGAAGATGGCAGCACCGGCGCCACCGCTCGCAGTCAAGCAGACGCGCCGGAAATCGACGGCAACGTCTTCCTGCGCGATACGTCAGGGTTGAAGCAAGGCGACATCATCGACGTCCTGATCGAGGATGCCGACGATCACGACCTGTTCGGGGTGCCGCTCACTTCGCGCTGAACGCTTCGCGATATTCCGGCTTGATCGCCTCCAGCATCGCCGCGTCTACCGGCAGGGCGATGTCATAACTGCCCTCGGCATACGGCCCCGCTTCATAGGGGCCGATGACGATCAATAATTGATCGATCATCTTTCCGTCAGTGGAGACCGGCACCAGCGTCTGCTTCATGGGATCGACGCAATCGTCGAACATGCCGTTGCCAGCGACAGGCGCACCGCGCTTCACTGCGCGTGCGGCATTCAGCGCTTTACAGAAGTGCGCGCCGATTGCTTTCGCCAGAGTCGGTTGCGACACGACCATAGCCTCGATGCTGGTTTCGCGGTCATTGGCGCGGTCCCAGATCAGGCTCTTGTACCCCGTCATTCCATGCGCGCCGCCGGTGTATACATAGCTTTCCGCAAGAAGGCTAAGCAGCAATGGCGTGGCGGCCTTAGTGGTCCACTCCGTCTCCGAACTATGCGTGTGAAAGGGGAAGCCGTCCTTTTTCGCCGCCGCCTGATCCTCCCGCGCCATCTTGAGCGCGTCCTCCTTCGATCGCTGCAGATCGTCCGTGAATTGTGAGACAATCGCCGGCACCGCCGCTGCTTCCATCGGATATTTATAACCGAACTCCAGCAGCTCGGTCTTTTCCGAAATCGCGAAGGGCTTTGCTTCGGGTGGCTTGGCGGCAGGTTGGCTAAAGCGACGCGTGTCGGGTGCCGCCACATTGATGGCCTGGTTATTATCGGACGATGGGGGCGAGCAGGCCTGCGCCAGCAGCGCCCCCGATATCGCTATTGCGTAGCGGATCAATGGCTATGCGCCGCCAGCTTCTCGGCAAGGGACTGGCGTACATAGTTGCCCTGCAACACGGTTCCGGCATCAGGCCAGCCTTCGCCGACCAGCGCCTGCTCGATTTCTTTAACGGCATGAAAGCGGCCCGTCTCGGCAAGTGCATAGGCACGGCTGCGGACGGCGTGATCGCGACGATTTTCCGTAAACATCAGGCTCTCCTTTATGCTTTTCCTGCCGCCATGATATGCCCTTCGCCCAACGTTTCAATGCCCAACTGCGACGAGCAGGATAGCAGGCGCGGCGAAAAGCCGTCTTTCAAGTACCCCGGCCCTGCCCTACATCATGGCGATGACAGACTTTGCCGAATTGCTGAAGCCCGACAACGGCCAGCCCGCCCGCTCCATCCATCTGGTCGACACGAGCAGCTTCCCCGGCTGGCTGAATGCTCAGCCCGAACGCGCCCGCACGGCCGTCGCCGCGCAGAAGTTCAGCGGCAAGGGCTTTGAACATGCAATCCTGCCGGGCGATGCCGCGGACGACTGGTCGGTGGTCGCGGGCGTTGCGGATGTCGGCACGCTATCGAGTTGGTGCCTCGCCAAACTCGCCGAGGTGCTGCCCGCCGGCACTTACCGCTTGCATGATCGTCGGCCCGGCGCAGCGGCGCTGGGTTGGCTGACGGCGCAATATCGGTTCGACCGTTATCGGCGGGAGGAGAACCCTGTCGGGGCTCGCATCTTGCTGAGCGAGGATGTGCGGCAGATCGAACCAGCGATTGTGATGGCAGAGGCGGTGGCGCTTGTCCGCGACATGGTGAACACGCCTGCCGCCGATATGGGACCGCCTGATCTGGAAGCGGCGGCTGGCGTAATCGCTTCCGCTTATGGCGCGAAAGTGGAAGTGACGCAGGGCGATCCGCTCGCCACCGGCTACCCGATGATCCATGCAGTCGGTCGCGCCGCCGACCGGAGCTTCGCGCCGCGCCTGATCGAACTCACTTGGGGCGATCCGAAAAATCCCCGCGTGGCGATCGTCGGCAAGGGAGTGTGCTTCGACAGCGGTGGCCTCGACATCAAACCATCCTCCGGCATGCGGCTGATGAAGAAGGACATGGGCGGTGCGGCGCATGCACTGGCTCTCGCGAAATTGATCATGGCGAACCGCCTGCCCGTTCACTTGCACCTGCTGATACCCGCCGTTGAAAATGCGATCAGCGGCAACGCGTTTCGCCCCGGTGACGTCCTGACCTCTCGCAAGGGCCTGACCGTGGAGATCGGCAACACCGACGCAGAAGGACGTCTGGTTCTGGGCGATGCGCTTACCAAGGCGGTCGAGGGCAATCCCGAACTCATCCTGGACTTCGCGACGCTGACGGGTGCGGCGCGAGTCGCCCTTGGCCCCGATCTCCCCGCACTTTTCGCCAATGACGACGGCCTTGCGCAGGATCTGGAACAGGCGGGCACCGCGACGAACGATCCCTTGTGGCGTCTGCCTCTGTGGAGTGGCTATGGCGAGATGCTCAAATCAGACATCGCCGACGTAAACAACGCGGGCGAAGGCGGCTTCGCCGGATCGATCACTGCGGCTCTGTTCCTGCAGAAATTCGTGGCTGACGGCACGCCATGGGCGCATTTCGATACCTTCGCCTGGCGACCCGCAGGCAAGCCCGGTCGGCCTAAAGGCGGCGAAGCGCTGGGCCTTCGTGCGGCATTCGCAATGCTCAAAATGCGTTACGAACCACAAACCTAACCTAAATAACCGTAAACCCAATCCGTTACGCAACCGGATATCATGTTGCGCGTTTGAGCGATATGAACGTTCAGGCCCCACCCCATGATACTGCCCTTGCCGAACGCCGGCCATCGCCGATGCTGGACAAGTGGATGCACACATTGGTCGATTATGTCCGGTCAGGTGAACCTGATCTGACCAACCGGCAAATGGCCCTGATGATGATGGTATATGTAGAGCCGGGACCGCATACCGTGCGTGGCCTGGCGGAGGCGCTGAACGTCTCCAAACCTGTCATCACACGCGCTCTTAACAAATTGTCTGCTCTAAGCTATCTGCGCCGCGAGCGTGATGTGACCGACCGCCGGAACATTTTCGTCGCGCGGACACCTAAAGGGGCAGATTTTCTTGACGGATTCAACGGTTTCATCGCAGGAACAGGCCGCGATGAAAGGCGAGACAAAAACGGGCGCGCAACCTGACCGCACAAGCTTTCGGCTACAGGGCCGATCAGTAAAACTCGACAAGCGCATTCATGCAGTGCGGAGCGACCTCGCTGACGTGTCGTTAGCGGGGGTACTATTTTCCGCACATTATGCCCGCGCGGCCGAGATGAGCTGCGTTTCACCTGGAGCACCCGTCAAATCCGCTAAATCCGCTAGCGCTGAAAGCGTCTCGCAGTTGTTGCGCGGCGAAATCTTTCACGTCCTTGACGTCAATGGCGAATGGGCCTGGGGCTTCTGCGGTCACGACGGCTATGTCGGCTATGTTCGGCGCGAAGCACTAGATGTGCGGGAGATTGCGACGCATCGGGTCAGTGCCGCCCTCGCCCCGGTTTTTGCAGAGCCCAGCATCAAGTCCCGGATTGTTGATTACTGGCCCCGCGCATCGGTTTTCCCGTCAGTTGAGGATGGCAACTTCCTTTCCTGCGCGGAAGGCTTCGTCCACTCGCGCCATGCCGCGCCAGTCGACATGCTGGAAACCGACTGGGTGGCCGTCGCAGAGCGTTATATAGGCCAGCCCTATGTCTGGGGTGGGCGCGGGCATCAGGGCGTCGACTGTTCGGGGCTGATCCAAATAGCGCTGGCGCAGTGCGGCATAGCCGTTCCGCGCGATACCGACCTCCAGCGCGAAGGTATCGGCCGTCCCTTGGCGGACAACGCACAGTTGCGTCGGGGTGACTTCCTTTTCTTTCCTGGCCATGTTGGCGTAATGGCGGACGAGGAACACCTCCTCCACGCCAATGCATTCTGGATGAGCACAGTCATCGAACCCTTGGTGGACGTAATCGCGCGGCTAACTTCCGAATACGAACAGCCGATACTGGCGCGGCGGAGGATTGGCGCATGACCACGCATATATTCATCGATGGCGCTGCGGGCACGACAGGCCTTGAGATCCGGGAGCGCTTAGGAGACCGGCCGGAGTTGACGCTAATTTCGCTGTCTGACGCAGAGCGAAAGGATGCCGGGGCGCGCAGGCGGGCGCTTAACGACGCCGATATCGTGATCCTCTGCCTGCCCGACGAAGCCGCCCGCGAAGCGGTGTCGCTGATCGACAATGATCGTACTAAGGTCATCGACGCATCCACCGCGCATCGCGTTGCGCCGGGTTGGGTCTACGGGTTCCCCGAAATCTCGGGCCGTGACATCGTTGCGCAATCGAAGCGAGTCAGCAATCCGGGTTGCTACTCCACAGGCTTCATCGCTCTCGTCGCGCCACTTGTGCGCGTTGGCCTGGTCCCTCCCGACTGGCCACTCGCCAGCAACGCAGCGTCGGGTTATTCGGGCGGCGGCAAATCGATGATCGCGGACTATGAAGGCGGCGACGTGACCTCTGCCTTCTCGACCTATGCGCTGAGCCTCTCGCACAAGCATGTGCCGGAGATGCAGACGCATTGCGGCCTGTCTGTCGCCCCCGTCTTTGCACCCGCCGTGGTGCCCGTGCATCGCGGAATGATCGTCGACGTACCCTTACCGGTCAGTGCGATGCCCGGCACGCCTTCGGTGGATGCCATCAAGTCGACGCTACGCAATGTCTATGCGGGTTCGCAAATCGTCCGCCTGATCGAGGATTACGATGCCGCGACACTTACGATCGAACGATGCGCGAACACAGACCGGCTGGACCTGTTCGTCTTCGCCGACGCGGCAGGCACGCAGGTGCGTCTGGTCGCAGCGCTCGATAACCTGGGCAAGGGCGCAGCGGGTGCCGCCGTGCAGAACCTCAACATCCTTGCGGGACTTGAGGAGACCGCGGGATTGCGCCTCTGATTCAGTGAATGGTTCCAAGCGGCGCTTCGACTGACAGCAGCACAATAAGCCGCTCAATCTGACGCCAGCGGCAAAAGTGGATATGATTGCCTAAGTCGCGACTGCGGTCGGCACGCGAGACCGCCTCGTACACGGCGTTATCGCCATATTGGGCGATGAGTTCAGCGGCGTCGTCCACGCTGGCGCGGTCGAGTAGATAAGGTGTTTGCATCGATGTCCCCGAAGACCGCCGAAGAACCGGGCGGTAGTCCGTCCTCCTTGCTTCACGCATCATGCCAAAAACCAACTATGGCTGCCGACTGCGGCATAGGAAGGTCAACACGGCGTTATCCAAATGTCATTTCGGGACAGATGTGCCGCCGTGATACATATGGCGTCCCAAATGGAAGCATGGCAAAGATCGCCGATGACGACACCTGAAGAGAAGAACCCGACCGGCGCAGGCGCCATCATCGCATTGCTTGCTTTCGTCGGCGTCATTGGCGGTGGCTTTATGGGCCAGCCGACGATCGGCCTGCTCTCCGGCCTTGGTCTTGGCATAGTGATAGCTCTCCTGCTCTGGCTTCGCGAACGCCGCTAAAGGCTATTTCTGCGCGCGGCGCTTGCGGGCGGATCGGCATCGACCTAGATCGGTGCCATGAAAAAATACTGGCTATTGCTGCTCGTCATCCTCGCCGTCGCGGCCGGAGGATTTTTGTATCTGGCGCGCGGCGATACGGCCCAACTGGCGGCGGGCCAGGACGTAGGGAAAGACCCGACTTTCACGATCGCGCGCCGCGAAATGATCCCAACGGTCAACATCGCCGATGTAGTCGGCTGGAAGACTGGCGAAGCCCCTACGCCTGCCAAAGGACTGAAAGTGGCGCGTTTCGCGGAGGGACTGGTCCACCCACGTTCCCTATTGCAATTACCTAACGGCGACATTCTGACTGCAGAGACCAACAGCCCGCCACGCGAAGCCACCGGCATCAAGGATCGGATCATGGGCTGGCTGATGAACAAGGCGGGCGCTGGCGTCGCTTCGCCCAACCGCATCACTCTGCTACGTGATGCCGATGGTGACGGTAAAGCTGAGGTCAAATCCGTTTTTCTGACCGGCCTCAACTCCCCCTATGGCATGGCGCTGGTCGGCAACACGCTCTACGTCGCAAACACTGACGCATTGATGGCCTTCCCCTACACGAGCGGCGAGACGAAGATCACGGCCGAGGGTCGCAAGATCATGAACCTGCCCGCCAATGCGCCGAACATGCATTGGACGAAAAATCTGCTCGCCAGTCCCGACGGGACGTTGCTGTACGTTGCGGTGGGATCGAACAGCAACATCGGCGAAAACGGCCTGGACAGCGAAGCCAACCGCGCGAACATTCTCGAAGTAAACCTGAAGAAAGGCGGCTATCGCATCTTCGCCAGCGGATTGCGCAATCCTGTCGGCATGGCATGGGAGCCTTCGACGCAGCAGCTCTGGGCCGTGGTGAACGAGCGCGACATGCTGGGCAGCGACCTCGTGCCTGATTACTTGACGCGCGTGGAATTCGGCGGCTTCTACGGTTGGCCATGGAATTACTGGGGCGGCTATGAGGATCGCCGCGTCCAGCCGGAGCGCCCGGAACTGCGGGAATATACCCATCGTCCTGACTATGCGCTGGGCAATCACGTCGCCGCACTTGGCCTGACATTCGCCACAGGCTCGAAATTAGGTGCGCCGTTCGAGCGGGGTGCGTTCGTCGGCCTGCACGGTAGCTGGAACCGCAAGCCTGCCGCTGGCTATAAGGTGATGTTCGTGCCCTTCACGGCTGACGGACAGGCGAACGGCAAACCCGTCGATGTGCTGACGGGCTTCCTCGACAAAGATGGCAATGCACGCGGCCGGCCCGTGCAGGTGGCGCTGGACAAGACCGGCGCGCTGTTGGTCAGCGATGATGTAGGCGGTGTGATCTGGCGCGTCAGCAAGTGACGCTCAGCTAAGGGACTTGCCAGCCCGCCCCGCCAGTTCAACCACATATTGCCACGCGACGCGGCCGGACCGGCTACCGCGCTGCGTCGCCCATTGCACTGCATCCAGCGGATCGTAGCTAAGGCCGAACCGCGCCGCGTAACCGGACACGATCGCCAGATACGCGTCCTGATCGAGATTGTGGAAGCCAAGGCTAAGGCCGAAGCGATCGGAGAGCGCCATCTTGTCATCCACAACATCGCGGACATTGATGGGGTCGTCCTGCTCCTTCAGGTAACGCGGCACGATGTGGCGGCGGTTCGATGTGACATACAGCCGCACATTCGCGGGGCGTGCTGTGGCGCCTCCTTCCAGCAACGACCGTAACGCACGCGCGTCGCCACCATCATCGTCGAAACCAAGATCGTCGAGGAACAGGATGAAGGGCCGACTCGTGCCGCGCAGCAATGCGAATAATGCGGGCAAGCTGGCAAGGCTGTCGGTGGCGCACTGGACCAGCGCCACGTCCATCCCCTCGCCCTGAAGTTGCGCGACGGAGGACGCGACCGTCGCCGACTTTCCCGTCCCCCGCGCACCCCAAAGCAGAACATCATGCGCGGGATACCCCTCGGCATGGCGGCGACTGTTTTCCAGCAGCGCGTTCTTCTGCGCATCTATTCCCGTCAAAAGTCCGAAAGCGACTGGCTTGAAAGCCTCCACGGCACGGATCACGGCTCCATCCCAGTGATACGCAGGGGCCGAGCGAAGGTCGACAGGCGCGCTGTCGGCTGGCGTGAAACGGCGGACCAGCGCCTCCAGGGCGTCGGCAATGCGGGATAGAGCTGGATCGGTCATTCGCGCGCCTTACGCACCGGATTCCTGCTCGGCAAGCGTAACAGTTCTGACGCTTTCCGCTTCTAAGCTCTCGCCCGCACAGGTATAGCGCGAGGCCGTGACCATTTCCCAACCGCATTTCACCACGCGCACCAGCCGTTATGACAGCACAGCCCTGCGCGAAGCCGCGACGTTGATCCGGGCCGGAGAGCCGGTCGCTGTCCCGACCGAGACGGTGTACGGGCTAGCGGCAGATGCGACTGACGATCAGGCGGTGGCTGCGATCTATGCAGCAAAGGGGCGGCCTAGCTTCAACCCGCTTATCGTGCACGTCTCGGACTGGCCAATGGCAAAACGCATCGCGCTGTTCGGAGAAAGCGCGCAGGCACTTGCGGACGCTTTCTGGCCAGGTCCGCTGACCTTAGTGCTGCCGCTCATTGGCGGCAGCGGCATAGCGCCACGTGTGACCGCAGGGCTTTCAACCATTGCACTGCGGATGCCGGCGCATCCCGCCATGCTCGGCCTTATCCGGGAAAGCGGTAAGCCCCTGGCTGCGCCGTCCGCAAACCGCAGTGGCGCAATCAGTCCGACGCGCGCGGAGCATGTGCTAGCCAGCCTTGGCGGCAAGGTACGGATGATCCTGGATGCAGGACCGACGAGTGAAGGCCTTGAATCCACGATTGTTGCGCCGGAAGACACCCGTATCCGATTGCTACGTCCCGGCTCCATCACGGTCGATATGCTGGCGAAGGCGTCAGGATTGCCCGTGGAAAGCGAGGGGCATCACGTACCGGCGGAAGCCATCGAAGCACCGGGCCAACTGGAAAGCCACTACGCGCCGAGTAAACCGCTACGCCTTAACGCCATGCGGGGTGAGCGGGACGAATATTTGATCGGCTTCGGCCTGATGCCGTGCCACTATAATCTCAGTCCCGAGGCCGACATGAGCGAAGCCGCCGCAAATCTGTTCGCGGCGCTCCATATTGCAGACGTCAGCACTGCGGAACGCATAGCCATAGCGCCCATCCCGGAGGACGGCATCGGCGCGGCGATCAACGACAGGCTAAAACGCGCGGCCGCCTGATCTTTCCTAGTCGCAGTCATCATATCCAGCATCGCGGCAGGCGCGGCGACGCTCTTTCTCTGCGCGCTTCATCTCCTTGCCCTCGCGCGCCTCTTTCTCGCGCATCTTACGGCCGTAATTGCGATCGGACTCATCCTGGCTGGTTGTCGCCCAGTCCGCCGCCTGCGAACCGGCGCGGACGGGCAGCGTCACCACGTCGACAGCGGCTCTGGCGATGCAGCCCGGCAGGATTAGCAAGGCGAGCGGCGCCATGAAAACGATCAAACGGGAACGGTCGTAACGGCTTGGCATGATCTAACCTCTGAAACGCATCGGCAAGTCACACAAGACGCTCGCGCCTGCCTTCAAGCAACCACATGCCACGAAGTTCATGAACGAAGCCAGACTAGATTTTCAGGCTTCCAGCCGTTCCGCAAATTTCTTCTGAAGCTTTTGTAGCTTGGGCGGAATAACGGCCATGCAATAGGGGTTCTTGGTGCCCACGCGATCCCAATATTGCTGGTGATAATCCTCGGCGGGATACCACTCCGACAGCGGCTCTATCGCGGTCACGATCGGATCGCGATAATCGGCCTGCGCGCGCTCGATCGCAGCCCGCGCCTCTGCTTCCTGCTCTGGCGAATGCGGATAGATCGCCGAGCGATATTGCGTTCCGACGTCGTTACCCTGCCGGTTCAACGTCGTCGGATCATGCGTCGCGAAATGAATGTCCAGCAAGTCACTATAACTGATGACATCGGGATCGAAGACTATGCGGATAGCCTCCGCATGACCCGTACGCCCGCTGCACACCTGCTCATAGGTCGGATCGGCAACCGTTCCGCCGATGTAACCGCTCGTAACGGAAGAAACGCCTTTTAGACGTGTATAGACGGCCTCGGTGCACCAGAAGCAGCCTCCGGCCAGCGTCGCGATTTCCTGCGCCATGCAATGTCCTTGCCTATGATCTAAGTTGCTATCCTAGATAGGATCGCGACTGCACCACACAAGCTTGCACCTCACGCCGGGACGGCAGCAGCCTTCGCGCGTTCCTCCGCGACCAGTTCCTTGCGTGACAATTTGCCCACCAGCGTCTTGGGAAGAGCGTCACGTATTTCGACGGCTGCGACACGTTCATGTTTCCCCAGTTGCGGATTAAGCCAGGCCTTCAGCTCCTGGTCATTCACTGCCGGCGCATCGTCCTGCAAAGTCACGAACGCCTTGGGCATTTCGCCGCGATAGGAATCGGGAATACCGATCACCAGCGCCTCCTTGATCGACGGATGGTGATAGAGGATTTCCTCGATCTGGCTCGGGAACACCTTGAAGCCCCCGACAGCAATCATGTCTTTCAGGCGATCGACGATCTTAACATAGCCGTCTTCGTCGATCAGGCCCACGTCGCCGGTGCGCAGCCACCCGTCCACGAACACTTCGGCGTCCGCATCGGGGCGCTGCCAGTAGCCCTTCATGATCTGCGGGCCGGAAAAGAGCAGTTCCCCCGGTTCACCTTCCGGCGGAGGCTTAGTCGGGTCTTCGCGATCGACCAGCTTAACTCGGGTGCCGGGTACAGGCTGACCCACCGTGCCGGTCTTGTTCAATCCGTCATAGGGATTGGAGCACACAACGGGGCTGCTCTCGGTAAGGCCATAGCCCTCCACCAGCTTGGCGCCCGTCGCCTCCTCAAACCGCTGCTTCACTTCCAGCGGCAGCGGCGCGCCGCCCGAAATACAGGCGCGGAGGGACGAAAAATCGATATTGCGGATCGCAGGATGATCCAGCAGCGCCTGATACATGGTCGGCACGCCGGGTAGCGAGGTTGCCTTCGTCCGCTGGACCGCAGCGAGTACCTGCACGGCCTCGAACCGCGGCAGCATGACGATTTCTCCACCATTCAAGACGGTGCGGTTCAGCGTGCAGGTATTGGCGAAGACATGGAAGAAGGGCAGCACGCCAATGATCCGGTCCGCCGTTCCAGCCTGCGGATCAATCATCTGCACCTGCCGCGCGTTCGCCGTCAGGTTCTGATGAGTCAGCATTGCGCCTTTGGGCTGGCCGGTGGTTCCGCCGGTATATTGCAGCAGGGCCACATCTTCGACCGGATCGACCGTCTGAACGGTGCAGTTGCCCTTGTTGGCGATCAGCTTCGAGAACGAGACGACGCGCGGATCATGCGGCCGCTCGACGATCTCCGTCTTCTTGAACATGCGATACAGGATCGACTTGCCCCTGGGCAAGGCACCCGCAATCGATCCGACGACCAGCTTTTCCAGGCTGCTGCCTTCCAGCACTTCCAGCGCAGTCGGCAGCAACGCTTTGGCTGACAGCGTGAAGAGGATCTTCGTTCCGCTGTCCTCCACCTGATGCGCCAGTTCGGTAGCCGTGTAGAGCGGCGAGAAATTGACGACGATCGCGCCCGCCATCATCGCCCCATAATAAGCCGCGACATAATGGGGCACGTTGGGCAGGTAGAGCCCGACCCGATCACCCTTCTGCACCCCCATCGCCTGAAGGCCGCATGCCACGCGCCGCACGCCATCAAGACATTCGGCATAGCTGTATTTACGGCCCAGAAAATCGATGAGGTGGCCATGCGGATGGGCGGTCGCGCTGTTGACGAACATGTCCGTCAGGGACAGCGGAGGGAACACCTGATCCCAGGGTGTGGGATGGTTGTAGCGGCTGTTCCAGACGGTGTTTTCTCTCTCCATTGACAGAGATGTAAGTGGAGATTGCGAGGCTGACAATCCGCTATCAGTGCGTAGAATTTCAGCAGGTTGCCGCGAACGTAAAGGAGGCACGATGCCGTAACGGCACCGCACCTCCTAAAAAATTCCGGATCATGTCGGCGATGCGGGGAAGTACCCCGCAGAGCCTCATGATTTGCTGAAAGGATCGATCAGATTCGCCGCTTCGTTGATGAAGGCGCCTTCGGACGCCGCATCGGATTCGGCATGGAGCGCTTCCTCGGCACGACGCACATTGTCGTCACGCTCCCGACGCAGCTCCTCGATCAGTGCAGCGCGGTCGCCGTCCAGACGCGAGTCCGTCGGCGCTTCGATTCCCGCCTTCTTCGCGGCCTTGGCCACCAACGCATCCAGTTCACGCTGCGAACACAGGCCCAGCGTCACCGGGTCTTTTGGCACGATGTTGGCGATGTTCCAGTGGCTGCGTTCACGGATCGCCTGAATCGTCGTGCGGGTGGTGCCGATCAGGTTGCTGATCGCGCCATCGGAAATCTCGGGATGATTGCGGATGATCCATGCGATGCCATCAGGCTTGTCCTGACGCTTGGACACCGGCGTATAGCGCGGTCCCTTGGTACGGCGGACAGGCTCGGGGCCCTTCTGGATTTTCAGGCGGTAGTCAGGGTTCGCCTCGCCCTTGTGAATTTCGTCCATCGTCAATTCATGCGCGCGCACAGGATCACGGCCGGTGTATTTGGTCGCGGCAGTGTCGTCGGCAATCGCCTGGATTTCAAGGATGTGCAGACCGCAAAATTCGGCGATCTGGTCAAAACTAAGCGCGGTATTATCGACCAGCCAACTGGCGGTCGCATGGGGCATGAGCGGCTGGGACACGAAAGCTCTCCGGAACTGCAAACAATAAGGGCCGCCCCTTACGGGACGGCCTGTAGAACTCCGGATGTAATCCAAACCTCTGCCAACGGCAAGGAAAAGCGCTTACGCCTGTTTCAGCGCGTTTTCAGGCAGCGTCCAACAGGGCGTCCGGCTTCACCGGGTGGAGCCCCGCGACGAACTGCTGCGCACTGACTTCCCATGTGAAGCTGCGGCCATAGCTGGCGCACGCGTCACGGTTTTTCGTGAGCGCGATGGCGATGGAATCCTCCAATGTCTCGGACAGACCGCCGGTCTCGGGCGTCACAATGTCGATCGGTCCAACTACCGGATAAGCCGCGACCGGCGTGCCGCAGGCGAGCGCCTCGATCATCACCAGCCCGAAGGTATCGGTTCGGCTGGGGAATACGAACACGTCAGCGGCGGTGTAGGCTCCCGCCAACGAAGGACCGGACAACGCGCCCAGGAAAAGCGCGTCGGGGAAACTCTGCTCCAGCGCCGCCCGCGCCGGGCCATCGCCTACCACGACTTTGGTGCCGCGATGCTTGTTCTTCAGGAAAGCCTCGACGTTCTTCTCGACCGCAATCCGGCCGACGTAAAGCTGGATCGGTCCCTTCAACCCGGCCAGTGCGGGGTGCGGAGGCACATCGACCGAAAAACCGGACTGATCTACGCCCCGACCCCAAGGCCTTACCTGCACGATGCCATGCGCGCGGAGTTGTTCGCGGACGGAGCGCGTGGATACCAGCACAGCCTGCGCCGGTCCATGAAACCAGCGGATATAGCGCCAGAACCACGCGGCAGGCAGGCCCGTGCGCTTGGCAACATAATCGGGAAAATGCGTGTGGTACGCCGTCGTGAAAGGCACGCGATTTCGCAGGCACCAGCGGCGCGCGGCGAGGCACAATGGCCCTTCGGTGGCCAGATGCACCGCGTCCGCGCGAAAGTCCGCGATGGTCCGCCCAATCGTGCGGCCACGCGCCATCGCGAGCCTGATCTCCGGATAGGTGGGGCAAGGAATGGAGCTGAACTGATCGGGCGAAATGACATGCACCTGATGTCCCAGCGCCAGCAATTCCGCGCCAACCGATTGCAGCGTTCGGACGACGCCATTGACCTGCGGCGCCCAGGCGTCGGTGACGATGACGATCCGCAGGGAGCCGCTCGCCTTCATGCCGCCAGCAACTCCTCAGCCTCGATGTCGGCCGCCGCTTTGGCGGCTTCGCGGGCAGCGATCTCGTCGGCCCAGTGCAACACTTCCATGCGCCCGTCCATATGCTCGACCAAAGCAGTGCAGCCCTCGACCCAATCGCCATCGTTGTAATATTCGACGCCCGCAATCTCCCGAATTTCGGCGTTATGAATGTGGCCGCACACCACGCCATCAACGCCCCGTGCGCCCGCTTCATGCGCCACGACTTCCTCGAACTTGGAGATGAACTCGACGGCGTTCTTGACCTTGTGCTTCGCCATTTTGGAGAGGGACCAATAAGGCAAGTCGAACCAGTTGCGCACTTTGTTGACTATGATGTTGAGGCTCATCAGGCCGTGATAGGCAGCGTCACCGACGAAGGCCAACCACCGATGCGCCAGCATGATCGTATCGAACTCGTCGCCATGCAGGACCAGCAGCTTGCGCCCGTCCGCTGTCTCATGAAGCGCCTTGCGCCGGATTTCTACGCCGCCGAAGTTCATGCCAGTGAACTGGCGGAACATTTCGTCGTGATTGCCGGGAATATAGACGACGCGCGTGCCGCGCTTCGCTCGCTTCATGATCCGCCAGACGATATCGTTGTGCGCGGCGGGCCAGTAGAACCGCTTCTTCAGCCGCCAGCCGTCGATGATGTCGCCCACCAGATACATCGTCTCGCTGTCGACATTATCGAGAAAATCCGTGAGCATCGCAGCGTTGCATCCGCGCGTACCAAGGTGAACGTCGGAGATCCACACGGTGCGATACTTACGTCGCACTTCGACCTCGGCTTCGGGCAAGTGAAAGTCGAAATTCTGTAAGTCTTCGACATCGGCCAGGAACGGCAGGCGCGTGATCGTATCCATGAAACCCCCAGGGATAGTGTCCTTGGGCTTTGGCTGATAGCCTCACTCTGTTACATTTTGAGGTGGAGTGTTACGGTGGTGTTACTTGGACACTCTGTAGTCTGCTGCCTCGTATTACGGTATATTCAATAGTCCGTTCGCCCTGAGCTTGTCGAAGGGTTCTGCTGCGCGATAGCGAAGCATACTTCACTTCGTTCAGTAGAAGGCTTCGACAAGCTCGGCCCGAACGGAGGAGCGATTAGGCGGGGTAACGAACGAGATCATTACTCCACGACCAGCACGATCTTGCCCACATGATCGCCAGCCTCCATCCGCGCGTGGGCCGCGGATGCCTGTGCGAGGGGATAGGTGCGGTCCATGGCCGGACGCAACTTGCCCTGTGCCACAAAGGGCCAGACCGTGCGGGAGAGTTCATCGGCGACCAGGCCCTTGAACGCCACCGATCGCGCGCGCAGCGTGGAGCCCGTCAACGTCAACCGGTTCTGCATGATCTGCGGAATGAATATCTCGGCCTTCGCGCCGCCCAGCACCGCAATGGAAACATGCCGCCCGTCCGGTGCAAGGCAGGCGAGGTTCCGCGGCAGGTAATCGCCGCCCACCATGTCCAACACCGCCTGGACGCCCTTGCCTTCGGTGATCCGGCCCACTTCCGTCACGAAATCGGCGTCGCGATAATTGATCGCGTGATCCGCGCCCCAATCCAGCGCAGCCTTGCACTTCGCATCCGATCCGCACGTCACGATGATCGTGATGTCGAATAGATTGCAAAGTCGGATAGCCATGGTCGCGATGCCGCTCGTGCCGCCATGCACCAGCACCGTGTCGCCCGCCACGACATAGGCGCGCTCGAACAAATTGGTCCACACGGTGAACAACGTTTCCGGCAGGGCCGCTGCTTCGATCAGGTCGTAGCCTCCGGGCACCGGCAGGCACTGCGGCGCAGGAGCAACCGCATATTCGGCATAGCCACCACCCGCCACCAACGCGCACACCGCCTGCCCCATCAGCGCCGCGTCCACCCCTGAACCAAGGGCGACGACCGTGCCGGAGACCTCAAGGCCCGGCGTGTCCGGCGCGCCCGGCGGCGGTGGGTACTTCCCCATCCGCTGCAGTACGTCCGGCCGATTGACGCCGGCCGCGGCAACCCGGATCAGCACCTCGCCCTCGCCGGGCACCGGAATGGGCAACCGCTGCGGCACCAGCGCTTCGGGTCCGCCCGGCACCGGTATCCCAATCGCCATCATGTCGGTGGGAAGCGCAGGAGATTGGGCCGTTTGCGTAACCATAGGCTGCTGTACCTTGCGAATGCTGCACCGCCGCAAAAAACGCGATCAGCGGTTTGGCGTCCTTATTGACAGAGTGGGCATTAGGGTCAACATTCCTGCCATGGACATGGAAGAATATCAGCCCCGCAGGGCCGATGACATTCTGACGGCGCTGACGCGGCAGGATCTCGATCCGTTTTCCGTGGGCGAACTCGATGCCCGGATCGAAACTCTGAAGGCCGAAATAGATCGAACGCAGCGACGGCGTGACTACGCCGTTAACCATAAAGCAAGCGCCGAGGCCCTATTCAGGAAATGACTCCAGACCGGCCTGGCCGCCTCTTTCGGCAATCGCGCGAAGAGACGCAGGCAAGCGGCATGGGGCCAGGTACGGCGCAAGAGGCGGGCAGATTTCGCCCATCCCTTGATCGTACCGAATGCGATGCCGACATAGGGTCTGACACGCCCGTTCTTTGGGCACAGGAGTAACGTCAAATGCCTTCCTTCGCCGCCGCGCTAGAAACCACGCTGCACAATGCGCTCACCCATGCGTCCGAGCGTCGCCATGAATATGCGACGCTTGAGCATCTGTTGTTGGCGCTCATCGACGATGAACATGCGTCCAAGGTCATGCAGGCCTGCGGCGTGGACATCGGCGAATTGGGCGATGCGGTTACGCAATATCTCGATACCGAACTCGACAGCCTGAAGGTGGAAGGCGCGACCGACCCCTCCCCCACCAGCGGCTTCCAGCGCGTCGTCCAGCGCGCGATCCTGCATGTGCAATCCTCCGGCAAGGATGAAGTGACAGGCGCCAACGTCCTTGTTGCGCTCTTCTCGGAACGCGAAAGCTATGCCGTGTATTTCCTGCAGCAGCAGGACATGAGCCGCCTGGATGCGGTCAGCTTTCTCAGCCATGGGGTCGGCAAAGGCACCGCCGCGCCCGAACCACGAGAGGTCAAGGGCGCCGTGGAAGACGAAAAGAAAACGGACGGCAAGGGCAAGAAGGACAGCGCCCTCGATCAGTTCACCGTGAACCTCAACGAGAAGGCGAAGAACGGCAAGGTCGATCCGCTGATTGGCCGTGGCCCGGAAGTCGATCGCACGATCCAGATCCTCTGCCGCCGGTCTAAGAACAACCCGCTCTATGTCGGTGATCCCGGCGTCGGCAAAACCGCGATCGCGGAAGGGCTGGCGCGCAAGATCGTAGAGGGCGAAGTGCCTGAGGTACTCAAGGAAGCCGTCATCTACTCGCTCGACATGGGCGCGCTGCTGGCAGGCACCCGCTATCGCGGCGATTTCGAGGAGCGGTTGAAGGCCGTCGTCAACGAGCTGGAGAAGATGCCGCACGCGGTGCTCTTCATCGACGAGATCCACACGGTCATCGGCGCTGGCGCGACCAGCGGCGGGGCGATGGATGCGTCGAACCTGCTCAAGCCCGCTCTGTCGGGCGGCACGATCCGGTGCATCGGCTCGACCACTTACAAGGAGTTCCGCAACCACTTCGAAAAAGACCGCGCCCTGCTGCGCCGGTTCCAGAAGATCGACGTCAATGAGCCGACGGTCGAGGATACCATCAAGATCCTCGCCGGTCTGCGCAGCGCGTTCGAGGATCACCACCACGTCAAGTACACCCCCGACGCTATCAAGGCGGCGGTGGAGCTTTCGGCGCGGTACATCAACGACCGCAAGCTACCCGACAAGGCGATCGACGTGATCGACGAAGTGGGCGCGATGCAGATGCTGGTGATCCCGTCGAAGCGCAAGAAGACGATCACGCCCAAGGAGATCGAGGCGGTCATCGCGACGATGGCGCGCATCCCTCCCAAGACCGTGTCGTCGGATGACAAGAGCGTGCTGGAAACCCTCTCCACTGACCTGAAGCGCGTCGTCTTCGGGCAGGAGAAGGCCATCGAAGTGCTCTCGTCGGCGATCAAGCTCAGCCGTGCTGGGCTGCGCGATCCGGATAAACCGATCGGCAACTATCTGTTCTCCGGCCCCACGGGCGTCGGCAAGACGGAAGTCGCGCGGCAGTTGGCGACGTTGCTCGGCATTCCGCTCCAGCGGTTTGACATGTCCGAATATATGGAACGGCACTCGGTCAGCCGCCTGATCGGTGCGCCTCCGGGCTATGTCGGCTACGATCAGGGCGGTCTGTTGACCGATGCCATCGATCAGAACCCGCACTGCGTGCTGCTGCTGGACGAGATCGAGAAGGCGCATCCCGACCTGTTCAACATCCTGTTGCAGGTGATGGATAATGGCCGCCTGACCGACCATCACGGCAAGACGGTGGACTTCCGCAATGTCATCCTCATCATGACCACCAACGCCGGTGCGTCGGACATGGAGAAGGAAGGCATCGGCTTCGGCACCCTGACGCGCGACGATGTCGGCGAGGAAGCGGTGAAGAAGCTGTTCACGCCGGAGTTCCGCAACCGCCTGGATGCGATCGTACCGTTCAGCTACCTGCCGACCGAAGTCGTTGCCCGCGTGGTCGACAAGTTCGTGCTGCAACTGGAACTGCAACTGGCCGACCGCGAAGTCCACATCACGCTGGACGACGAGGCGAAGGCTTGGCTCACGACGCGCGGCTACGACAAACTGTACGGCGCGCGCCCCATGGGTCGCCTGATGCAGGAGAAGATCAAGCAGCCCCTCGCCGAGGAACTGCTGTTCGGAAAGCTGGTCCACGGCGGCGAAGTGCATGTCCGGTTGAAGGACGATGCGCTCGCCTTCGAGATCATCCCCGCCGCCCCGAAAAAAGGCAAGAAGGGTGGTAAGCCAGCCGCGACGGTGAAGGCGAAGTAAGCTGGATCAGGAATAGAACGGAAAGGGCGGCCCGAGGGTCGCCCTTTTTGTTAGGGAGAGCTTTGATGTCTTATGTAAATGATGAGGACGACCTTGCCCGGTTGTCCGTGGAAGATGAAGCTAATGAAAAACAAGGAATGGAACTTGCCGTAAAGGTCAGCGCGTTTGCCGTTCCAGTTGTCCTCATCCATCTATTGATCATTTACATGTTTATTTCTGCGGTAACTGGCTGGAACTTAAGTAGTGTAGTAACAGAAATATTTCTGCCTTTCTTCTGGGTAACGGGTGGGTTGATTGGCTTTGCCATTTTTTATTGGCGCAAAGGTGGCTTTCCAATAGCTGATCGAATTCGCCTTACCGGATGGAGGGCGCGCTATATGATCGCTGCTTTCATACTCGTGCCATTTGCCAGCTTTATCGCTCCCCAAATGATAGCTGAACTATTGCGCCGGATCGCCTTCTGGTTTCAATAATGTTTCCCGTGACCCACGACACACCGTAATTTGCCGGA
Organism: Sphingobium sp. SCG-1; assembly: GCF_002953135.1. Lineage (NCBI taxonomy): Bacteria > Pseudomonadati > Pseudomonadota > Alphaproteobacteria > Sphingomonadales > Sphingobiaceae > Sphingobium > Sphingobium sp. SCG-1. The sequence goes on from NZ_CP026372.1 coordinate 3,250,112, forward strand.
AGCGCGTATCTCACACGCATGCTATGCGATCCGCACAAGAAAAGCGGTTGCGCGATGTTCGTTGTCATAGGGGAACGTGATGATCCCGAAAGCTTCGCGCCGTACTTTCAACAGGATTATTCGCTTGTCCTCGGCCACGGCGCGGGTCGGGTTCTTTGCCGCGCCGGGTGCGACTTAGCAGGGTGCGACACGATCGCGCGCTACACCATCGAGTCCAGCACCACCTCCGGCATCGCCGCGATGGGCAGCGGGATGGGTCCGGGGCTGTCGATGGTGTGCGGCGGTAAGGGCGAGAGCAGCCAGGGCGAGAAGCTCAGGAAGAATGTCGCAGCGGCTTCGGCGGCATTCTCACAGGAGCGGCGGGATCGAGTTGCTGAGGACTGAACGAAGAATAGGCCGCGCCATCTGCGGCGCGACCCATCATAGATCGAATTCGAAAAGGCAGTCTTGGCGAAATCTATTCGATGCCCAACGCAGCCTTGTAGGTTTCCAGAAGCGCTTCGGCTTCCTGGCGTACATGGCTCTCCAGCTTGCGCAAACGTACGATCGCGCGGATCGTCTTCACGTCATAGCCGGTCGACTTCGCTTCGCCATAGACATCCTTGATGTCGTCGGCGATGCCCTTCTTCTCTTCTTCCAGCCGTTCGATACGTTCGATCAGCAGGCGCAACTGGTCTGCGGCGACATTCGGTTCGCTCATGATATCCCCTTTGGATGCAAGGCGCCGCTCCCCCGGAGCGGCTGCGTGAATCGGTGACGAGCGCCTTAATGCGTGTCGGCGTTCTTCGCCACGCTTTCCTTCATGCGGGCCAATTGTTCCGGCGTGGCCTCGCCCTGATACTTCGCCTTCCATTCGGAAAAGGGCATGCCGTGGATGATCTCGCGCGCCTCGTCGCGAGTCATGTTCCCGTCTGCTTCGGCGATCCAGTCGGCCAGGCAATTGCGGCAAAAGCCCGCAAGCCCCATCAGGTCGATATTCTCCACATCGGTCCGATGCTGCAAATGTGCGACCAGACGGCGGAACGCGGTTGCGGCCACGGCGTCATTGATTATGCTGTCCGCCATTCGTAATCTCCATCAAGCAATATCTGTGTCGTGCAGCGCGGATAGCGGAAATGGAACTCGGGTAAAACCGGTTCGCTACAGATAGCCTTATTGAACAGGCACGTTTTCAGGAGTGCACGTGAAGAAGATTCCTCCCCGTTTGCGCAACGTCCGCATCCTTGCGACTCTTGGTCCCGCAAGCAGCGGACCGGACATGATCCGCAAGCTCTATCTTGCGGGTGTGGATGCGTTCCGCATCAACATGAGTCACGGCGCGCATGAGGATCATGCGGTGAACATCGCGTCTATCCGTGCGCTGGAAAAGGAATTCGGACGGCCGACGACGATCCTCGCGGACCTTCAAGGGCCAAAGCTGCGCGTAGGCACGTTCGCCAATGGAGTCGCGGTCCTCAAGGTCGGCGAGCCCTTCGTTCTGGACCGCGACACGGCACCGGGCGACACGCGCCGCGCCAATCTGCCGCATCCGGAAATCTACGAGGCATTGCTGCCCGGTACGCGGCTCCTGTTGGACGATGGCAAACTGGTGCTCCGCGTGCAGAAGGTTGAGGACGACCGAATCGAGACGCTGGTCGAGGTCGGCGGCACGCTTTCCAATCGGAAGGGCGTGAACGTGCCGGACGTGGTCGTGCCGATGGCGGCAATGACCGACAAGGACCGGCGCGACTTGTCCTTTGCCATGCAGCAGGGCGCGGACTGGATCGCACTGAGCTTCGTGCAGCGGCCCGAGGATCTCGCCGAAGCGCGCAAGTTGATGGGCGGCTATGGTGCGCTGATGGCGAAGATCGAGAAGCCCGCCGCCGTGCAGCGGCTGGACGAACTGCTTGAGCTTTCCGACGCAGTGATGGTGGCGCGCGGCGATCTGGGCGTCGAATTGCCGCCCTATGCCGTGCCACCGTTGCAGAAGCAGATCGTCGCGTCTGCGCGGCGCATGGGCAAGCCGGTCGTGGTGGCGACGCAGATGCTCGAATCGATGATCAAGGCACCCACGCCGACGCGCGCGGAAGTGTCCGACGTGGCGACCGCGGTGTATGACGGCGCGGACGCCATCATGCTATCGGCGGAGACGGCGGCGGGCGACTGGCCCGAAGAAGCCGTCGCGATGATGGACAGCATCGCGCGGAGCGTCGAGACCGATCCGGGCTATCTCGACCGGCTGCACTTCACCGAAACCAAGCCCGATCCGACGACCGCCGACGCGCTCGCCGAAGCCTGCGCGGGCGTGGTGCCTACGGTCGGCGCCACGGCGATCGTGTGCTTCACATCCAGCGGCAGCACCGTGCGCCGCGTGTCGCGCGAGCGGCCCTCCGCGCCCATCCTCGCCCTCACCCCGCGTCAGGATACGGCGCGGAAGATGGGGCTGCTGTGGGGCGTCCATGCAGTGCGGACTAAGGATATCGGCAGTTTCGAGGAGATGATCGGCAAGGCGCGGCGCATGTCGCTCCGGCACGACCTGACCGAGGCGGGGCGGAAGATCATCGTGCTGGCGGGCGTGCCGTTCGGGACGCCGGGGTCGACGAACGTGATCCATGTCGCGACTATACGCGGGGACGAACTCAAAGGTCGCGACGAGGGCTGAACTTTAGCGCCGCTCCCCCGCGAAAGCAGGTCTACAGGGCGCCCACCTTCTCCAGCTCTGCCCGCAAAATGGCCGCGTCGAGGAACTGATGGGCGACCATCCCCACTCGGCGCACGCCTTCGATATTGTCCAGCCGATCGTCGATGAAGAACGCCTCTTCCGGCCGAACACCAAAGCGGTTGAGCGCAAGGTGGTAGATAGCAGCGTCGGGCTTGGCGAGCTTCTCGACGCCCGACACCACGATATCGCGGAAGTGGCCGAAGATAGCAGGATGCGCCTCCAGAAAAGGCGGCCAGAACTCATGACTGAAATTGGTGATGGCGTAGAGCGGCATGCCGGCGGCAGACAAGTCGTCGAGCAACTCGGCCATGCCCTCGATCACGGGGCCGATGCTCTCGGCGAAACGCGGCTTCCACAGGCGGATCAGTGCTTCATGCTGCGGATATAGGGCGATCAACTCCGCGCTGGTATCAACGAAGTTGCGGCCCTGGTCGTGCTGGAAGTGCCATTCGGGCGACACCACATCGCGCACAAATGCGTCAAGCGCCTGATCATCGCGGATCAGGCGCTCGTACAATATGCGCGGGTGCCAGGGGAAAAGAACGTTGCCGATGTCGAATATGACGGCGGCGATCTTCCCCAACGGCGGATCAGCCCTGGCGGGCCTTGAACCGGCGGTTCGTCTTGTTGATGACGTAGGTGCGGCCGCGACGACGGATCACGCGGTTATCGCGGTGACGGTCCTTAAGCGACTTCAGCGAGTTGCGGATCTTCATGGAACGCAGCTTTCAATTGATTCTGTTGTGTCGAAAAACGAAGCGTCGCCACTATGGGTGCGGGGCCGCAAAGTCAAGGCGGCGCGACCGTGTTTTTAGCCCGGCCTGATTGAACATAGCCTATTTTCCGTTCATCCTGCGTGCAGCGAAAAGGGCGCACGCGCGTTTTACTCTCCCTGGAGACACCATCATGTTCAAGCCGATTCTCGCCGCCAGCGTTCTTGCCCTGTCGCTTTCCGCCTGCGCCACCGCCGTGCCGTCCGTAGAGGTCACGCGCTTCCATGTCGCCAGCCCCCCGACCAGCGGCACCGTGTCGGTGCGCGAAATGATCGGCAATCCCGACGTCAGCCTGGAGTTCCGCACCTACGCCGCCGCTGTGGCGCAGGAGTTTCAGCGCGTAGGCTTCACCGAAGCGCGGGACGCACAAGGCGAATATGAGGCACTAGTCGGCATGCGGCGCAGCTTCCGCCCGACCGGACCCGATCGTTCCGGCCGGCCCGTAAGCGTCGGCGTCGGCGGATCGACGGGCAGCTATGGCAGCGGGCTGGGTCTTGGCATCGGCATTAACTTGTCGGGCAAGCCCAAGGACGTGGTGACCACCGAACTCTCCGTGCAATTGCGCCGCCGCGCCGATTCGCAGGTCGTGTGGGAAGGGCGTGCGAACACCAGTGCGAAGGAAGGTACGCCCGCTGCCCAGCCCAACATCGCCGCCGCCAAACTCGCCGCCGCGTTGATCGGGGGCTATCCGGGCGAGTCCGGGCGCACTATAACGGTGAAATGACCTTATCCATTACGAGTGCCTTCGACGCAGGCAATATCCGCGTCCTCTCCGCCACCGACACCACCGCCGACCTTGAGATCGTCACCGATCATCAGAGCGACTTCTATCAATGGTTCCACTTCCGTGTTGCCGGCGCGGCAGGGGAGGACGTCACGCTGCGGATCGTGAATTGCGGCGGCTCGGCCTATCCCGACGGCTGGAAGAACTACAAGGCGCGGTTCAGCGAGGATCGCGAGAACTGGCTTCAGGCCGATACGGAGTATGCCGATGGCGTGCTGACGATCCATCTGGTGCCGGACAGCAATAGCGTATGGGTCGCCTATTTCGCGCCCTATTCGATGGAGCGGCATCACGACCTCATTAGCTGGGCGGCGAACCAGCCGGGCGTGGAGACGCGCGAACTGGGGCAGACGCTGGACGGTCAGCCCCTCGATCTGATCACGCTGGGCGATGGAGCCAAACAAGTCTGGCTATACGCGCGCCAGCATCCCGGCGAGACCATGGCCGAATGGTGGATGGAAGGCGCGATCGAACGGCTGTGCGACATGGAAGACAGCGTAGCGCGGCTGCTGCGGCAACAGGCGACGTTCCATATCGTCCCCAACATGAACCCGGACGGCAGCCGTCGCGGGCACTTGCGCACCAATGCGGTGGGCGTAAACCTCAATCGAGAATGGGCCGCGCCCACAATGGAGCGCAGCCCCGAAGTGTTCCTCGTCCGTGCCGAAATGGACCGCACCGGCGTCGACTTTGCGATGGACGTACATGGCGACGAAGCCATTCCAGCCGTGTTCGTTGCCGGGTTCGAGGGGATACCTTCGCTCAAACAGGATCGGCTCGATCTCTATAACCGCTTTGCGACGACGCTGGCCATCCGCACGCCCGACTTCCAGACGAAGCTTGGCTATCCAGTGGGACAACCTGGCAAGGCCAACCTCACCATGTCCACTGCGCAACTGGCGGAGCGGTTCGGCGCGGTTGCCATGACGCTGGAAATGCCGTTCAAGGACAATGACGACTTGCCCGACCCTGATTTCGGATGGTCGCCTGCGCGCTCGATGCAGCTCGGCAAGGATTGCCTCGCCGTGCTGGCGGAGATCATCGCCGATCTCTGAGGCAGAGACATTACTACTGCACAAGATTTCAGCCTATTGCCTTACCGGAAAAAAGCAGCATTGTGTCGCCTCCATTTTCTCCCCGCAAGGCGACCCAATGATCCGCACATCGCTGATTTCGTTACTTCTTCTCAGCACGTCCCTTCCCGCCATCGCAGCGCCCGCAGACACCCCTTCCCGCGTTCTGGAAGGCCGCGACCTGTTCGCGCTGGAAGTCGCCACCGATCCGCAGATCAGCCCCGACGGCAAGACCGTCGCCTATGTCCGCAAGTCCGGCGACATCATGACGGATCGCGCGCGCAGCAGCATCTGGCTGATCGATGTCGCAACCGGCCGCCAGACTCCGATCGCCGCCGGAAACACGGGTAGCGCCACCCAGCCCAGATGGTCGCCCGACGGCAAGCGCCTGGCCTATATCTCCAGCGAGCCGGGCGGTAAGCCGCAACTGTTCGTCCGCTGGATGGCCGATCATGCGACTGCGCGCGTCACGGGGCTTCCCGATGGCCCCAAGGATCTCGCTTGGTCGCCCGACGGCACGCAGATCGCCTATGTCATGCGCGTTCCCGGCGAAGCGATGAAGCTCGGCAAGGCGCCCGACAAGCCGGAAGGCGCGCAATGGGCGCCGCCGTTGGAGATCATCGACCGCGTGGATTATCGCAATGACGGCGGTGGCTATGTGGAGCCGGGTTACGACCACATCTTCCTCGTGCCTGCCGAGGGCGGTGCGCCGCGCCAGATCAGTTTCGGGGCCTATAATGATGGTGGCCCACTCGCCTGGTCGCCCGATGGCGGCAGCATCCTGTTCACCTCCGTGCGGAAACCCGATTGGCAGCACGACGTATTTGACAGTGAAGTATACGCCCTGGACATCACGTCCGGCGCCATCACCCCGCTCACGACGCGGGTAGGTCCGGACAACAGCCCCGCCATATCGCCGGACGGCCGCCGCGTCGCCTATCTCGGCTTCGACGACAAGCGCCTTGCCTATCAGAACACGCGCCTCTCGATCATGAACCGCGATGGCAGCAGTGCCCAGACGATCACCGCCAGCCTTGATCGCAGCATCGACAAGGTGGAATGGGCTGCGGACGGCAAGAGCCTCTACGCACAATATGATCAGGAGGGCGTGAACCGCGTCGCCCGGATCGCGCTGGCCGGGAAGGTGACGCAGGTCGCCACCGGTCTCGCAGGATCGGGGCTCGACCGGCCCTATAGCGGTGGGGAGTTCTCGGTCTCCAAGGGTGGCGCGGTCGCGTTCACCAGCGGCAGCTATTATCGTCCCGCCGACATCTCGATTACGCAGGGCAGCAAGACACGGCAATTGACGCACCTTAACGACGCGCTGCTCGCGGCCAAGTCGCTGGGACAGGTGCAGGAACTCGCGGTGAAAGCGCCGGATGGCCGCACCGTCCCGGCATGGCTCGTCACGCCGCCGGGCTATCAGCCGGGTGCGCGCGTGCCGATGATCCTGGAAATACATGGCGGGCCAGCTTCAGCCTACGGCCCGGCGTTCTCGACCGACGATCAGCTTTACGCCGCGGCGGGCTATGCGGTGCTCTATACCAACCCGCGGGGGTCGACCTCCTATGGCGAAGAGTTCGCGCAACTCATCCATCACAAATATCCGGGCGACGATTATAACGATCTGATGGCAGCAGTGGATGCGGCCATAGCATCAGGCGTGGCCGATCCCGATAACCTCTTCGTCACCGGCGGGTCCGGCGGCGGCGTACTGACAAGCTGGATCGTCGGCAAGACCAACAGGTTCAAGGCGGCGGCTACGCAGAAGCCCGTCATCAACTGGACCAGCGAAGCGCTGACGATGGACAATACGCTCTTCACGTCGCGCTACTGGTTCGAGAAGAAGCCGTGGGAAGACCCCATGTCCTACTGGTCCCGCTCGCCATTGAGCCTTGTTGGCAACGTCAAGACGCCGACGCTGGTCGTCGTCGGTAGCGAGGATTACCGCACGCCCGTCAGCGAGTCGGAGCAATATTATGCCGCGCTCCAGATACAGGGCGTACCGACCGCCTTGGTGAAAGTGCCAGGCGCAAGCCACGGCGGCTTCACATCCCGCCCCTCGCAGTCCGCCGCCAAGGCCGCAGCGATCCTGGCATGGTTCGACAAATATCGTACTCAGCCAAAACCCTGATTGCGGCCTTTCTCGTTCGTGATATGTTCCAGGAATCAAGAGAGAGGATCAAGCATGGCTGACACGATTACTTTCTACACGAACCCCATGTCGCGTGGGCAGATCGTTCGCTGGATGTTGGAAGAAGTGGGTGCACCTTACGAACAGGTGCTGTTGGACTATGGCACGACGATGAAGGCGCCAGATTATCTGGCAGTGAACCCCATGGGAAAGGTTCCAGCCATTGTCCATCGTGGCAAGATCGTAACAGAAGCCGCAGCAATCTGCGCCTATCTTGCCGAAGCTTTCCCAGAGGCCAACCTTGCGCCAACGGCTGACGAGCGGGCGGATTATTATCGCTGGCTGTTCTTTGCCGCAGGTCCGGTGGAAGCGGCCGTCACCAACCGGGCGATGCAGTGGGAAGCACCCGCGGAACGCAAAATGATGATGGGCTACGGTAGTTTCGATACAGCGATGGACGGTCTGGAATCGGCATTGGCAGGCAAGGAGTGGGTGTGCGGTGACAGGTTCACGGCCGCAGACGTCTATGTTGGTTCGCAGGTCGATTGGGGTCTTGGGTTCGGTTCGATACCCACTCGCCCCGCGTTCGCAGCTTATGCAGAACGGCTGAGGGCGAGGCCTGCTTACAAACGCGCGAAGGAAATCGACAACGCCCTGATCGCCGAAGCCAAGGCTAACGCAGAGAGTGTATCCGCGAACTGAGGTGCAGATAATAGTGACTCCCGGCGTATCCTGCGCCGGGAGTCACTTAGTCCTCTGACATTAGTTTCCTACGACAGGCTTTGTCACGCTGGCATCGGCAAAACGGGCGCGGCTTTCCGCCGCAGCGATCGCCGTAGCCATTGGTTCCTGAATATTGCGCAATGCTCTCGTCCGACAAGCCTGCACCTCCCGGAAGTCCATCGAGGGGCACACGCGTGTCGCGGCATGGAACAAGCGACCCTTGAGTTCCGCACGGCCTTTGGCCTTGGTCAGATCAAGATCCCCGTATCGTACTTCCATTGTTTTGCCGTTGGACTCGAAGGTTCCGGCAAAGGCAGGGGTGCCGGCGATCAGGGCTGCGGCGGCGACGAGAGCGGCGGTAACGCTCCTGGTCTTGGGTGATGTGAACATGGAAAGTCTCCTCTAACATGATTTTCGGCCGAGAGCGGGTCTGCCCATATTGGGGGGCGGCAGATCGTCCTGGGCGGCTGGATCGTCGATCATCGAGAGACCATCCGATCCGTCCTGCCCGCTCTGTTTAGGCCTGTATGATTTTCGGTGCTCGGGCATATCGACAAGCATCCGCCGGCATCTACAAACGACGGCGGTATCGATGAACGACATTGGCGTAACGACTAACGTCGACGAAAATCCAGCTTTCCGTAACGGCAGATTTTAGTTGGCTGATGCGCGGGCTTGCGGAGGAATAAAAACGCCCCCGGTGCAAGGGATGACCGGGGGCGTATCCTGGCTATGCTGTCGGGCACTTCAGGATCTCTCAATGTCTTCGCGTCGTCGGCTTAGAACGATAGCGGCTTACCGCTGTTCTTACCTTAACCCTCGTAATCTCAAATCCCGTATTCGACAGTCGGCATTGTCGTTTCGGCAAACGACATCGAATCGGCTGAACGCGCTCCTAAGCTTAGAAATTACGTTAGTATAGCGTTAAAAGATTATAAAATGACGCCGCAAAAGGCTCAAGCTTTCGCATTAGTGCCAACCCTACGAAATCGTTTGCTTTCGTGCATATGCCTTATGACGAAATAAATTCTCCCCGACATACATTCGGACTGCAACAAGCTTGGGAATCTTGTCGACGTGCCGAACTGCTCCCATATTTACGAAACAGTTCAGGCCACGCGCCACTTGCTTCAAACGAACAAATATGGAACAAATCAGCCCATGCTGACTCACATCTCCGTGCGTGGTGCGCGCGAACATAATCTCAAGGGCGTGAACGTCGATCTGCCGCGTGACAGCTTGATTGTCATTACGGGCCTGTCGGGATCGGGCAAATCCTCGCTGGCGTTCGACACGATTTATGCTGAGGGACAGCGCCGCTACGTCGAATCTCTCTCGGCCTATGCGCGCCAGTTCCTGGAGATGATGCAGAAGCCCGATGTCGAGCATATCGACGGCTTGTCTCCGGCGATCAGTATCGAGCAGAAGACGACCAGCCGCAATCCACGCTCGACGGTGGCGACCGTCACCGAAATATACGATTACATGCGCCTGCTCTGGGCGCGCGTCGGCATCCCCTATTCGCCCGCGACCGGCCTTCCGATCAGCGCGCAGACCGTCAGCCAGATGGTCGACCGCGTGATGCAACTGCCCGAAGGCACACGCTTCTTCCTTCTCGCCCCGGTCGTGCGCGGCCGTAAGGGCGAGTATCGCAAGGAACTTGCCGAATGGCAAAAAGCGGGCTTCACACGTGTTCGCATCAACGGTGAAATGTATGAGATCGAGGATGCGCCCGCGCTCGATAAGAAGCTGAAGCACGACATCGAAGTGGTCGTGGACCGCATCGCCGTGCGCGACGATATCCAGACCCGCCTCGCCGAGAGCTTCGAGACGGCATTGAAGCTGGCCGAGGGGCTCGCCTATGTCGATCTCGCCGACGGCAACGTACCCGGCCGCAAAGACGAAACGCAATCATCGGGCAAGATGAAGAACACGGGCATCCCGGCCAACCGCATCGTGTTTTCGGAGAAATTCGCCTGCCCGGTCAGCGGCTTTACGATTTCGGAGATCGAACCGCGGCTCTTCTCGTTCAACGCACCCCAGGGCGCCTGCCCCGCCTGCGACGGACTAGGCGAAAAGCTGCTGTTTGACGCGCAACTCGTCGTACCTAATGAAAATCTGAGCCTCAAAAAAGGCGCGATCGTGCCTTGGGCAAAGTCCAACCCGCCCAGTCCTTATTATATGCAGGTGCTTGCGTCGCTTGCGCGCGAATTCGGCTTCTCGCTCGACACGCCGTGGCAGGATCTATCCGAAGAAGTGCAGCTCATCATTCTGCACGGCACTGGCGGGAAACCCGTCACACTGCGCTTTCAGGATGGTCGCAAATCCTATGACGTCAAGAAGCCATTCGAAGGCGTCATCGGCAATCTCAATCGCCGGATGCTCCAGACCGAGAGCGCGTGGATGCGCGAGGAACTGTCCAAATATCAGACCGCGCAACCCTGCGAGACCTGCCATGGCGCGCGCCTGAAACCCGAAGCGCGGGCAGTGAAGATTGCGGGTGAGGATATCTCCATATCCACGCGGCGCAGCGTAGTCGATGCGCTGGGCTTCTTCAGTACCCTGCCCGCGCAACTGACCGACCAGCAGAACCAGATCGCGAAGGCTATCCTCAAGGAAATCGTAGAGCGCCTTGGCTTCCTCAACAATGTCGGTCTCGACTACATCAATCTAGACCGCACCAGCGGCACGCTCTCCGGCGGCGAATCCCAGCGTATCCGTCTAGCCAGCCAGATCGGCTCTGGTCTTTCCGGTGTGCTTTACGTCCTCGACGAACCCAGCATCGGCCTGCATCAGCGCGACAACGACCGGCTGCTGATAACGCTGCGGCGGCTCCGCGACCTCGGCAACACTGTGATCGTCGTCGAGCATGATGAGGACGCCATCCGCTCGGCGGACTATCTGGTCGACATGGGTCCGGGCGCGGGGGTGCATGGCGGCGAAATCGTCGCGCAGGGCACCCTGTCCGAGGTGCTGGCGCATAAGGATAGCGTCACCGCCGATTATTTGAACGGCACTCGCAGGATCGAAGTCCCGACGAAGCGCCGCAAGGGCTCGGGCAAGAAGCTGACCGTTCACGGAGCGCGCGCTAACAATCTGCGCAACGTTACCGCCTCGATTCCGCTCGGCACATTCACTTGCGTCACCGGCGTTTCGGGGTCGGGCAAGTCGAGCTTCACGATCGACACGCTCTATGCCGCCTCCGCCCGCGCGCTGAACGGCGCACGGATCATCGCGGGCGCGCACGACAAGGTGACGGGCCTGGAATATTGTGACAAGGTGATCGACATCGATCAATCGCCGATCGGCCGCACGCCTCGCTCTAACCCGGCAACCTACACGGGTAGCTTCACCAACATTCGCGACTGGTTCGCTGGGCTCCCGGAAAGCCAGGCGCGCGGCTACAAGCCCGGTCGCTTCAGCTTCAACGTCAAGGGCGGTCGCTGCGAAGCATGCCAGGGCGACGGCCTCATCAAGATCGAGATGCACTTCCTGCCCGACGTATACGTCACCTGCGATGTGTGCCACGGCCAGCGCTATAATCGCGAAACGCTCGACGTGAAGTTCAAGGGCAAGTCGATTGCCGACGTACTCGACATGACCGTTGAGGACGCAGTCGAGTTCTTCAAGGCCGTCCCGCCGATCCGCGACAAAATGGCAATGCTGGTCGAAGTGGGCCTAGGCTATGTGAAGGTCGGCCAGCAGGCGACAACGCTCTCGGGCGGCGAGGCGCAGCGCGTGAAACTCGCCAAGGAACTCTCCCGCCGCGCAACCGGCAACACGCTTTACATCCTCGACGAACCCACTACCGGCCTGCATTTCGAAGATGTCCGCAAACTATTGGAAGTGCTGCATGCACTGGTGGATCAGGGCAACAGCGTTGTCGTGATCGAACATAATCTCGATGTCATCAAAACCGCCGACTGGATCATCGACATGGGTCCGGAAGGCGGCGTCAAAGGCGGTATGGTCGTTGCTGAAGGAACGCCGGAAAAAGTCGCCAGGACGGACGCGAGCTTCACCGGCCACTATCTCCGACCGATACTTGGACTGGAGCAAGCCGCGGCCGAGTAAACGTCCCTCGCCTGAAATAAGCTGGCGATCACTCTTCTGCGTCGGACATCGCCCGTGGAACAAGGGGGTGCGTCCGACGCTTCCGCTATCTGCCTGCCCCTCTCCTCCCCGACATGCCCCGCCTGCCCCGCTCTCCGACCGAAAGCCACTCATGCTCCTGCAGATTGAAGCAGACCTGAACTACCGTTTCGACATGCCAACCGACATATTGCTGGCAATTGAAGCAGCCGATTTGCCGGACCAGCGAATCATTGAAGATCGCATGATCGTGCGCGGGGCCGGCCCACTCTCTACAATTCCGGGCGGCAATCGCGTAGGTCGCCGCACATGGACACGCACGGAAACCGGCCCCTTCAACGCGAACTATCGCGCAACTATCGAAGTCGACCGCCCGCCCAGCACCATCATCGGTCTTTCGGCGTCACCCCTCCCGCAAATCCCGTCCGATGTCGTGCCTTTCCTCTGGCCCAGCCGCTATTGCGAGGCGGACAGGCTCTACAGCTTTGCGCAGCAGGAGTTCGGCGGACTGCAAGGTGGCAATTTCGCGCACGCGGCTGCCGAATGGGTGCGCGGCCACATCCGCTATGTCAGTGGCAGTTCGGACGGCACCACCACCGCCGCCGACACTTTCCTATCGCGACAGGGCGTGTGTCGCGACTTCGCCCACCTGACGGCGGCGATCATCCGCGCGCATGACATTCCCGCACGCGTCGCCTCTGTTTATGCGTGGCGGCTCGACCCACCGGACTTCCACGCCGTTGTAGAGGTATGGCTGGACAACGCTTGGCACATCGTGGATGCGACCGGCTTGGCGCCGATCGAAGGCATGGTGCGCATGGCGGTGGGGCGCGACGCAACCGATATCGCGTTCCTGACCGCGTTTGGCACTGCCACACTCGACTCGCAGACGATCACCGTCACCCGCGCCGACTGACGATCGGTTCGCGCTACTCGACGGTCACCGACTTCGCCAGATTGCGCGGCTGGTCCACGTCCGTGCCTTTTAACACGGCGACATGATAGGCCAGCAATTGCACCGGCACCGCATAGACCAAAGGCGCGATCAGCGGATGCACCTTGGGCATTTCGATGGTCGCCATGCAATTCTCGCCCGCCTGCGCGATACCCTCGGCGTCGGAGATCAGCACGACCTTGCCGCCCCGCGCCTGCACTTCCTGCATGTTGCTGACGGTCTTCTCGAACAGCGGCCCGGAAGGCGCGATCACGATCACCGGCACGGCATCGTCGATCAGCGCAATCGGCCCGTGCTTCATCTCGCCCGCCGCATAGCCCTCGGCATGAATATAGCTGATTTCCTTCAGCTTCAGCGCCCCTTCCAGCGCCATCGGATAATCCGGCCCACGCCCCAGGTACAGCACGTCCCGCGCCGGCGCGATCAGATGCGCCATTGCCTCGATTTCCGTATCGTGGTTCAGTGCCTGGTTCATCGCGGCGGGCGCTTCGGACAAGTGCCAGACGATATCGGCCTCCTCCTCCGCACTCAGCCGGCCAGCCGCCCGCGCCAGATTGGCCGCTAGCGCCGCCAGCACCGCCAATTGGCAGGTAAATGCCTTGGTGGATGCCACGCCGATTTCCGGCCCCGCGTGCGTCGGCAACAGCAGGTCCGCCTCGCGCGCCATCGAACTGGTCGGCACGTTCACGACGACCGCGATGATCTGCCCCTGCGCCTTGGCATGACGCAGCGCCGCCAGCGTGTCCGCCGTCTCTCCCGACTGGCTGATGAACAGCGCAAGCCCGCCCTTCTCCAGCACCGGATCGCGATACCGAAACTCGCTCGCTACATCGATATCGACCGGAATACGCGCAAACTTCTCGAACCAGTATTTCGCGACCAATCCCGCATAGAAGCTGGTGCCGCACGCCACGATCGTGACGCGCTTCACGCCGCCCAGATCGAAATCCATGTCAGGCAGCGACACCTGATTTTCCATCCGGCGCAGATAGGAGCGCAGCGTTTGGGCGACCACGACCGGCTGCTCGTAAATCTCCTTCTGCATGAAGTGGCGATGATTGCCCTTGTCGATCAGTGCCCCCGACACGCCCGAAATCGTCACCGGCCGCTCGACCGGGTTATTATGCGCGTCGAAAATCTCCGACCCCTCGCGGGTGATGACGACCCAATCGCCTTCTTCCAGATAGGCGATCCGCTGCGTCAAGGGCGCCAGCGCCAGCGCGTCGGACCCGAGATACGTCTCTCCATCCCCATAGCCCACGACCAGCGGCGATCCCAGCCGCGCGCCGATCAACAGATCAGGATAGCGGCGGAACAGGATCGCCAGCGCGAAAGCTCCATGCAGACGCGGCAGCACTGCCGCCACAGCCTCGCGCGGATGCAGGCCCTGCTCGACTTGCTCGCTAACCAGATGCGCGACCACTTCGGTGTCCGTCTCACTGTCGAAATGCCGCCCCCGCGCGATCAGCTCGTCCCGCAGCGTTTTGAAATTCTCGATGATGCCATTGTGCACCAGCGCCACTTCCTTGGTCGCGTGCGGATGCGCATTGCTCGTCGTCGGCGCGCCATGCGTCGCCCAGCGGGTATGCGCGATGCCCGTGACACCCGGCAGAGGCTCGTCCCGCAACTCGCGCACGAGGTTCAGCAGCTTGCCTTCCGCCCGCCTCCGCTCCATCGCATTGTCATGGATGGTCGCCACGCCCGCACTGTCATAGCCGCGATATTCCAGCCGCTTCAGCCCATCGACCAGCCGATCCGCAACATCGTCCGCCCCGACGATCCCGATAATTCCGCACATCTTACTTCGCCGCCTTCTTAGCGGCCTTCAGGGCCGCCATCTTCTCTCGAAACTTCGTTGCCCACCCGGACCGCATTTCCTGCTTGCCCCGCGCCACCGCCAGGTCGCCCGCAGCCACATCGCGCGTCACCACCGATCCTGCGCCAACGATTGCGCCCTCGCCAATCGAAACCGGCGCGACCAGCGCGCTGTTCGAGCCAATAAACGCCCCCGCGCCAATCTCCGTGCGGTACTTCAAAAACCCGTCATAATTGCAGGTAATCGTCCCCGCCCCGATGTTCGCGCCCGCGCCCACGTTCGCGTCGCCGATATAGGACAAGTGGTTAGCTTTCGCACCCTCGCCCAGCGTCGCCTTCTTCACCTCGACGAAATTGCCGACCTTGGCCTTCACACCGATGTCCGCACCGGGCCTTAGCCGCGCATAAGGCCCGATCTCCGCCCCGCTGCGCACCGTGGCACCCTCAAGATGCGAAAAGCCATGGATGACGACATCGTCCTCAACCACCACACCCGGCCCGAAGACGACATGCGGCTCCACCAGCACGTCACGCCCCAGCACCGTATCATGCGCGAAGAACACCGTCTCCGGAGCGACCAGCGTCACACCTTCCCGCATCGCCTCGACCCGCCGCTGCGCCTGCCATGCCGCCTCGACCTGCGCCAGTTCGATCCGGCTGTTGACGCCAGCGACCTCGAACGAGTCCGTCTCCACCACGGCGCTCTTCTGCCCCGGCAACATGATGATATCGGGCAGATAATATTCGCCCGCCGCATTGGCGTTGCCGATCTGATCCAGCAGCACGAACAGGTCCGTGGATCGCGTCGCCATCAGGCCCGAATTGAACAGCGTCACTGCCCGCTCGGCTTCGGTCGCGTCCTTATACTCGACCATCTTCTCGATGATGCCCTGCCCGTCCGCGATGATCCGCCCATAAGCGCCACCTTCATCGGAGCGGAACCCCAGCACCACCGCGCGCGGATCATCGCCCCGGTTCAGCCGCTCGATCAGCGACCGCATCGTCGCGCTGCTGATCAGCGGCACATCGCCATAGAGGATCAGCACGTCGCCCACGAACCCGGCCAGCGCATCATGCGCCTGCGCGACAGCGTGACCCGTGCCGAGCTGCTCGCTCTGCACCGCAATCGCAACATTATGTCCGGCAACCGCAGCCTCCACCTGCTCGCGTCCAGCGCCCACCACCACGACCTGCCGCTCCGGCGCCAGCTCCGACAAACTCGCCAGCAAGTGCAGCAGCATCGGCCGCCCAGCAACAGAATGCAGCACCTTGTGCTTCGTGGATTTCATACGAGTCCCCTGCCCGGCGGCAAGGATGATGGCGGCGATAGGGCGTGTCACGATCGGGGGATGTCCTGCGGATCGAAGAGGTTGTGCTCACCCTCTGCCATGTTTGGCTTGCAATGGCCACAGCGCAGCGGGCATGGGCAGCACCCATGGCAGACATTCCTTTCGAAATCGTAGGCTTCGACCTCGACGGCACCTTGCTCGACACCAGCGGAGACCTCGCGGCGGCGGTGAACCATGCCGTGACGAAGATCGGTCGCCCCGCTTTTCCGGTCGAGGCGATCCGCCCGTTTGTGGGAAAAGGCGCGCGGGTGATGCTGGAGCGGGCGCTGGCGGCTTCGGGGGAATGCACGCCCGCGTTACTGGACGAGCGCCTCCCCGTGCTGCTCGATTATTACCAGCAGAACCTCGCGATCCACTCCATCCCCTATCCCGGCTGCGTCGCGGCGCTCGATGCCTTGGCATCGCGCGGCATAAAGCTCGCCATCTGCACCAACAAGGCGGAGCGTTTCGCCATCCCGCTGATGGAGCAGATCGGCCTGTCCGACCGCTTCGCCACGATCATCGGCGGCGATACCGTCGGCATCGCCAAGCCTGATCCGGCCCCTATCCACGAAATGATCGCCCGCGCAGGCGGCGGCCGCACCGTCTTCATCGGCGACACGATCAACGACATAGCCGGCGCACGCAACGCCGGTATCGCCAGCATCGCCGTCAGCTTCGGCTTCCTCGAAGGCCCGGTAGAAGCGCTGGAGGCGGACGCCGTCATTCATCATTTCGACGAACTGCTGCCGACGCTGGAAAGCTGGCCCGCATGAGCCTCCGCCTCGAACGGGACGGCCCGATTGCACGTCTGCTATTCGACCGCCCAGACAAGCGCAATGCCATGACACAGGCGATGTGGGCGACGCTTCCCACGCTGGTCGAGCAGGCGATGAGGGACGACAGCGTCAATGTTCTGATCCTCACTTCCGCCACCCCGGGCCTTTTCTGCGCAGGCGCGGACATCGGCGAGTTTGCCGAATCCAGCACGAGCGAAGAATGGCGCATCACAAACCAGAACGCGATCCGTGCCAGTCACGCAGGGTTGGCCCATGCGCCCAAGCCCGTCATCGCGGCCATCGACGGCGACTGCATAGGCGGCGGCTGCGGCCTAGCCATGGCCTGCGACATCCGTATCGCCGCGCCGCACGCCCGCCTCGGCATCACCCCTGCAAAGCTTGGCATCGTTTATTCACTCTTCGACACCAAGCTGCTCGTCGATCTCGTCGGCCCCGGCCAGGCCAAGCGCCTCCTCTACAGCGCCGCGCTGATCGATGCCGCCGAAGCGCTCGCCATCGGCCTGGTGGAGGAAATTGCCGAAGACCCCCTCACCCGCGCCGAGACGCTAGCGCAGACGATCGCCGCCAACGCGCAACATTCCGTGCGCTCCACCAAAACCGTCATCCACCGCATTCTGGACGGGCAGGCCGACGATGACGAGGAAACCATCGCCCTCTTCCGCGACGCCTTCGCCCGTCGGGAATTTGCCGAACGCGTCTCCGCTTTCAGAAACCGCCGCCCCTCCGGCAAGTCGGACAGTTAAACTGGCCGATGCCCCCTCCGCCACTTCGTGAACAAGTGCCGCATCAACATCGCAGGCGGCATCCGCAGCCAGTGCGACCGCAGATAAAACCCGAACCGCACCGCCTTGCGCGTTTCCTGCCCCCATTCATTGCGCGCCAGCAACCGAGCGACAATCAGCCGATCCGCCACCGGCAGCGGGGCGCCATCTCCATACACATGCCGCGCCAGCCGCACCGCCTGCGCGACATGCGCGCGCAAGCCATGCAGCGCCGCCCGCCGGTCCAGCGCCGCTGCGTCCGGCAACTCGCCGAGCAGGCAGTGTATATCCCACAAATTCCGCAAGCCCCCCGCCAAATCCCCATCCGCCAGCATATGCGCCGCCGCATGGACGATCCGATCCTCAGGCGAGAGCACCCGCAGTCCGTCCGGCAACTCCACGCTATCTGCAATCAGCGCCCCGGCGTCCGGCGTCTGCCGCGCCGTTAGCGGCAGGATCGTATGATGCACATCGATCATCCGGTCCCGCTCACGATGGATAAGCGGCGGCAATTCATGCATCCACTGCCGGTAATAGGCGTCGTCATAGGGATCGGGCTTCACCCATTCCCAACCCGCCGCCAGCAGCGCCGCCTCCACGGCATCCAAAGCGTCGCGCGGCATCAATATATCGAGGTCGCCGATAAACCGCCCCCGCGCCGCCGCCAGCCCCGCTGCCACATAGGCCGTACCTTTCAGCAGCACGACCGGCACGTCCAGATGCGCCAGCGCCACCCGCGCCCGATCCGCTTCCCACAGCGCCTGCCGTGCCTCACGCTCCGCCTCCAACCGCGCATCGGCCAGGATCGGCCGCACCGCATCGGGCACCTCAATGCCCTCCAGCCGATAGGCCAAAGTCCCGATCAGCCGCTCCGCCCGTGCCGCCGCGACCAACCCATTCCACGCAGCGCCCGACAAGCCCGCCACAGACGCAGGGTCGCGTAAGGCACGGACGAGCAGCACCGCACTCACCCTAGCTCCCCCCACAACCGCTCGACCAAGGCAATCGCCTCATCGCCGTTCGCAAAGTCGATCGCCTGCGCAGGCAAGTCCGCCACGAACCGGCTCAGTGTCGAGAACCCGGCCTCCCGCAATGCCGTGTAATTTGTGGAAGCCTGCGTCAGCCGCATGAACACTTCACCCGGCCCGACATCCCGCACATCCGCCGCAAAGCCAAAGCGCGGAAAAAGCAACAGCGCCGGAACAGCCCCTTCGCCCATCCGCGCCACTGCCTCGCCGCGCGGCATGAGATGCCGGATATCCCCCTTAGCCGTATCGAGCAGCAACGGCCCAAACCGCGCCGCCTCCACTTCCGCCTCCATAACACCAACCGCCGCATTCTTCAGAGACACCAAGCGCGGAAAGGCAAATGCCTCCCCCGTCAAAAGGTCCAGCAGCGTGAACTCGTCCCCCATGAACCGCCAGCCGCGCTCACCCAACAACGCCGCCAGCGTCGACTTGCCCGACCCGGACTCGCCGGTCATCACCAGCGCCCGTCCGTCCTTCTCCACGCAGGACGCATGCAACAGCAGATGCCGCCGCCACCCCAGCGCCATCTGCAAATTCATCCCCATTTCCGCCGCCAGCAGCCCATGCCGCAGCGCCATCGGCGCGGCATCCGCCAGCCCATGATCGCCGGTAATGAACACCGAAGGCCGCACGAGCCTGCGCCAAGGCCGCGATGGCTCCAGCCGCACAGTGAAATCCGCAATGCCGTCCTCAGGCTCCGGATAGCCCCGATAGAGTTCCGCCAGTTGCGCGATCGGCGCGCGCCACGCCGATCCCACGCGGAAACTCGCAGGCCCGATCCGCAAGCTGATCGTATGCCTCATGACCGCCGCACCAGCCCCAGCCCCGCCATCTCGTCCAGATGCACCTGTATCGCGGGCACAGCCTCTGCCGCATTACCGATATCGAACTGGGTCGAGAGTACAGCCACGACCTCGCCAGCCGTCATCGCCGCCGACCCCAACCCCGCCAATATCTCCGGCACCGGGCTCGCCACCATATGCGTCTGCCCCGAAGGCCGATGATAGATCAGCATGATGTCATCCAGCGCCCGAACGATCATCGCATCGGCGCGTTCGGCACGATATTGGGGAAGGAAATCCGTCACGTCGCGGATGTTACAACGGCGGCGTTAAAAAAGCCCGTGCCTCAGCGCGGCATCTGCAAAGAGGCATAGCAGGTGAACCCGCTCGTCCCCGACTGCAACCGGCGGATATAGTTCAAATAGGCCCGGCTCTGCTCATAGCTCGCCCCCGGAAGCGAGCGCCCGCCCAGCGCCGCCTTCACCTCTTCGCCAGTGAACGGCCGCGCCGGTCCCGCAAAAGCGCCTTTGGTCCCCGCTGGCACCAACGCACCGTCAGGCGCGATCAGGCTGGTGGCACGCGCAGGGTCGGGCACTGGCACCTGACAGTTCAGCACCGAAGCCGCCGTCTGCGCCAGCGCGGGACGGATCGACACAATCGCAGACGCCGCCACGGCTCCACCAATCAGCAAGCGGCGACGCGATGTCGCGGGCGTAGCGTCCGCCCCTCGCTCATCCAAAGGCGACCGCCCCTCTGTTTCTCGCTCGCTCATGACGATTACCCATCGCAGCAATGGCGCGAATAATCTAGGCCAGTAACCATGAATCGCACCAGCCTGCTTCAGATCCTCGTCGCCATAGCAATCATAGCGGCGGGTGCGGCAGGCACTTTGCTGTTCGGCGGCTTCTGGCAGAACGCTGCGATCTCTGCAGCGGCGGGCCTGCTCGCTCTCTTCATCCTCGCCGACCGCCCGCCCCCGCCGACCGCCTCTACACTGGATATACCCGCCCCCGGCGAAGCGAACGACATCCTCGCCAACGCGGATTTTGACGCGATACTGGAAGGCATTACCGAGCCGGTTCTCGTCGCGGCGCGCGGCAAGATCGTTCGCGCCAATCGAGCTGCGCTGCGCCTGCTCGGTACGCATATCGTCGGTGAAGACGCGCGCATCGCCATTCGTCACCCTGCCGCCGCTGAACGTCTCGCCAGCCCCGGCCCGCTCGCCGAACCTATTTCGATCAATCTGGTGGGCCTCGGCACGCGCGAGCAGCGTTGGGAGATGCGGATTGCGCCGCTCGCCTCACCCGACCGCTATGGCGCGAACGAGAACCGCCGCATCGTGCATCTGATGGACCGCACCGGCAATTACGCTGCGGAGAAGATGCGCGTCGATTTCGTCGCCAACGCCAGCCACGAATTGCGCACGCCACTCGCTGCGATCCTGGGTTTCATCGAGACCCTCACCGATCCGATCGCTGGCGAGGACAAGGACACGCGCGGTCGTTTCCTCAAGATCATGGATGGCGAAGCCCGCCGGATGCAGCGCCTTGTCGAGGATCTGATGTCACTCTCTCGCATCGAAGCGGAGAAGTACCGCACGCCCGACGCCGCCGTGGACCTGCGCGAACTGACTTCAGAAGTGGCGGCCTTCTTCCGTGATGGACACGACGAACGCGGCAAGGATGTCGTTGCGCAGATCGACGGCGGCACGCCTGCCGTACAGGGCGACCGCGCCCAACTTTCGCAACTGCTGCACAATCTTGTCGGCAACGCCGCGAAATATGGCCGCCCCGGCACGCCGATCACCGTCCACCTTGGGCCAGGGTCATCAGGCATGGTGCGCCTCACCGTAACCGACGAGGGCGAGGGCATTGCGCCCGACCACCTGCCGCGTCTCACCGAGCGTTTCTATCGCGTCGACTCCGGCCGCAGCCGTGCGATGGGCGGCACCGGCCTCGGCCTCGCCATCGTCAAGCACATCGTGGAGCGCCATCGCGGTCGCCTCGACATCGCCAGCATCGTCGGCAAGGGCACGACGATCACCATTCTCATCCCCGTGGCCGAAGCATAACAGCGACTGGCCCCACCTAGGGCTGCTTGCCTTCGGCTTCCGGCACTGGCGCGCCGATCTTTCGCGCTACCCGCCCGACTTCCTCGTCGCTGGGCGGCTCCGGCCGCTCGACGCCGGCAATGGCCGCTTCGTCAGGGATTCCCGGCCCCGTCCCCGCCATACTCTCATCCCTTGCCCGTTCATTCTGGCCGTCCGTGATCTTCTTGTCCTCCGCCATAATCGCCTCCACCGAAAACAGCCCACAACGCGTGAGACGAGAAAAAAGATCATGTGGCGGGCAATCAATCCATGCCTTGAGTTCGCCCGCACCACTCGCCCGTTTTCACCACAACTTACCGCAAAATCCTGCGTCTTTTTAAGAGGTCAGCCGTTGGGCGCACATCAGTCAGGAGAGAACCATGAAACGCCACATCTTGATATTTTCCGCCGCCGCCTGCCTCACCAGCGCAGGCTTTGCGCAAAGCGCGCAGACCGGTTCCCACAACCCAGCCATCAAGGACGGCAAGCCCCACACGATCAACGCTGCGGCAAAGGGTGCCAACTCATTTACCGAGGATCAGGCACGCGGTCGCTTCGAAAAGGCGGGCTATACTGGCATCGGCAAGCTGACGAAGGCCAATGGTCTTTGGTACACCACCGCAATGAAGGGCGGCAAGAAAGCCACCGTGATGCTCGACTACAAGGGCAACATCACCACGAAATAACCGTACTCAAGGAGATAAGCGATGTCGAAAACTGTCACGCGCCTGTTCGACGATTATTCGGACGCCCGCAATGCCGTCGAGGAGCTGGAGCGCCTGGGCATTAACCACAACGATCTCAGCATCATCGCCAACAACGCGGAAGGCCGCCACGGCGAGCATGGCAAGCACCACGACGGTGACCATGACGGCGTGAACGATCATGGCGATGTCACGCGCGGCGTTAGCACCGGCGCGCTCCTCGGCGGCGCGGGCGGCCTGCTCGCGGGCCTTGGCCTGCTCGCGATCCCAGGTCTTGGCCCGATCGTGGCGGCGGGCTGGCTCGCTTCGACGGCGGCAGGCGCAGGCATCGGCGCGGCAGGCGGTGCTGCCACGGGCAGCATCGTCGGCGCGCTCAAGAACGCCGGTCACTCCGAAGACGAAGCGCATGTCTATTCCGAAGGCGTGCGGCGCGGTGGCACCCTGGTCAGCGCCAAGGTGCCCGACGATCTCGTGCCCGAGGCAGAGGCCGTCCTCCAGCGCAACCGCTCGGTCGATGCACAAACCCGCGGCGCGGCCTATCGCCAGAGCGGCTGGACAAGCTTCGATGAAAACGCGGTGCCCTATACAACCGAGCAGGTCACGCGCGAGCGCGGTCTTTACACTGGCGGCACCTATCAGGAATCATCGCCCCGCTAACGCACCGAAGGCGTGGAACACGAAAACCCGGCAGAGCGATCTGCCGGGTTTTCTGTGTGCCTTTTACGTGGGCAGAAGATCGCCCTGCCCAAGCCACTTCTCACGCGAGCCGTCACCCACACCCCTTCCCTAGAGGGAGAGGCAGCAAAACTTGGCGGCTGAGCCGTCTGATCGGAGGGGGCCGCCCATCGAGAACGCACAGCCCCTCACATTATGATGAGGCCCAAGCTGCCAAACCTCGCCGCCTCTCCCACTTGGAAGAGGAGAGGACCAAGCCCCCAAAGAAAAACCCGGCGGATCGCTCCGCCGGGTCTTCGTTCAGATGTCGTGTGGGGCGCTACGATCAGTCGCGATTGCCCATAAAGCGCAGCAGGAACATGAACATGTTGATGAAGTCGAGATAGAGCGTCAGCGCGCCCATCACTACCGACTTGCCCATGAAGTCCGTGCCGGCGACATAGGCGTACATGCTCTTGATCTTCTGCGTATCGTAAGCCGTGAGGCCCGCGAACAGCAGCACACCGATAGCGCTGATGGCGAGGTCCATGACGCTCGACTTCAGGAACATGTTGACCAGCGATGCCACGATCAGGCCAACGACGCCCATGATAAGGAACGTGCCGAAGCCCGACAGATCCTTCTTCGTGGTGTAGCCGAACAGGCTAAGCCCGGCGAAAGCCGCTGCCGTCGCGAAGAAGGTCTGCGCGATCGACGTGCCCGTATACACCAGGAAGATCGTCGAGAGCGACAGCCCCATCACAGCCGCGTAGGCCCAGAACAGCATCTGCGCCGTGGCGGTCGACAGCTTGTTGATGCCAAAGCTCAACACCATCACGAACACGAGCGGCGAGAACATGATGACATACTTCAGGATGCCGGGGCCTGCCATGATCTGGTACGCGGGCGAAGCCTGCCCACCCCATGAAAACAGCAGCGCGACGATACCTGTCAGCAGGACACCACTCGCCATATAGTTGTAAACAGACAGCATGTAGGACCGCAGCCCCGCGTCGAACGCAGCGCCACGCGTCTCTACGCCAGCGCCGAAGCCCGTGCGAAAGCCGGTGTCCGGCGTCCGGGGGTCAGACCAGTTAGCCATTGTAAATCGTCTCCTTTGGATCGGCCCATTGTGCCGACATGCTCCATAATATCGGATGGATACCCGCATATTCAAGGAAAACCGGATGTTTCGCCCTGAATTGCATAAATAAATGGACTGGAAACAATTCAGCAATATTTTGATTACGCAAAGTCGCTTAGATGGTGAATGCACCGGCTCCCTGGTTGCTGACATCCCGCTCTGCTTTGGCAGTCGTGTCCTACGACAACCCAAGTTGGCAGAAGCACGAGCCGGCGTCTTCCCCAGCGCAATCTCCTGGTCTATCTTCCACTCATGCCGCGCCTCTTTGTCGCTCTCCGGCCCCCCGCCGCCGTCCGCCAGCATCTGCAGGAGATCATGCACGGCCTCCCCGGCGCACGATGGCAGGACGACGACCAACTGCACATCACCCTGCGCTTCATCGGCGACGTCGATTATAACAGGGCGAATGACATTGCTGCGGGGCTTGGTCGCGTAACCGCTCCCGCACTGACGTTATCTCTGAAAGGCGTTGGCGCATTCGGCAGGCGCGGCCGTGCCGACGCTTTATGGGCTGGAGTGACGCCGCAGGATGCCATTACGGCATTGCACAAGAAAGTCGACCGCGCCTGCGTCTCCGTCGGCCTCCCGCCCGAAGGCCGCGCCTATCTGCCGCACATTACTCTCGCCCGTTTCGGCAGGGACGCGCCGCCGCTTGACGCCTACCTCGCCCGCAATGCAGGGCTAACCAGCGCCGCCTTCACACTTAGCGACTTCGGCCTGTATGAAAGCACTCTGGGCCACGAGGGCGCGGTCTATCATCTGGCGGAACGATACCCGCTCAACGGCTAGGACGCGCACGGCCGCAGATTTCAGGTCCGGCTAAGCACCCCACAGGCGACGCGTCCACCTGCCTTGCCCGCCGGGTCACTCTTATAATCGTCCGGATCAGCATGAACGACCACCGCCGCGCCATCAGCGTCCAACAGAGGCGCCGCACCGTCGGCCAACGTCGCACCCTTGATCGTATAAGTCAGGGTGCCCGTGCCGTCCGCGCCGACGGTCATGTTTGGCATGTCGCCCATATGGCTGCCCATCGGATTTTCCATCCCATGCTGCTTGGCCATGGGATTCCAATGTCCGCCCGCGCTTGTGAAATCCGGCGCAGTGCATGTTCCGGTCGTATGGACATGCGCGGCGTGAACGCCCGGCGTCAGGCCCGTCGCTGCCACCGACACCTGCAATCCATCGCTAGTCTGTACGATCTTTGCCGTGCCATGCGCCGCACCATCACCACCCAGCAAGGTCGCATTCACCGAAGGCATGGCGTCGCTCGCCGTAGACGATGCCGAAGCTGGTGCGACACCTTCTCCCGATGTTGCACAGGCAGACAGGCCAGCCATCATGGCAAGCGATGATATGGCGACAAAGGTTTTCATGATCGAACTCCTGAACTGATGCGGCACCAACGCGACTGCGCCGGGTTTGTTGCGCTTCCGAACGGATTTGTCATCAAGAGATCAAAGGCCGCCATAGGCAGAAGGATGTCAGACAGAGGTCATGATGGTCCGGCGGCAATTGTTCCGCGCTATACACGGCCCGATCTACTCGCCTTGACACCTCGGCACCGCATCCAAGGGCTAAAAAGCTTCGCACCAGCAAAAAAGAAAGGGGCCGGTCTCGCGACCAGCCCCTCTTTTCCATCAGCCCCGAAAGGCCGGTGAAAATCCTTACTGACCCGAACCCGGGCCGTAGGTGATTTCCACGCGACGGTTCTGCAGTTCGCGAACGCCATCGGCAGTCTCGACGCGGGGACGGCTTTCACCGAACGCTTCGGACGTGATGACGCCGTCAGGAATACCCTTCGAAGAGAGGTATGCCTTGACCGCATCGTTGCGGCGCTGCGACAGACCGACGTTGTAAGCGGGCGCACCCGACTTATCGGCGTGACCTGCAAGCATGACCTGAGCCGAACCGCAGTTGCTGTAGGCCGAGATCGCGTTGTCCAGAATGGTCGCGGCATCAGGCGTGATGTTCGACTTATCCCATTCAAAGAACACGATGTACGGTCCAGGCGTGCATTCCACTGCCGGCGGCGGCGGAGGCGGTGGGGGCGGAGGAGGCGGCGGGGGCGGCGGCGGGGGCGGCGGAGGAGCAGCCGGCTCGCCGAAGTTGTAGGTCAGACCTGCGAGCAGGCTGTGCGTACGCAGCTTGGCGTCGACATCGCGGCCGGCCGGAGCAAAACGCGGATCAGGCTGAACGCTGGTGACGTAGCCGAGATCGACCGCATTGTAGAAGCGATACTTCAGCGACAGGTCGAGCTTGTCGGTCAGCGGATAGCGCACGCCAGCCAGAGCCTGCCATGCGAAGCCGGTGTCCGAATCATCGGTCGTCAGCGTGTAGAGGTAGGTGCGAGCCACACCGGCGCCGCCGCCGACGAAGCCCTGCAGGCCATCATCGGGACCGAAGTCGAGCAGGCCATTGACCATGAAGCTCAACGAACGGAAGTTGCCGCGCGTGCTGTTGTAGCCGTTGGTGTACGCAACGTTGTCGGTGTAGGCGCGCTTGAACGCGACTTCCGATTCAAGACGGAAATGACCGAAGTCATAACCGATCACGCCATCGACATCGTAGCCGGTGTTGTAGTTGGCGGTTGCGACGGTGTTGACGATCTTGAGGTCTACGTCCTCAGCGATCAGTGCACCGGCATCAACGCCGATGTACCAAGCGTCATCACGAGCCATGGCGGGTGTCGCCAAGGCGGTGGTAGCGAGCGCTGCTGCGAGGGCAAGCTTCCGCATATTATTCCCCTTTCAAAATGGTCACGAAGGACTGCGGAAACCGTCTACCCTCGCGAAAGTTTCATGGCAAGTGCGCTTAAGCCGGAACTGTTGCCAAAATGCCGCAGTTTTACACCTGCCTCAGCCCTGGGAGATCACTGAAATTCCTTGGTTTCTCTGAGATTTTACCTAGTGGAATTTTTTTGTTAGCTTTGTGGAACGGTGCCGCAAAGCCGCGCTTTTCACAGGGTCGAAGCAATCAAACCGTGCAAGCGCAGCATTTCGAGGATCGCATTGATTGCGGCGCGGCTTTCCACGTCCACCGTGATGCCGCCTGCCGGTGCGGCGATCGCGTCGCCCTGCGTACCCACCACGCGCACGCCGTTTTGATACACGCCGTCTGCGCGTATCGCGCCATCGCTCCAGGTGCCGCTGCCCCAGCGCATGGCATGACCACGATCCGCGACCCACACCTCCATCCCCAAGACCGGCGAGACGAAGCGCCATCCGCCACTCGTCCAGCCCGCAACATCGCCCTCATGTCCCGACCAGGCAGCACTCGCCCCCGCCGCCACGATCCAGCACTGCCCTATCAGGGGCACGCCGGGCGGCACTGCGACGTCCGCACTTTCCACAGCAGCACAGGCGGCGATGTCCAACCGCACCAGCGCCTCGTTATGCGTGACTTCCTTCTGCGCTTGTCCTGCCATCAACAGCGGCAGCCCCAGCCGATCCGTCCGATCCTCAGCCATACTTCTCTCCTTAAGCTAAAGCGCCATCGTGGCCGTCCGCCCGATCCGATGCGTTCCGATCTGCCGCACCGCGATCGACAAAGCCCCGGCATATCCCGCCGCGCCATCCGCCGCCGCCATCGCCGCGTCATAGGTCCAGAGCGGCTCCACCACTTCGGCCGAGCGCACCACCGTCTCCTCCGTCCTCACCTCGACGCGATACCGCTCCGCTTCCTCGCCCAGAGGCGCGTCCACGCCATCGCTCCATCCCCAGCCCGAGCGGCTCCGGCGTATCCAGCGTACCTCTCGCCCACCGGAACCGTCCGCCTCCACGGTCAGATGCACGGGCACCAACGGCATCAGCGCCTCGCCGGCAATATCCCGTTCGGCCGATGCAGGCGTCGCGTCGCCGATCCCTACGGCGATCACATGACTATGCCCGCCCGGCTGCGGCACCGCGGCCAGCCGCTCGGCATCGAGTAGCAGAAACGGCTCGCCCTCCGCATGATCCGCCATCGCATGGTCCGTCCCCCGCCGCCCGCGCAGCAGCCGCCGGAGCCGGAACAGCCCCGATCCCAACGCACTCACCGATCCGAACTGGATCAACTCCCGCCCCACCAGACACATATTCGTGCCCCGCAGCATCGCCGCCTCGTCAGCACCGGCAAGGCTGTCGCCTGCTGACAAAAGTTGCACATCCATCCACGAAACCAGGTCGAACGATGCACAAGACCCTTCCCCGGGCGGCACCACCACGATGCCCATCACCGCCGCAGGCGCCGTCCGCCCGAACGGCACAACCGCGCCGCTCCCCGCCTCCACCGTGAACAGCGCGGCCCTGCGCCACCCCGCCGAAGCCCCCGCAGCCGCCACCACGACCACAGGCTCGGCGGGCGCGCTGTCGGTCAGCACCGGCAAGTCCGCGATCATCAGCACCGTCGCCCCATGCGGCGCATCGGGAGCGCGCACCACGCTCCCCGCCGAAGCCTCCACCGAAACCGCGCTCCCGCTCCGCCAGCCGCGCAGCTCCAGCCGCACGCCCATCGCCTCCCACTCGCGCGCCGCCACGCGCCACAGCCCCGCAATGCCTTCGACGGTCACGATCGTCCCCGGCCGATGCACCAGCGCATCCCAACCGCACATCACTTCCATGCCAGACCGCCCGCGCCACGCATCGCCAAGCCGCGCCTGCGCCAGCCCTTTCGCAGCGCTTGCAGAGATCGCCGCAGGCAGTTCGACCGAAGCCGCAACCCGCCCAACCCCTGGCCGCACAGCGGTCTGCACGCCCGCCTGATAGTCCCGCTCCGGCTCATAATGCCGCACCGAAAGCCGCACCGGCACACCGGCGGCAGGATCGCGCGACGCCTTCACCGGCGCCAGCACACCCCCATTGATCCGCGCGGCCAGCGCGCCCTGCGTCACCATCTCCGCCGCCTCGGGATGATCGAGCCGCAACCCCTCCAGCACCAGCCCCTGCGCCTCGACCAACGGCTGCAAGGCGCTCGCCACATCGTCCCCGCTCGCCGCATAGCCCGACACCATGCCGCCAGCGCCGCTCAGCACCCCGCCCGACAATGCCGACGCGATCGACCCCGTAGAAACCTCTCCCGTATCCGCCACAACTTCGAACGTCAGCGAGGGAATCCGATTGCCGAAATCCGCCAGCGCCAGATCCTCGAACACCGCGTAGGCGATCCCGCGATGCGCAGGCGTCACGCCGATCCCCTCCGCCGCCGCCATAAGCGGATCGACCGCCTGATCCGCCCCACCATCATGCAGCCGGAATGCGCCAAGCTCCGTCTTGAAGTCGCCCGCCACCCCGCGCAGCAAATTCCCATCGGCCCAAATCCGCCCGATCGACAGCACCCGACGCGCCGACAAGGCCACCGCAAAACTCGCCGAATAGCTATAGGTCGTGACGCTAGGCTGCCCCTTGCCGCCGCCGTTCTTGTTCTTCGTCTCCTGGAGATCGGTCGCCCAGATCACCGTCCCCGCCACGCGCATCGCCCCGAACAGCTTGGGGATTTGGCTCCCATAAGTCGACGTCTGCACCGCCAAATCCTGCAACCGCGGCCCGCGCCGCCCCTTGGGCTTCAGCAGCACCGCAGAGTCGAACGCCCGCCCCGCCAGCGCGCCAATCGCGCCGCCAATCGGCCCCCCAGCACAGTCCCCACCGCGCCCAAAACCAATGTCGCCATAAAAATCCCCCGTTCGGCGCTTAGCCCCAATTGGTGAGGGCCTCCGCCCCCACGCCAATCACCGCCCCCACCGCCACACACCCACCACCGGCCAAAGCGGCTCCCCCGGCATCTCGACGACCCGCCGCAACCCCGCATGCGCATGCACGAACCCGCCTGGCACCTTCAGCATCAAATGAAACTGCACCGCGCCCGCGCGCACCAGCACCACATCGCCAGTCTTCAATATCCGCACCCTCCGCAGCCCGCCGAGCGCAGCCATCCGGAAAACCGCGCCACATCACCGCCGCGCAGGGCATAATCCTCCGGCACCGCGCCCTCATGCCCCGCACTCCGCAACGCGCACGCCACAAGCCCCACGCAATCGAGCCCCGTCCCCGCATCACGCCCATGCAAAAGAAATGGTGCCCCCACCGCCGCACGCGCTGCGCGCACGACCTTCTCACATCTTTTCATGCCATTATCCCACCAATCTACGAAGAAGGATCAACCACCCGGATAGCGCGTGAGCAAGTCATTCCCCGGCAGATACGGCTCGCCGCGAAAGTTCACCGCATTGCCAAACCGTGCCGAACAGGTGGCCATCCGCCGGTCGCACCCCTCGCTCAACAGCGCCAAAGCCCCCGCCGCGAACGCAAAAGGCGGCGCATCCGCCAAAGTCACACCGGCAGCATCATTCGCCGCCACCGCCTGCGCCAACCCCGCATTTTCTCCGGTCAGCCAGCGCAGCGACCCAAAGGCAAACGCCCCCGCAACCAAGCCACCGACTACGGCCACATCCTCGCCCGAAACCCCGCTCACCCGCACCACGCGCCGATGCTTCGCCATATCCACGCGGCAATCCCGGTCACCCAGCACCGCCCGGCAATCCGGCGTAGTCTCTGGCACCACTGGCCCCGCCAGCACACCGACACGCCCGACCAGCTCGGCGGTAAACGCCTCCCCCTCCCGCTCCACCGCGCCGATTTCGCCCTCCGCCAGCACCAGCCACAACACACCCGGCGCAGTCCACTCTGTCAGGAACAGCGCCACCGCCGCCCCGTCCCAACGCCCCGCCTCCAGATCGCGCGTCGTAATGGCGTCACTCGACAGCGCGCCCCGGACATCCATGCTGTCGACCTCGAACGAAGACCCCTGCCGCACCGCAGACGGCACCAGCCCCGGCGCGGCCCGATACACGACGCCGCCCACGCGCAAATCGCGATCATGGCTCGTCAGCCCGATAGTGACGCCATCCCGCCGCTCCAGCCGCCAGCAGAACGCCAGCGCGGCCAACTCCTGCCCCAACACCTCAACGACACTCATGCCCTGAGTTCCACCAGCGGCACCGAAGGCACATCCCCCGCCGCAAAGGTCGCGCGGCTCACATCCAGCCGATCCTCCGCAAATCGCACCGGCACATCGAACCGGAACCCCGCCGTCAGCGCCGCACCCGCCGCGGGAGCCACATCGAACGCAATCACTCCCGCCCCAACATGCGCCCAGCCCGACAGCGCCTCGACGCCGTCAACCGCTACCCGGATGGACCCAGCCGCCGGCCGCGTAATCACCCGCTGCTGCGCGTCCGCTCCGTCGCCATAATATTTACACAACTGGAAGGCACTCGCCGCGCCGTCTCCGACCCCCAGAAACTGGTCGAGCGGCCCGCCATTACCCGACCGGTCATCGAACGGATCGGTAAATCTAAACCCCCTCCCCGCACCCCGCCGCGCCCGGAAAAAGGCAATAAGTTCCATCACATCCGCCTCGGATCTCACACCCGGCCCCACATCGAACGACAGCCGCGCATCCGCCCAGTCGCTGCTCCGCCGCTCATGCCCGGACAGGCTCTCCACCGTCTGCGTCGAAAAGGCGGGCGACACACTCGCCTCCCGCCCGATTGCCAGCGGAAAGAGCACATCATCAAAGGCTTGCATCTCATCTTCTCCATCGATCCTGAAAGCCGTGAAGCCATCTCGCGCCACCTGCGGCAGCGCCCACACGAACGTCGCCGCGCTTCCCCGCGTAACGGAAGCCTCCGCCGCGGCCGCGATCCGCGCCCACTGAACAACTGCGTCCTCAGCCCGCAGCACAAATCCTGAAAAGTAATGCTGCTCGTCAACCGGATACCCCAGCCGCGCCGTTGCCTCCGCCACGCCCCGCGCCGTCAAGGCGGAGCGCCCCTCCGTCACCCAATCATAATCCTCAAGCTGCAACACATCGAACGCCGGCGCAGCCCACCCCACCGGCAAATTCGCACGGGCAGCTTCGGGCGCAGACGGGTCCAAAATCGTCGGCAGATACGCCAGCAAATGCGTCACCGCCCCCGGACCCACTGCCCGAACCGCGTCACACAAAGCCGCCGTCGATGCCGCCAGCAGCACGCCCGCCGCATCCAGCAAAGCCTTCTGCGCGACCGTCTTCGCCCCCCGCACATCCGGGATCGACACCAAGGCCGCCTCAAAAGCTGCCCGCGCCGCATCGTCATACAGGCAAATCCGCCCCTCGGCAGGCATTACCCACCACCAAGGCTCTCCCACCTGAAACTTGACCGCCAACCCGGCATCCACCGCGATTCCGGCAAACGCCTGCGCCACTCCCTGCAGATACGCCATTGCCCCCACATGCGCCGGAGACAGCAAGGTCGAAGGCGGCATCCACCCCGTCAGCGCCGGATCGCCATTCTCCGCCCGCTGCTTCCACGCCCCCGGACAATGCGCGTCCAGCAACTCGTAAGACAGCGACCAGATCACCCCGAAATCCAATGCCTTGGCCCGCATAGCGAAGTCCCGGTGCCAAGCCGCACAAGCCGCATTCAGCCCGCCACTCGCCAGCCAATCCCCGCCACTCCGCACCAGCGCGAAGTAATGGCTCATCCCCACATAATGGTTGATGCTCCCGCGATACCCCAGCGCCAGCGCCTGCCGCAGCACCCGCTCCGGCGTCTGGTTGAAGCAATCGTCATAGCCTGTCGCGATGCTCAGCCCATGTTCCGGCACCATGATGTCGCCGATCTCCAGCACCGACCCCACGCCCTCACAGACGATCCCGCTAACCTCTACCCACCCCTCGACCGGAGCCGCAAAGGCCGTATCGCCCGCATCATAATCCGGGGGCACCATGGAAATGAACATCCGGTCCACATCCCCCGCCCAAACCGGGTCGGCCTCCCCCGGCAACAGGAACCCACCATCAAGTGCGGCAAAATCCAGCACGATCTCAGCATCTTCCGGCCCACCGCTGGCATAGTTCCACAGCCGCACATACCAGCTATGCGCCGCCCCCGACACATCCCGCCCCTCGATCGTCAGCGTTGCCCCATGCGTCTCATCCAGCCTTCGCACACCCGAACTACGCCACCGGAACCGCAACACGCAGTCCCGGAAATCCCGATCCGTCGCATAGGCCAGCAGCGAATGATCCCACCGATCCTCAGCGTCCCAGATCAGCCCCGCCAGATCCCCGGACCCGCAAAACACCGCATCCACCCGCAAAGCATCCGCCGCAGTCGTCACGACGCTCGCCATCACCGGCCGAGGGAAATTCACGGTCCAGAACGGCGCGGCAAACCGTTTCACCACGCCAGAGTCCTGCCCCCGCCGCGCATCCGCCAACCAATATTGCATTTCAACCCCCCCCCGTCCCTTCAGTCCCATTCGCCTCGAGCGAAGTCGAAGGGGTCGCCCGAACGTAAGTGAGAGCACTTCGACTTCGCTCAGCCCGAACGGCGGTAGAGCGCAGTCCGCCACTCACTCCAAAGCCCCTCGCACCGCCCGCGCCACCTGCCGCGCACTCCGCGCCAGCGCCTTGGGCGCATCCCCGCCAGCGCCCGAGACATTCACCACCACCCGAACCTCCCCCGCGCCACCCAAGCCCGCCGCGACGACCTGCCCGCTTGATGTCGGCACGAACACCTCAGGCCCGCGCTCCCCTACAAGATAGCCCCGTCCCGGCGCCACCGGTCCACCCGTCGCCCTTCCAGGCAGCCCCAAAGCACTCCCCAGCAACGAAGCCCCGATCCCCAGTAGTCCGCCAGCCCCTCCGCCGCCGATCGCGCCGATTCCCGCCTGCAGCGAACTGCGCGCAATCTCGTCCAGCACGCCGGACGCCACCCGCCGCAGATCCTCGAACCCGAACTTCCCCGTCCGCACCGCGCGCAACAGCCCGCTCTCTATGGCCTTCCCAGCCCGCTCCGCCCCCGCCGCCAGCGGCCCCTCAAGACCCCCGCGCATCGCGTCCACGTCCCGGGCAAAGCCCTGCACATCCGCCCGCACACTCACGACGAGCCGCTCGATTTCCTCATCCATCTGGAAACATCTCCCTCAATCGGTCCAGCGTCGCCGCGTCGGGCGGTGCTCCCGCACCGGCTTCCCCCGAAGCCGCCCCAAACACGGCAGCCAACTCATCCGGCGTAGCGCGCCAGAACAGGTCCGGCGTCCACCCCAGCGCCCACGCCGTCACGCCGAAAAGCCGCACCGCGCATTCCGTGAAAGTCATTCGCACCACCCCACCCCGTTCGTCCTGAGCTTGTCGAAGCCTGTCCTGAGCGCCTGCCGCAGGCAGGCAGTCGAAGGGGACCAGCCTGAGCGAAGACGAAGGCACTTCACTGCGTTCAGCAGAAGGCTTCGACTTCGCTCAGCCCGAACGGATTAAGAGGACCACGTCATCCCCCCGCCAGCACCTGCCGCAGCACGCACCGAAGCACCGGCATCGCCGCCGCCATACCGCCCGCCACCACAGCCTCGCCCAGATCATCCCGCGTCAGCCCCTCGGGCCGCGCCTCCAGGCAGTGCCAGAACAGCCCCGCCATTTCCGAAAGCCGCAACTCCCCCGCAGCCGCCCGCTCCACCAGCGCAAACAGCGGCCCCAGCTCCGCCTCCGCAGCCACCAGCGCCGCAAAGCTCGGCCGCACCACCAGCGAAGCCTCGCCCACACGCAGCAGCGCCTCGCCCCGCGCCGCGTTGGCCAAGCCCCCGCTCACAGGCTCACCACCGGCCCGCTGCTCTCCAGGCTCAGCGTGTAATTGCGCTCCGAATTATAGTCCCCGGCATAGTCCAGCCGCGTAATCAGGAACCGCCCCCGCATCCGCTCGCCACTTTCAAAGCTCAGTTCATAGTCGTCGATCGTCCCCGCCAGCACATGATTGCGCAGCCGCACCTCCGCCGCCGATCCCGTAAATAGCCCCGCCGCCGACACGCTCACCGCCCGGATGCCCGCGCCCGACAGCAACTCCCGCCACCCGCCGCTATCCTTGCTGGTGATGTTCACTGCCTCGCCGCTGACCGACATCTGCGTCGTGCGCAAACCGGCCACCGTCGCATAGGCGATCGGGCTCCCGCCATCGCCCACCTTCAGCAAAAATGCGCTTCCCTTTTCGACTGCCATATCGCACACTCCATCGTAGAAATTTTAAGGCCCGAGCGGCCGGAAATACAGGAGAGGAACCAAGCCATGCTCGCCATCTCGACTGCGCTGATGCTGATGCTCGCCGGCACGCCCGAAGAAGATATGGGCGCGGCCCGCAAAGCCTATGCAAAGTGCCTGCAGGACTTCACCACCGACGCGCGCGACCGCAAAGTCGCCGCCGCCGACTACAAGTCCGGCCTGAAATCCAAATGCGCCGACAAGGAAGCCGCCTTCCGCACCGCGATCCTCGCCGCAGACAAAGCCGACGGCATGAAACCCGACGAGTCCGCAAAGGACGCCGACGATCAGATCAAGGAATATCTGGATAAGTTCGGGGAGGATTATGAGGGGTAGGAGGAACCAGGCCCTGAAGGCCAACCGGAAGGCCGGCTGTCCAACGCGACGCCTCGCTTCCCGTTCGTCCTGAGCTTATCGAAGGATCAGTCTGAGCGAAGTCGAAGACACTTCGCTGCATTCAGTGGAAGGCTTCGACAAGCTCAGCCCGAACAGAATTTACAGGTCGCCACGTGTAATCCGACAAGCCGGGCTTGACCCGGTATCCCGCTGCTCACGCAAACCTAAACCTGCAAAACTCGCACCCGATAATCCACCAAGGCCCGCCACCCGTCCTCCCGCCCGCGCACAACACGCGACCGCAGCAGCGCCACCGTTCCCACGTCATACCCCGCCACCGCAACCCGCTTCACCGCCGCATCGGCCAGCGCCAGCATCTCCGCCAGCCCCGCACCGCCCTCGCGCCGATCCTGCACCGTCAGCGTCACGCGCACTTCGCGCCCAGGTCGATCCTTCGTCCCCCACTCGCTCCCCAAACACTCGCCCACCACCGCGAACGGCGCGCTCGCCTTCACCGGAGCGCCATCCCACACACCGTTCAGCAGAGCCGCCAGCGCCGCATCCCCCTGCAACGCTGCCAGCACGCCCGTGCGCACGGCCATTTCCGCGCTCATCCGCCCCTCCCGATATATAGCAGTCGCGCATCCTCGACCCAGCGGTCGAGCAGCGCCCGCCCCTCGATCACCACCGCGTCGCCCTCGAGTCCGGCACGCACGCCCCGAACCTCAAGCGCCTCCGCCAGCACGATAGCCCGCCGCCGCACCGCCGCCCGCTCACCCAGCGCCACACCGCGCTCCAACACGCCCCTCACGCCCCTCACGCCATACCCCCTCAAGAGAGCCGCATCCGCCGCCAAGGCCGCCACAAAGCCGTCACCGCAGCCGGCGGCACCGCCGCATCGCCCTCCCGCTGCACATGCATTTCCGCCGCCATCCGCACGATGCCATGCCGCAGCCCGTGCGGAACCGCGTCCGCCTCCGCCGCAAGTCCGGCGCGATACCGCACCCGCACCCGCCCCGCAGATCCCGGCGTAGTCACCCGCACCCAGCCATCGCCATTCCGGTCGACGTCCACCGCATAAGCCGCCACCGGCAAAGCAAACTCCGCCCCCTCCGCCGGAATCCCGAACACGCTCTCGATAGCCACCACCGGCCGCGCCGCCAGCCGCACCCACGCCGAAGACACCGGCACCACATCCTCCGCCTCCCGCTGCATCAGCCATTGCCCGACAAACCGCTCGCACAAATCGCCAGCCGCGCGCAGCAACCGCTCCAGCAGCGCATCCTCCGCCGTCGTCTCCACGCGCAAATACGCCTTGAGGTCACCCACCGGCACCGCCAAAGCTCCCTCCTCGACGATCCCCATCGAAGCCCCCTTTCCAGATGAAAGAGCCGCCCGACGCACAAGGCACCGGGCGGCTTGTTATTTGCGCTCACCCCTTAGAGGCCGAGCAAAGTCGAAGGACCACCCCCCCCGTTCGCCCTGAGCTTGTCGAAGGGTTCTGCTGAACGCAGTGAAGCATGCTTCGCCTGCGGCTCAGCGTGACCCTTCGACTTCGCTCAGGGCGAACGGCTTAGAGTGTTGGCCAAAGCCCTCGCCTCAAGGGCAAACGGTCCGAAAATTCAGCCCCTACGACACAGCGAACTTCATCACCTTGATCGCCTCGCTGTTCGCCACAGCTCCGCCGATCCGCTTCACCGCATAGAAGTGCACGAACGGCTTGTTACTATACGGATCGCGCAGGATGCTCGTCTCGTTCCGCTCCGCCACCACATAGCCATTGGCGAAGTTGCCAAACGCCACCGACAGGCTGTCCGCGGCGACATCGGGCATGTCCTCCGCCTCGACCACCGGATAGCCCAACAGCGTCGCAGGCGCAGACCCCGCCAGCCCCGGCTGCCAAAGGAACTGCCCGTCGCTCGTCTTCAGCTTGCGGATACCGGCCAGCGTCTTGCTGTTCATCACGAACGCCGCCCCCTGCCGGTACGACGCCTTCAACGCCTGCACCAGATCGATCAGGCGATCGGCGGCGCCCGAGGACGCAAACGCCCCCGCCGCCCCGCTCGCCACATATTGCAGCGTGCCAAAGGCGCGCACCGTGTCCGCCTCCGCCGTCACCGGATAAGTGAGAAAGCCCTTGGGCCGATTGGTGCCATTGCCGTTCACGAACGCAGCACCCTCCGCCGCCGCAAACTCGCGCGCGATCTCCCGCGCCAGCCAGCCCTCCACATCGAACGCCGCATCGTCCAGCATCGCCTGGCTTGCCGCCGGATTGGCGAACAACTCACCACCCGGAGGCGCAATTTCCGCAAAAGTCGGCGTCGCCGTCTCCGCCCGCGCACCCGTTTCGCTCGCCCAGCCCGACGCGATCCCGCCGGTAGTCACCAGCTTGCGATAGCCCGCCGTGCCCGTCTTCACGACATTGGCGATGGCGCGGATCGGCGAGACCGCCTTCAACGTCGCCTCGATCAGCGCATCGATCTCGCGCGGCACCGCATAGCCGCCAACCGGACCCGAAGCCCCGGAAAAGCTCTTCAGCTCCACCCCCGCTTCCTGTCCCCGCCGCAAATAGCGATCCACAAACGCCGCCCGCTGCGGGTCAATGTCCACCCCCTTCACCCCATCCAGAGCCGGCCGCTGCCCCTCCACATTCCGCGCCGCCATCAGCGCACGCAGCGCCACAACATCGGCCTCCAGAGCCGCGATCTTCTCATCATTCAGGACAGCCTCAAAAGCCCCGTCCAACGCATCGCCCTTAACTTCCAACATATGCTTCTCCCGTTTTGAAGGCACAAAAAAACCCTCGCCCCGGTGGGGAGAGGGATACGAAGACTTGGCAGCCCGCTGCCTAGTCGAAGTTGGGTGAGGGATGCTCCGCCCTAGCGGTCAATTTCGCGAAGGGCCTACCATCATTAGGGTTTCTCGCCTAAAGCCAGCAAGTGCGTACCTTAACGATGAAGAAGCAGGAGTATCTAGGGGACGGCCGTTGCCTCTATTGTTTGAACCGCTTCGATAACGCAGAGCTTACCGACGAGCATATTATCCCCACCGCAATTCACGGCGCACTGCTGATAAAAAATGGAGCGTGTGTTACATGCGCTCGCAGCACAAATAAAAACTTTGAAAACCAAGCCCTGAACCAAGACCTTCTTCTTCCGCGTTTACTTCTGGAACTAAAGGGCAGAGGAAAAAGTGGAGCACCCCAAGATCTTCGTCATCTGCCAGCCGTCTACTCTGGTGACACAACAATGGGAAACGATGGCGTACGCCTTCTAGACTTCCCTATTTCATTGTACCCTAAGATGTTCCACCTAATACAATTCCCGCCTGCTGGTGTGCTAAGTGGTACTGATCGGGGTGACGGCATCGCTAATTTTCGTCTGCGCTTTTTTGACGCAGGTGGCCCGAGACTGAGGAGTGCTACAGTAAAGTCGGCGCACACAAACGGTCCTTTTGCAATGATGATTGCCAAAATAGCCTACTGCTATGCCGTGGCAAAAGTCAGTTTGGATGGTTTCGACGGGACCGCGATCAGAGACGTGATTTCTGAAAAGCGAAAGGATGTGTATAATTTTGTCGGGTCCACCAAAAAACCTGTCCCCCTTACAAACCGAGAAATACACAGTTTGCATTTGCGAAGACAAAAAGGTTATTTGATTGTTTTAGTTAATTTATTTGCTTCAATGGCTAAAAGAGGTGAGCCTGTTCACCCTTACGAGGTTGTCGTAGGTACATAACTCTAACCCACCACCCTAACCACCCGCGCTAAGGGCTGCATAGGCACCCGCACCAAACTCACCTCCACCAGATCCAGCGCCACAAGTTCGCGTGGCCGCTCCCCCCGCGCCACCCTCACCCGATACCCAAACGACAGCCCGTCCAGCGCGCCCGACCGCAGCATCGCCGCCGCCTCGCGTCCCGCCGCCGTCCGCTCCGACACGCGGCCGATCACCCGCAGCCCACGCTTGTCCTCCCCCAAAGTCTCGACGAAGCCCACCGGCTGATCCACGCGATGCTGCCACAACAGCGGCACGCTCCGCCCGCCGAGCGCGCCGAAAGCCCCCCCCGCACCACGTCGCCCCCGCGATCCACCGCATCGAACACCGCTGCATAGCCCGCGAACCGCACGCCGCTCCCGCTTTCGGCCACACTCACGCCGCCAGCGCTCATGCGGAAACAAGGGCGAGCAGCCCCAGCTTCACCGCCACCCCGATCAGCACCAGCGCCAGGCACCCGCGCACCGTCCACCCGATCGCCGCCGACCACGCCGTCTTCTTCGCGGCCCGCCAGCCTTTCAGCATCGCGCGCAGCTCCTCCACATCCTTCTCCGCCCCGCGATCGCCGAGGCCAACGCGCGCCAAGGCCCGCCCCGCGCCCGCCTCGCTCGCTTCCTCCACCAGCGCCCGGATCATCACCAGATCGCCCCCTTCCGCATCCGCCTGCGCCACCAGCCGGGTCAGCATTTCCGTGTTTTCCATGGGTTTTCTCCCCTCCAACGTCCCCCTCTCCCTATGGGGGAGAGGCAGCGAGACTTAGTGGCTCTGCCACTTAGTCGCAGCGGTGAGGGGGAGACGTCCTATCGATGGCGCAGAGCCCCCTCACCCAGTTCCGCTAGGCCTTGCGGCCAAGCTCCACTACCTCTCCCCCAAGGGGAGAGGGGCCATCTCGCTTTCGACCAACCCAATCCCCAACATCCCCCGCTTCTCCTCCGCGCTGAGAAAATCCGCCCCCGCGACCCGCGCCCACAAATCCGCGCGCTCATCCGCCAGCGCCACCACCCGATCCAGGTCCACCGCCAAAGACACCCCCGGCCACCACGCACCCAACCCCTGAGACACCGCCCCCAATATCGCCTCCGCCAATGGCAGCACCGTTTGCCGCCACAGCGCCTTGTTCGCCTCGCGATAATTGGCATAGGCATTGTCGCCCGGCAGCCCCATCAGCATCGGCGGCACCCCGAACGCCAGCGCAATCTCCCGCGCCGCCGCACTCTTAAGCCCCACGAAATCCATGTCGGCGGGCGTCAAACTCATCGCCTGCCATTTCAACCCACCCTCCAGCAGCATCGGCCGCCCGGCATTGCCCGCGCCCTGAAACGTACTCTCCAGTTCCGCCTTCAACCGCTCGAACTGGTCGGAGGACAATGCCGCACCATCCTCCCCCGGATCATAGACCAAAGCCCCCGAAGGCCGCGCCGCATTGTCCAGCAGCGCCTTGTTCCACACCGTCGCCGCATTGTGGATCGCCACCGCGCCCGCCGCCGCGCCCACGCACCCCAGCCCATAATGATCGTCCAGCGGATGCGCGGACTTGATGTGGATCACGGCAGTCCGCCCGCGCGCATCTTCGGACGCCAGCCGGGTAACATGCTCGCCGACGCGATACAGATACGCCATCGGCCACCCCCGCGCGTCGGCCTCCACGCTCACCCGCTCAGGCCGCAGCGCAAACAGCTCCGCCGGCTCCCCTTCCGCATCGCACGCGATCTGCACATAGCCATTGCCATGCAGCAGCACATGCATCGCCAAAGTCTCGATGAGCCGCTGCCCGCCCGACCTTTTCTCCACCAGCGCCAAAGCCGCCGCCCGCTGTTCCGCCTCTCCACCAGACGCGGAAACGACAACCGACCCCGCCCCCTCGGTGACAAGCCGCGCTGCCCGCTGCGCCACCGGATTGCCCAGCACCCCGGATCGCACCTGCGCCTCATAGGACGTCGGCCACTCGCCCAAAGGCACAACCGCACCACCACCCCAACTCCCACCAAAGGGGCGCGCAAAAAAAGGCCGCGCGGTCGCCTGCGCGGCCTTGAAGCCGAACCATTTCATGTGAATGCTCCCTAAATGTTGCCGCTAATGCTGGGGCGCTTCGATTTTCCGCCTACCGATCCGCACCATTGGCTTGCGCCTGATGCGGGACGCGTCGCCCAACGCCGGCAGCAGATCGAACGCTTCGAACACTGCCTGCATCTGCACCCGGTTGCGCTCCTGCTTGTAATTATGATGCCGCAATGCCGTTAGCTGACTGCCGCGCACATTATGATGCCTAGGCTTGATGCCGAGATTGGCTGGCACCACCGGCGTTCCGGCCAGCATGGCCATCGCCTTGAACCAGATGTCGTCCTCCGTCGGGCACAAAGCACGGAACGTCTCCACGTCCTGCACGCGCAGGTCCAGCGCGCCGGGCGGATACAGCACTCCGCCGGTGCCATAGGCGAACACATGATGCCCCGGCGTGGCGCAATGCGCCTTCTGATTGGCCGACCGAGTCAGGCTCGCCGGTGTCAGCAACTTGCCCTTCTTGATGCATTGGGCCTGCCCCTTGCCGTCCAACGGTATTGCCCTCGCCCAGTTGGCCGCAATGGCGCGGGGAAATTTCCGATGGGTTTTCAGCAGGCAGTCCACAGTGTTCGACGGATAGATCATGTCGTCATCGAACGTGACGATCATATCGTCCGGGAACTGCTGCAATGCATAAATCAGCTTGGTGTGTGGCCCCACGTCCGCCACGAAATGAATATTCAGCCCCAGCGCACGCAGCCGGGTCAGGCTGTCGGGCAGTTCCGTCTCACGCAGGGCATCGGACACATACAGATTGATGGAGCGCGGCCGAACCGATTGCATCATCATCGACTCTATCGCCGTATGCACCAAAGCGATGCGATCCGGCGTCGTGGTGATGCTGCCGACCAGTGACGGCTCCACCAGCCCGTGCAGGTCCAAGTCCGGCAACGCGTGCGACAATATCTCGGCCTGTGCGTTAATGACGGTATTGATCGCATAGTCCAGCTTGCAATCCAGCCGCAGGAGCAGCTTGATGACGAAAAGCAAGGCGATCAGGATCACGGCTGTCAGGACGGCAATAAGATATTCCACCTGTCAGCCTCTTCCGGTCATTGCGCCCAATGGGGCAAGCTTAGGGCGAAATCATTCCCGCAGACGCCCGCCCCCTACACAAATACCGACGCTGCTCCTAATGGATTATACGTACCACCTTTTCTGTTTCAGTCACGTTACATCGACGCACATGCAGGTACGCCACAGCGGATCGGAACGCAGGCGCGCAGGCTGTCGCACTGCCGCTCAAGTCACCTGTTCCGGCGCAGCACCCGATCGCAGGTCGAGTTCGTGCCTTCGCTCTTCCCGATCACCCGACCCGCAACGGCACCCGCCGCACCAGCGAGCAAGCTCTCGCCCAGATTGCCGCCGGCCAGCGCACCCACGCCAGCACCACCCGCCGCGCCGATCACCGTGCCCCGGTCGCGGCCCTTCTTCGCCTGGAGCAGGCAGTAGCGCACATCGTCACGATCACGCGGAGACGCCCGCGCTACCCGCGCCCGTTCCTTGCTGTTCAAAGAAGCGGCCAGCACTGGCGATGCGATCATCGTGAGGCCAACGGCTGCGGCGATAAACTTGACCATCTTCATGACAACAACTCCGAAAAATACTGCACGCACATGAAACGATCGCGTCTGCGCCCGGTTCCCCTCACATCCCCCGCACCCGCGTCGCCCCGCCGCGCCGCCGCCCGAGCATCAGCTCCGTCAGCGCCCAAACGCACGCATCCGCCCGATCCGGCGATCGCCCCGGCCCCGCATAACCGCCACCGATCAGCAACCCGCACAATTGATCCTCCAGCGCCGGAAACGCCCCGCGATGCGCCACCCGCCCCGCTTCGTACAGCGCCGCCACAGGTTCCGCCCGCGCAGACTTCCCCCGCGACGCATGGACCAGCCGCACCGGCAGTCCGGCGTCCGCCGCGCGCAGCACGCTTTCGATCATCGCGCCGCCATTATTCGCCTCGGCCACCACGCGATCCGCGCCATAGCTGAGCGCCGCGCCCGCCACGGCCCGCGCCCAGCCTTCCGGCCCGACGCCTTCGACGCTCGCGTCCGCCACCACATAGGCGCGCCCGTCGGGGCCGATCCCTGCCACCACGATCCCGCAGGCATCGCCCTCACCCGCCCCGGCCGGCGGATCGACCGCCACGACCACGCGCGTCAGCACCGCGCCACTATCGTCGCCGGAAGGCACATGCCGCACCCGGCACCGCTCGATCAGGTCGCGCGTCCACAGCGCACCCTCGACATCCTCCATCATCTCGCCGTTCAGCTCCTGCCGCCCCAGCCGCGTGCCGCCGAACTGCGCCGTCACAGCATCGATGAAGCCGCTCGCCAGATGGGCGCTATTATCCACTGTCCGCCCCTGCGTCAGCACCACGCCCGCGCCATCCACTCGCGCCAGCAGCGCCCGCACCAGAGCCACCGGCCGCGGCGTGCTCGTCGCCAGCAGTTGCGGATGCCGCCCCAGCCGCAATGCCAGCTCCAGATTATTCCACGCCGCCTGCCCCATCGGCCATTTCGCGATCTCGTCCGCCCAGCCATGGCTGAACTGCGGCCCGCGCAGGCTTTCCGGATCGGACGCGCCGAACAGGAATGCCTCCGCGCCCGACCGCCACACTAGCTTGCGCAGCGCCGGATGCCATTGCGGCCGGTTCCAGCCC
Source organism: Sphingobium sp. SCG-1 (assembly GCF_002953135.1). Lineage (NCBI taxonomy): Bacteria > Pseudomonadati > Pseudomonadota > Alphaproteobacteria > Sphingomonadales > Sphingobiaceae > Sphingobium > Sphingobium sp. SCG-1. The sequence continues at coordinate 3,294,336 of NZ_CP026372.1, forward strand.
GGCGCGATGGAAAGCAGCCCGCTCTCCCCTCCACCATCACCGACCGCGCCTCGGCGGGGCTCGCCCCCACCAGTGCGATCCGCGCCGCGCCGTCGCGCTCGGCGATCGCGCGGACCCACTCGGCCCCGGCGCGCGTCTTGCCGAACCCGCGCCCCGCCAGCATCAGCCACAACCGCCAGTGCCCCGGCGGCGGCAATTGTGCCGCCCGCGCATTCCACGTCGCCCAGTCACCGTTCAGCGCCGACAAATCCCCATTAAGCAGCCACCGCAGCAGCGCGGCCTGATCCTCGTCCTGAGCCAACCGCTCGAACAGCGTCTCCGCCATACATCCCCCAACTTTCCCTCTCCCCTCGGGAGGCAGCGAGACTTAGTGACTCCACCATTTAGTGGCGGCGGAGAGGGCGTACCAACCTATCGACGGTGCCTCCGCCTCATTCAGTTTCAGCAAGCCCACCGGCTAATCTCCACCACCTGCCCCCGGAGGGAGACTCACGACCGCCCCCGACTTCTCCAGCGCTCTCTCCCGCGCCTCTTGTTCTACCAGATGATCGCGCACGCTGTTCAGCCGCGCCTGGATCATCTCCCGCATGTCCCCGGCATCCTGCTCCAGCGCCAGCCCCGCACGTTGCACCCGGTATCGCTCGACGCTCGCCCTGTGCGCCGCCAGCAGCTTGATCGCATAGCCCAGTGACCCGCGGTTGACTGTCTTGACGGATTTCACTTTCGCATCGGGACCAAGGCCGTCGCGGATCGTTTCGACCTGCTCGATGCCCTTGTCGATCTGGCTCAGCGCCCAGAACTCGACTCGCTCATAGCCTCGCTCCTTCGCCTCCTCCCACAGCATCGCGAAGCCCGTGTCGCGCTTGCGCAGGTCATAGGCGCTTGCGACGCTCATCCGCACCAGCCGCGCGGGTTCCTGCACGTTGCACGTCTCCGCCAGCGCTTCCAGGAACACGGCGCGGCGCTTCGTCGTCCACCCATCCTTGCGCGTCGTGCGCATCTGGCTCCGCAACGCGCCGTTGCCGCTCCGGTACTTCTGCACCGTCCGGTCGAGCTTCGCGTGCAGCGCCCGTTCCCGCGCCTCGTCGCTCTCGCTATCCCATTCCCGTCCCGCCATAGCCCGTCTCCCCGCATCAGCCGCGCAGCCCAAAGCAAAAGGGCCAGCCCTTCCGGACCAGCCCCGCTTCGTGCCGCCGCAGCGACTCACAATTCCCAATATCGACATATGTGCCATAACAGCGTCACCATGTCAAGATATTTGTGCCTATTTGGTTATAACGGAATATGAGCGCTCGCGTTCTTGCCTTCTAACCCAATGAACTAAACCATTAAATCCGCCTAACCGCCTCTCACTTAGGGGAAATACGGATTGTGCCACAATGCGCCGATGCCGTAGCCGGACCTGGCGGATCAGTCCCCTAAGCAGACATATTGCCGACCGCCGTCATGCAGCCCATGCCGGCACTCTGACGCCATAGCCCCGTGCGCCAAATTCCAGGGCTGCTTTGAAAGTCGGCCTGGCCGGGAAGGAAACCGATGGAGTCCAGCATCGCGAACCATCGGGCTGCAAAGCTACCCCGCGTTGACTGGATCGACGCCGCAAAAGCCATCTCCATCCTCCTCGTCGTCTTCCATCATGCTCAGCTCGTCGCCAGCAGCGAGCATCTGTCCTGGGATTTCCTCACGCGGCTCGACCGACTGGCGCAGCCTATCCGTATGCCGCTGTTCTTCTCGCTGTCGGGCATTCTCGCGGGAAGTGCACTCGCGCTTCCCTGGAAGCAACTGCTCAAGCGGAAGGTCGTCTTCTATTACTATCTCTACGTCGTCTGGATGACGCTCTTCTGGCTCTACTGCCGGTATGTGCAGGTAGAGCTGCGGCAACCGGAGATGGGGCAATCCGTCGGCCTGCTGGTGTCGATGCTCGTCCTTCCCCGCAGCGGCTTCTGGTTCCTCTGGATGCTGGCGATCTTCTTCACGCTGGGAAAGCTGCTCGATCCATGGCGCGGCGCGCTCGCCCTGTGCGTGCTGGTCGCGCTGGCGCTGGTGGCGGAGATGATCTCCGTTCCCTTGCCGCTGCGCGCGGTCCGAAACATCTTCCTCTACGCACCGTTCTTTCTGGGCGGCGCGTGGTATGGCCGGCAGATACTCCCTCTCATTCAGCGCAGGCCGCTGCTGCTGCTCGCTCTTGGCGTGCTGTCCTATGGCGTCATGATGCTGTGGCTTCGCCTGGGAATGGCGGATATGCCAGGCACGGGCTTCCTGCTCTCAATTGCCGGGCTGTTGCTGGCCATCGGAGCGACCTGGCTGCTGTGCCGCTCGGAAACCATCAGACGCGCGCTGTGCTACATCGGTCGCAACACGCTGCCGATCTACGTGGTGCACGGGGTCATCATCAACACGGCGGTCGCAGCAATGCTCGGCATGTCGCTGCAAGCCTCGCTGTGGATCATTCCCATGCTGTCGGTGCTGGCGGTGGCGGGATCGCTGCTCCTGCGCCGTCTCCTCGGCCCGTTCGGCGCGCGCTGGCTTTACAGCGCCGATGGCCTCCACATGGCTCTTCAGTCCTTCAGGGCGGCCCTACACACGCGCGGCATACTGGCGCGACAGTCCTGACTCGCCGCCACGCTTTAAAAGCAAGCATTCAGCCGCGCTGAATAACTGCCATGCACGCAGCGCGCGGAGAAACACCTTGTGGCTTTCACGCAACGGCCTGTTGCATTTGCTGCAACTGCGAAGGCGTCCATTGCGATTGCGAATAGCGAAGGTCAGGATCATAGGCCGGTTCGCCAATGGCATAAAAACAACAATGATTGCAGGAAACAGTTATGCGTTACACAGTTCAGGGCGTCGCGTTGATGGTTGCGGTCGCAACCCAGATGCTCACTTTCTACTCTGTGCTTTTTGCCTGAGTGCTAGTGCACAGTTTTACCCTATCCTGCCTGGTAGGATTTTAGAAAAGGCCACTCCGGCGATGATCGGGTGGCCTTTTTCTTGGCACTGTCCTGACGACATGCGCGCGGCAGCCGCACTTGGCCTTGGGCACAACCGACCATAGCGCTCACATAGGTAATCGCCGCTCATCCGAACCACTCCGCGACCCAGGACGTTTTCAACCGCTTGAGAACACAGGGAGGCTTGGTGACGAACCCGATCCGCGAACCGCTGGAATCCAACACGCAGGTTCACGCCCCGCCACCACCCGCCACTCTCCTACAGCGCTTCGGTGCGGGCATCGTTACCGGCGCGGCGGATGACGATCCTTCCGCCATCGGCACCTACGCCAGCGCAGGGGCGCGCTTCGGCCTGGGCTTCCTCTGGATCGCCCCCGTGCTGCTGCCGATGATGTATGTCGTCGTCTATCTCTCGGCGAAGATCGGGCAGGTCTATGGCAAGGGCCTGTTTGCCTGCATCCGCGATCAGTTCCCCAAATGGGTGCTGGTGCCGATGGTCAGCCTCGCCTTCGCGGGCAATATCATAGAGGCGGCGGCGGACTTGGGCGGCGTCGGCGCGGCGCTGCAATTGTTCGTGCCGCTGCCGATCCCGGTCATCGTAGTGGCCGTTTCGACCGTCATCTTCACTATCCAGTATTTCGGCTCATACAGCCTCATCCGCCGCATCTTCCGCTGGCTGGCGCTGATCCTGTTCGCCTATGTCGCCGCTGCCGTGATGTCCCGCCCCGACCCGCTCGAAGTCCTGCGCGCCACCTTCATCCCCCGCCTTCAGTTCAATGCGGAGTTCCTATCGCTCACCGTCGCCTGCATCGGCACGTCGCTCTCCGCCTATGTCTATAGCTGGCAATCGAACCAGGAAGTCGAGGAGCAGATCGCCATCGGCCGCCGCCGCCTGACCCAACGCAAGGGCGCCTCCCGCCGCGAGATGAAGGCCACCAGCCGTGACGTGCTGACCGGCATGATCTTCTCGAACATCATCCTCTATTTCATCATCCTCTCGACTGGCCTCACCCTGCATCCCGCAGGCCAGACCCAGATCGAGAGCGCCGCGCAGGCCGCCGCCGCACTGGAACCCCTCGCAGGCCCCGCCGCCAAATATCTCTTCGCGGCGGGCATAGTCGGCGTCGGCTTCCTCGCCATCCCGGTAATGACGACAGGCGCAGCCTACGACATGACCCAGGGTTTAGGCCGCGAAGGCAGCCTCCACGACGCACCGACGCAGAACCGCCTCTTCTACGGCATTATAGCGGCGGTAACGGCCATAGCCGTCGCCTTGAACTTCCTAGGCTTCAACCCGATGCGCGCCCTCGTCTGGTCCGGCATAGTCCAGGGCTTCCTCGTCCCCCCGCTCCTGTTCCTGATGATGCGCCTCACCAACAGCCGAAAGGTAGTGGGCGCCCGCACCAACAGCATCTTGACTAACGCGCTAGGCTGGCTGACGGTCGCCGTCACTGCCCTATGCGCCATGGCGCTGGTGGTGATGTGGGTGGTTTGAACGATCACACCGGATCAATGCGGCAAAGTCGTCCCATCGTCGCGATGCGCCGCGCGGCTGGCTTTCCCCTTCGCCGCTTCCTTCAGCAGTCGGACGAGGCTGCGCTTGTCGGCGATCAGATGGGATTTGTCGAAACAGGCGAACGCCCCATGCTCGAACGCTTCGGTGCAGATCGGCGCGTCGTGCGTCGCGCTGCTCGACACCATCACATAAGCGGTCTCGTGCCAAAACCCCTTCAATTCGTCCAGCAACGCAATGCCGCCTGTCCCCGGCATGGCGATGTCCAGAGCGACGACATCGGGCAAGGTCTTGTGCACCTTCTCCACTGCCTCCTCCGCGTTCGAAGCCGTCCCCACGCACAGGAACGCGGGCTCCTTGCCCAGTATCTCCTCGAACATCGCCCGGATGGTCAGCGAGTCATCAACCACCAGAACCTTTATCTTCTCCATAGCCTGTCCTCTCGCGCTGTCATCTCCGGCTAACCTACTAGCTTTCGGCTATTTTTCCGTGAACTGACAGGCATAAGGACGACGGGTTTAAGAGTAAGTTTAGAAATACCGGACACATATCGTCGCCAGGAGGACGGTGGTCGTTCTCACTTGCGCATTGGGTCGATCACGCTATCCATCGGCCAGACGACGAACGGCAATGCCGCTCCGCCGTCGGGGGCTCGCCGGGGGGCGGCGAGAGAACATGCAGTGGGGGCTGCCGTTGAAAACAGTGTCTTTCTGGCGTCTTGCGGTGGCAATGCTCGCCGCAATCCATGGCTTCGCGCCTGCATGGGCGGATCAGGGTTCGAACGTAGACGCTCCAGCGCAAGCCGCGGCGCCACCTCCCAAACCAGCGCCATCGCTGGGCAAGCTACCCGTTGCCGCTTTCGCCAAGCTGCCATTCCTCGAAATGCCCGTCCTTTCGCCGAATGGACAGATGATTGCGGGACTGTTCGGGGCAAGGGAAAGCCAGGTCATCGGCCTCATGAACCTGTTCGCCAAAGGCGGGCCGATGACCATCGGCATCCCCGAGGGAACGCAGGTGCAGTGGATACGCTGGGTGAACGATGATCGGATCATCATCGGCCTTACCGCGCTGATCCCGATGAACGCCGACCGGTGGTACGTCTCGCGCCTCATCAGCATGGACGTGAAGACCGGCAAACCAACCAGGCTGCTCTGGGATTTGAAAGGGCAAAACGCGTCCGATGTATTATGGGTCGCGTCGGACGGCAGTCCGGATATCCTGGTCGCCGCACAGAACTCCATTTATTTCGGGCCGGACTTCTGGCCCTCCGTGTACCGCGTCGACACCGCCACGGGCCGCAAGAGCCGGGTAGTCTTGGGACGCGAAGGCGTGCACGACTGGTCTGCCGACATCACCGGCCGCATCCGTTCAGGCTTGGCCTACAACGACCGGAACCGCACTTTCAAACTGCTTTATCGTGACGCGGCGGGCGACGCCTTCCAGATCATAGATTCAGCCGACAGCCGCAAGCGCGAGACTCTGCAATGGCCGTTCCTGTTCCTGCCCGGCGGCTCACATGCGCTGGTCATGCACGATGACGATCGTGGCCGCAGCGGCATATACGAAACGGACCTGCTGACGCAGAAGGACGTGCGGACGGTCTTCACCATGCCCGACGACAGTTCGATGGAAGTGGCCTCTCCGCTGCTTTCGGATGATGGCGCCACGCTGCTCGGCGTCGCGACGACGGATCTGAACAACAGCGTGCACTGGATCGACCCCGCGCTCGCCGAATTGCAAGCGCTGTTCGACAAGTCGGTTCCCGGCAAGCGCGCCCGCATCGTCAGCTTCAGCAAGGATCGCAGCATGATGCTGGTTCAGGTGGGCGGCCCGGACATGCCGGGTTCGCTCTACTATTTCAGCATGAACGTCGGTGTGCTGAACAAGATCGCCGACGTGAATCAGGATGTTCGCAGCCGCCGGCTCGCGCCCGTGAAAGCCATTCGTTACAAGGCGCGTGACGGTCTGGAGATAGAGGGCATATTGACGCTTCCGACCGGCCTCGATCCGCGCGCCCTGCCCTTCATCGTCATGCCCCACGGCGGTCCGTGGGCGCGCGATGCGCTGAACTATGACTATATCGCGCAGTTTCTCGCCAATCGCGGGTATGCCGTGTTGCAGCCCAACTTCCGCGGCTCGACGGGCTACGGCACTGAATTCCTGCGCAAGGGAGAGGGCGAGATGGGCCTTGCCATGCAGGACGATGTGACCGACGCAGTGCAATGGGCCGTCAAGGAAGGCATCGCCGATCCGAGGCGCACCTGCATCGTCGGCGCGTCCTACGGCGGATATGCGGCGATGTGGGGCATCGCCAAGGAGCCTGAGCGCTATCGCTGCGCCATCTCGATCGCGGGCGTCGCCAGCCTGCGCCGCGAAGTCAACGACTTCGGCAACAACCTGATGGGCGGCAAGTTCAAGGATGACTGGGGCCGCATGACTCCGAATTTCGAAGCAGTTTCGCCCATTAACGCCGTGGACCGTATCAAGACGCCCCTGCTGCTGATCCATGGCAAACGGGACGTGACGGTCGATGTCTCCCAATCAAGCCGGATGTTCGCCCGGATGCAGGGCGCGGGCAAGCAGGTGGAATATGTTCCTGTCCCGCTCGCCGATCACTATTTCACGCGCCAGCCCGACCGGATCACACTCCTGACCGCGCTGGAAACCTTCCTCGCAAAACATAATCCATCGGGCGACGCCGCCGCCGGCGAGGTGGCAGCGGCGCAGTGAGCGTAGGTGTAGGCAGGACTAAATCACCGCCTCCGGCCGCTCCGCCATGCCTTCGATCATCGGCCGCTCGTCCTCCAGCACTGCCGCAATCGTGGGCCGCTTCTTGATGTCGCCGATCCACTGGCAGATGCGCGGATACGCCTCCATCGCAGTGCTGCAATAGGCAAGGTTAATGAGCGGCGAGGCCACCGCGACGTCGGCCAGCGTCATGCGATCCTCCACCAGGAAGCCGCTGTCCGGTATCACATTTTCCAGATATGCCAGCGACTGCGGCAACTCGTCGCGCTCCGCTGCATCCGCCGCCGCCATGTCGCCCTCGATCTTCATGAATTTCGGCGCGACGATGCGATTGAAGAACATCTTCCTGCCGGTCTCGAACAGGATCGTATCGGCGAACTCTTCGAACCAGATCGTCCGCGCCCGCGCTTTCGGATCGGTCGGGATCATGTTCGGCTCTGGACGCAGCGCCTCCCAGTAATGGATGATCGCGCTGCTGTCGCTGATGCCGAAGTCGCCATCCACCAGCGCGGGCATCTTGCCGAACGGAGACGCCGCCGCAAAGGCATCTCCGCCTCTGCCGAAGCCAGCGCCCTTCACTTCCACTTCGATGCCCTTCTCCGCCGCGAAGAACAGCGCCTTGCGCACGTAGGGTGACGGTCGCATGCCATACAGGATCATCGTCTCTCTCTCCGGATTTCCGTTGTCGGACGCGCCTCTCGTACACGGGCTTTCCTGTCCATGGGAATGACATAATGAGGCATAATGCATTCGCCTGCCCGTCCTCATGCCCCCTAGCCTACGCCCGGCAAACCCGCTACCGCAGCGCAACATGCTGAACCGCCTCTATCAATGGACGCTGGCCAAGGCCGCGCACCGCCATGCCGAACGGTGGCTGTTCGCCGTCTCCTTCATGGAATCGAGCTTTTTTCCCATTCCGCCGCATCCGCTGCTGGGTCTCATGTGCCTTGCCAAGCCGGAAAAAGCGCTCCGCTACGGCTTCATCTGCACCCTGGCGTCGGTGCTGGGCGGGCTGCTCGGCTATGCCATCGGGCACTTCTTCTTCGCGATGTTCGGCCATGCGCTGCTCGACACGCTGGGCCTCGCCAAGAGCTTTCCTGCCGCGCAATGCTATCTGCGCGAATACGGCGCGGAGATCATCCTCATCAAGGGCGCAACGCCGATCCCGTTCAAGCTCATCACCATCACGGCGGGCTTTGTCGGCCTGCCGCTGTTCACCTTCATCTGGGCCAGCGTCCTGTCCCGCGCGTTTCAGTTCATGCTGGTCGGCTTCCTGTTCTGGAAATTCGGCCGCCCGATCAAGGCGTTCATCGAGAAATATCTGGCCTGGCTCTCCGCCCTGTTCCTCGTGCTCATCATCGGCGGCTTCCTCATCGCCTCGATGCTGACCAGCAACGGGGCAGCCAAGACCGACAAATGCAGCCAGCCGCAAGCGGTCGTGGCGACGCAATAAAGGCTCATCGCGCTTCGCCGTAAACCACCACCCAGCCATCCACCGCGCCGAGCAGAGCGGCGGACCGGACCGGGATCAAGCTGCCGAATGGCTATCGACCAGAAATTGCCGTTGCACGTGCTTGTCGCATTTCCCAAAAGCAGACATGATCGGGCTATGCTCAAAGCCTCAGCCTCAGTCATTCTTTTCCTTGGGTCTACCGGCTGCTCAGACACATGCGAAAATAGCGTTGCGGCTAGGGTGGCCTCCCCTGACGGCCAGCGCGAGGCGGTCATGTTTCAGCGCGACTGTGGAGCAACGACAGGATATTCGACCCAAATCTCTGTTCTCGATAATGGCGAAACACCCGCTGGCGGTGGGAAAGCCTTTCGTGCAGATGATAATCACGGTGTCGCCGCTGTGGGCGAATCGCAGGGGCCGTGGGCAGATATGCGATGGGTCGCGCCAGATCGCCTTTTGATCCGCTATGCGTCAAAGTCGCGCGTTTTTGAGCAGGCGACCGATTTAAATGGGGTCACAATCGACTACCAGCAGGTGGCCCAATAACGACCATTTGTTGCCGTTCGTGCCGAATGAAACTGCAACCAGAACTTGCCCCAGTTGTGGGCTATTCTCAAGAAAAGATAGTACGCCATCTGCAGTTGGACGGGGTCTGCCCCTCTTCAAATAGCTCCACCCGATTAATTGCGTCCAACTGAGGCTGGGTAAACGGATTTGGCGATTTGAAATAGGCCGCGCCGTGTTCGCCATTCCAGATTGCTATTTGGTAGAGGCGATCCACCCGCTTTTGTGCAAATCGCGCGGGACCATTGGACGAGCGAGCTTTGACAATCCGACCTTTCGGGCGACTGGCCCAAGCTATTCCATGGACTTCAAGGGTTCCGAAAGCACCTTCCCAGCGGAAGCTGCCTCCGTGTATCCCACCTTCCAAAGTAGTGACTTTCTCATCATCTCGTAGATCGATAATCGGCGAATAGCCGCAGAACCGTCCCGGACCCACAATATCGCCAGCGTTCGCCGGAGCGACGACGAATGCTGAGAGCATCACTGCTGCTGCGATTATTATCCTCACGCTTGCCTCGATGAGAAACTCGGGTGGGCAGCTATAGCAACTTATGATCCGATAGCGGAAGTTCCGAAATCTACCCAAATCGCTCATCCACCCCAAAACAAAACCGCGCCCCTGAAGCTCAGGAACGCGGTCCGTATTTCGTTCAACCTCGTAAGGTCGTGGCTTACTGCCCCGATGGCGGCGGCCCAGCTTCCGGAGCGCCCGGCATCGGTGCGCCACCAGGACCACCCGGCATGCCCCCACCCGGCGCCCCGCCCTGCATCATCTGCATCTGGCGCTGCATCGCCTCGATCTCCGCGCGCGACTTGAAATCAAGCAGCGTCACGTCGAATTCCAGCGTGGAGTTGGCCGGGATCGGCCCCTTCGCTTCCGCGCCATAGCCAAGCTGCGGTGGGATGCTGATGTGGTACTTGCCGCCCTTCTGCATCTTCAGCAGCGCCTGGGTGAAGCCGGGCACCAACCCGTCGACCGGCAAAGCGGCCTGCTGGTTCTGGTCGAAGACCGTACCGTCCTTCAGCTTGCCGACATAGGACACCAGCACCACGTCGCTGACGGTCGGGCTGACGCCCGTCCCGGCTTTCAGCACTTCAAAGCCCAGCGATTCAGCCGAACCCGTGCCTGCATAGGCCAAGGCTCCAGCACCCAGCACCAAAGCTGCGATCCCGATCCACAGCTTCGTCAAGGAACCCTTGGCGACGGGACGGAGCGGAACGGCGGTAGTGGACATGGGGCCAGTGCCTTATGCTTGCAGAGTTGGAAAACAGCGTGCCGCGGATGGCCACATCGGCAACCCGCAGCGGATGCGTCAAACGTCGTTCTTACCGAACGCCGTCACGCTCCGCACGCTTGCGATCCATCTTGCGGGCACGACGAACAGCGGCAGCCTTTTCACGGGCGCGCTTTTCCGATGGCTTCTCGTAGTGACGGCGCAGCTTCATCTCGCGATACACACCTTCGCGCTGCAGCTTCTTCTTGAGTGCGCGCAGTGCCTGGTCGACATTGTTATCGCGAACGATGATTTGCATAAGGCCTTCAGTCTCCAATCGAACAACAGTCGAACCGCCGGGGCATTCCCATGCCCCACCGGGCCGGCCGTAAGCAATAATAAGGGGTCGCCGCAGAGCGGGTCTGCGCCGTGTGGCAGGCGCGTTACCAGCAGAGTCGCTTTAATTCAACCCCGGGGCAAAAATATGTCGCTCGGAAAACAGTAACTAAACCGTGGTATACGTCGCACTGGCCCGATCACTATCGACAGGGACCGGGGTGCCGTGGTTTACCGCGCCCGCACACTTAAGGATAAGGTCATGATGGCGACGGCCCCCACCGCTCAACCGATTACCATGTCTGACGCTGAATGGATGGCCCGTCAACAGCTTGCTGCCTGTTACCGGATCTTCGCGCGGCAGGGTTGGGACGAACTGATCTACAACCACATCACGCTGCGCGTGCCCGGTGAAGACGACGCATTCCTCATCAACCCCTATGGATTGCATTTCAGCGAGGTCCACGCCTCCAATCTGGTCAAGATTGACATCGATGGCAATGTGCTAGACGGCAGCCGCTATCCGGTGAACAAGGCTGGTTTCACGCAGCACAGCGTCTTCCATCGCCACCTGCCCGACGCGCATTGCATCATCCACACGCATACGACGGCGGGCATGGCGGTCGCCTCCACTCTCGATGGCTTATTGCCCATCAATTTCTACGCCGCCGCCTTCTATGGCCAGATCGCCTATCATGATTTCGAAGGCATCACGCTCCGCGCCGACGAAGGCGAACGGTTGATCGAGAGCCTGGGCGACAAGCGCACGATGATATTGCGCAATCACGGCACGCTGGTGATGGGCAACACGCTGCCCGCCGCCTTCGTTCGCCATTGGGCGCTGCAACGCGCCTGCGAGATTCAGGTGGCGACTGGCGCGGCGGGCCTTGCGTCTGTCATTTCCGACGAAGTGATCGCCGTGCATCAGCGCGACCTGGCGGGCGTTCAGCTTCCCGGCGGCGAAGGCGCGGCGGAGTTCGCGGCGATGGTCCGGCTGCTGGAACGCGACGAGACCGACTGGAAGCATTGAGGGGTCGGGATGACGCCCTAACCGAAGCGATAGCCCGACACCGTCCAGCCCAGCACGACACTGCGATGATCCAGCACCGCAGCGTCATCACCGCCCGCGCCCAATGCCACCATCAGCGGCAACAGATGCTCCTCACGCGGATGGGCATAGCGGCCATTGGTGAGGCCCGGCCAGTCCGCCACTCGGGCGGCCCGGCGATCCGGATCGGCATCGGTCACAGCCTCGCACAGCGCATCGTCCCAGGCGGCGGACGGTGCCGTCACCTCCGGCCCGCGCGCCCGCATATTGTGGAAGCTCATGCCCGATCCGACGATCAGCACGCCTTCCTCGCGTAGCGGCTCCAGCGCCCGCCCCACCCGGATATGATCCGCCGGATCCAGGTCCGCACGCAGGGACAATTGCACCAATGGAATATCGGCGTCCGGAAAGGCGACCTTCATCGGCACGAACACGCCATGATCCCAACCCCGCGCCTGCTCCTCGCTCACCGGGAACCCGGCGCCCTCAAGCAACGCAGCGACGCGCCCCGCCAGTTTCGGCGAACCCGGCGCGTCCCAACGCAATGCATAGGTATGCGGCGGAAACCCGTAATAGTCGTAGAGCAACTCCGGCTGCTCGCCGCCATGCACGGTGAAGCCCGGCTCCTCCCAATGGCCCGAAATCAGCAGTATCGCCTTGGGCCGCTCGGGCAGCGACCCCGCGATCCCCTGAAGATACGCCTCCATGGGCCGCCACATCGGATCGGGCGGGCCATCCGGGTTCATGAAGAAGCAGGGACCGCCGCCATGCGGCACGAAAAGCGTGGGTTGTTTGCTCATGCCGCCAACATCGCGTTTCCTTTCGCGCGATCAAGCGCATAACGCGAAACGCAGGGTTCCTGAAATCGCGGGCCTGCGATAAGGTCGCGCCCGATGACCAGCTTCACCGTCAACGACCGCCCCGTCCGCTATCGCATGGACCCGGACACGCCCTTGCTCTGGGCGCTACGCGACGCGTCGAACCTTACCGGCACCAAATATGGCTGCGGCACCGGCGATTGTGGCGCGTGCACCGTCGACATAGACGGCGAAGCGATCCGCTCCTGCCAGATCACCATCGCGCAGGCCGAGGGGCGCTTCGTCACCACGATAGAGGCGCTCTCGCCTGACCGCAGCAACCCGGTGCAGCAGGCATTCGTCGCCGAAAACGTGCCCCAATGCGGCTTCTGCATTCCCGGCATGATCATGGCCGCCTCGGTCCTGCTCAAGCGGAATAATGATCCGAGCGACGCGGACATCGACGCCGCGATCACCAACCTGTGCCGCTGCGGCACCTATCCCCGCATCCGCGAAGCCATCAAGCGCGCGGGCCGCATCCAGCGCGGCGAGGAACAGGTCGCTGCCGCACCTCCCTCCGGCGTCGCGTTGAAGGACGCCGCCCGTGTAGTCCCCTCCTTGCGAGCGCCCTGACCACTCGCCCCATTTCTTTCGCAATGCTGTCACATCAATTCAGCATCGCGACATCGCGCAAGGTCCATAAGCAGTGCACAAGGGGTCGAACCGGCCCCGCTTGAGGACGAAGGCGATGACGATAAGAACAATGATGCTCGCTGGCCTGATGACCGCAACGGCGCTCGGCGCGGCGGTTCCGGCATTCGCACAGCAGGGCGACAACAACGGCTGGCGCGGACGCGGCAATGGCGGCGAACAACGCCAGCAGCAGCGTTCCGAGGCGCGCGCGCAGATCGGCGGCAACGCGGAAGGCCGCAACTGGCGCGGTCGCGGCGATGCCACTGCCGGCGCACAAGTCGTTCGCCCCCAGGTGGCCCAGCAGCAGCAGGTCGCACCGCAGCAGCGCGGTGACTGGCAGCGCGATCGGCGCGATGCACGTCAGGACCAGAGGCAAGACTGGCAGCAAAATCGTCAGCAGCAACGAGATGTGACACGCGACGCTCGCAACGGCGACTGGGGTCAGCGCGCCGAGGGCCGCCGTGACTGGCGCAACGATCGCAACGATCGCCAGGACGGACGCCGCGATGGCCCGAACCAGAACTGGCGCGATAATCGCGGCGGTAACGATGTCCGCGGTGACAATCGTCGCTATGACGATCGTAACCGGAACTATAGCAACGGCGATTATGCCGTCCGGCGCTACGATGGTCGCAACCGCCTCGACAACCGTGAACGCTGGGCGAACCAGCGCCGCTGGGACAATGGCTGGCGCAATGACCGCCGCTATGACTGGCAGAGCTACCGCCGCAATTACGGGCAGATCTATCGCCCCGGCCGCTATTATGCGCCGCGCGGATGGAACTATGGCTACCGGCAGTATTCGGTCGGGATCTTCCTTGATAGCCTGCTTTATTCGAACAATTACTGGCTGGACGATCCCTATCGCTATCGCCTGCCGCCCGCCTACGGATCGATGCGGTGGATCCGTTATTATGACGACGCGCTGCTGGTGGATACCCGCGACGGCTATGTCGTCGATGTGATCAACGGCTTCTTCTACTGATCCGCACATGAGTTCCTGAACTGGCCTTCAGGAAGACCAACTAGACCCGGAGCGGCGACGTTCCGGGTCTTTTTTATGATCTGTGATCTTGTCCGGCACGCAACCGGCTGGCAGGAAAAGCGCATGCAGAACGATGTCATAGACGATGGCGGCACCGCTTCCCCGCTCCGCGCGGAGATCGGCGCGCGCGTCCGCAAGCGCCTGGACCGCAACCCGATGGTCAGCCGCATAGCCAGCGAAAAGCTCGACATCTATGGTAGGCAGGCATTCCTCTCCCCGCAGGAATGCGCCGCGATGCGCGACCTTATCGATGCCGACGCGCAGCCGTCCACGCTGTTCTCCGGCAGCGCCAATGCCGATTATCGCACCAGCCATAGCTGCAACCTCAACCCCTGGACCCCGCTCGTCAGCGGCATCAGCGATCGCATCAGTGCGCTGCTCGGCATAGACGCCAGCCACGGCGAAACGCTGCAAGGGCAACGCTACACCGCCGGGCAGCAATATAAGGTCCATTGCGATTATTTCCCCGTAACCGCCAATTACTGGCCCGCCATGCTCCGCTCGGGCGGGCAGCGGAGCTGGACCGCGATGATCTACTTGAGCGACGTGGCGGAAGGCGGCGAGACCCATTTCCCGATGTGCGAATTCATGGTGCCGCCCAAGGAAGGTATGATCCTCATCTGGAACAACATGGACCGCAACGGCGCTCCCGAAAAGGCAAGCCTCCATGCGGCCAAGCCGGTCATCAGCGGCACCAAATATGTCGTCACCAAATGGTATCGCGAACGCCCCTGGACGCCGGGAAACGCTGGCTAGGCTGGCTAGGCTGGCGGAGCTTGAAACCACTCCCAATTCCGTTCGGGCTGAGCGAAGTCGAAGCCTCCTGCTGAGCGAAGCGAAGAATACCTCGCCTGCGGCTCGGCATAACCCTTCGACTTCGCTCAGGGCGAACGGATAGGAGGGCATAAGAGCTAAAGGCGCAGCAAGCACGCCTCTCCCGTTACACTTTATTACCAAGCCTTTCTGATTCCTGACGCCGTCATTCTCACGTCGTTCAGAACGAATCCGCAATAAAGGCGTTGTTGATGCAGGGCGTGCCTCCTTTCGAAAGGCACCCTGCACCGGCAGGATCAAACGCC
Organism: Sphingobium sp. SCG-1; assembly: GCF_002953135.1. NCBI lineage: Bacteria > Pseudomonadati > Pseudomonadota > Alphaproteobacteria > Sphingomonadales > Sphingobiaceae > Sphingobium > Sphingobium sp. SCG-1. The sequence goes on from NZ_CP026372.1 coordinate 3,309,777, forward strand.
CCATTTGTGAATGGAGAGACGACATGCGTAAGTTCATCATCACGGCCCTGCTGGCCGCCACCGCGATCCCCGCGACGGCATCGGCGCAGTCCGCCGGCGAAGTCCGCCGCAGCCAGCGCGACCTGCGCGAAGAGCAGCGCGAGCTTCGTGACGCCCAGCGCTACGGCAGCCGCCGCGACGTTCGGGAAGAGCGCCGTGACGTGCGCGACGCTCGCCGCGAAGTGCGGGAGGACTGGCGCGACTATCGCCAAAGTCATCGTGAAGTCTACGCCCGCGGCAACTTCCGCGCACCCTTCCGTCAACAGCAATGGCGGCCCGGCGCACGGATTTCGAGCAACTATTATGGGTCGCGCTATTACATAAACGATCCGTACCGCTATCGCCTGCCTAATCCCGGCCGCGGCCTGCGCTACGTCCGTCACTATGACGATGTGCTGCTGATCAACCCCCGCAGCGGTCGCGTGGTACAAGTCTATAACCGCTTCTTCTGGTAAGCGTTAAACGACACAATGACGAAAGCCCCCGTGCCGAAAGCACGGGGGCTTTTGCGTCGATGATGGGCAGTAGCCAATAGCCTAGCGACCGACCGGTGGCCGCGCGCTCCGTCGCGGGAGCAGCGCGGCCGATGACCATCGGGGGAGGTGACGATCATCAGTCCGAAAGGGGGTGGACCGTGAGCGAGAACAAGACACGGTCAATAAGGTTCCGCCGTCGGTAATCAGACGTAGAGGGCTTCCCCGATCAGCTTGCGGCTGTTGGCGATCCCATACAGCTTGATGAAACTGCCCATGCGCGGCCCCTGATCCGCACCCAGCAACGTCTGGTACAGCGCCTTGAACCAGTCGCGCAGTTCGGCAAACCCGAAATGTTCATCCTTGCCAATGGCATAAACGATATTCTGGATATCCTCTGCACTGGCATCTTCGGGCAGCGCCGCCAGTTCCGCGTCCAATTGCCGCAGCGCCGCCGCCTCATTCTCGGTCGGCGCCCGCCGCTTCAATGTCGGCGCAACAAAGTCGCGGTGATAGGCCAGCGCATGGCCGATTAGTGCATCAAGATCAGGTTCCGATTCCGGCGTCGCATCCGGCACATAATTGCGCAGATAGGCCCACACCTGCTCCCGGCTGGCATCGCCCATCACCCCGACGAGGTTTAGCAGAAGGCCGAACGTCACCGGCAGCTTGCCCTCGGGCGGCGCGCCGTCATGGATATGATGCACCGGATTGCCCAGCCGCTGCTCGATGGCCTGACCTTCGTAATTGCCCCGGAACTGCCAATATTCGTCAACCGCGCGTGGGATCACGCCCATGTGCAGCGACTTGGCCTTCTTCGGCTCACGATAGGCATAGAACGCCAGGCTCTCCTGCGGCCCATAAGTCAGCCATTGCTCCAGACTGAGGCCATTGCCCTTAGATTTGGAGATCTTCTCGCCATTCTCGTCGAGAAACATCTCGTAATTGAAGCCCTCCGGCGGACGCGCGCCCAGCGCACGGGCGATCTTCGAACTTTGCGTGACCGAATCGATCAGATCCTTGCCCGCCATCTCATAATCGACGCCCAGCGCCACCCAGCGCATCGCCCAATCGACTTTCCACTGCAACTTCGCGCCGCCCGACAGGATCGACTGCTCGATCGTCTCGCCCTCGTCGACAAAGCGGATGATCCCCGCCTCCGCATCGACCACCAAGACCGGCACCTGCAACACGATCCCGCTCTTGGGGCTGATCGGCAGGATCGGCGAATAGGTGAGTTGCCGTTCCTTCCGCAGCGTCGGCAGCATGATGTCCATGATCGCCTGATAATGGCGCAGCACATTGCGCAACGCGTCGTCGAACTTGCCGCCGCGATAATAGTCGGTGGACGACGCGAACTCATATTCAAAGCCAAAACGATCGAGAAAATCCCGCAACATCGCATTGTTATGATGCGCGAAGCTCTCGAATTTCCCGAAAGGATCGGGGATTTGCGTCAATGGCTTGCCGAGATGTTCGCGCAGCATGTCGCCGTTGGGCACATTATCCGGCACCTTGCGCAAGCCATCCATGTCGTCGCTAAACGCGATCAGCCGCGTCGGAATGTCCGACAGCGCATGGAAAGCATTGCGCACCATCGTCGTGCGCAGCACTTCGTTGAACGTCCCGATGTGCGGCAGTCCCGAAGGCCCATAGCCCGTCTCGAACAGCACATAGCCCTTCTCCGGCGCGCCATTCGGATAGCGCTTCAGCAGCTTGCGCGCCTCTTCATAGGGCCAAGCCTTGGAGGCAAGCGCAGCATCGCGCAGGGAAAGCGGTTCGGTCATGGACATTCCGTGGACAAATAAGAGACCGCTCCCCTTAGCTGCACTTGCCCGCGTCTTTAAGCCCTTTTCAAAAATCGGGGCGTCCTCGACTACTCGATCGTGCATCCCTCTGATTTTAGACCATAGTCGCAAACGTCATGCGCATTTCCTTAACCAGGATCAATTATCCCGAGTCCTTGAAGGAGCCTTGCCATGCAGGCAAAACGCGGCAGAGTGCGCGTAGCGGTGGACATCCCCGTCACGATCACGACAGTGCTGGATTCGAAACCGGCGACGGTCATCAACCTCAGCCCCAGCGGCGCGCAGGTGCAGGGCAGCGTCCTTCCCAAAGGCACGACGTTCCAGCTCGATTGCGAAGGCTACACCACCTACGCCAAGGTGATGTGGGTCAAGGAAGAAGACTGCATGGGCGTCCGCTTCCCCTTCCTCCTCACCGAAGGCCCGCTATTCGTCGCGTTCGAAAACGCCCAATCCCGCGCTCATCGCCGCGGCATGCCCCCCGCCAGCCTCCCCGAAGGCGCGCCTGCCCTCGCCTTCGCGGGCTTCGGACGCCGCGCGCGATAAGGCCGCTCGTCGCTTTCCTCACACATTTGCCATAAAACAGGTTTCCCCTTTGTTCCCGCTGCCCTAGATAAGGCGCAGTGACCCCTACGCCGCTTCCCTCCTCGCAACTATTTCCCGCCCTGCACGCCAGCCACGGCGGCATCTGGCTGCGCGAAAATGGCGAGACGCGGGGGCTTTCAAAGGGCGAGGCAGTCAGCCGCGCCGCCGAAACGCCAGTCATCCTGCTGAACGCGCCGCTCGCAGGGCAGCGCCTGGGCTATCCCGATCTTAACGGTCTCGACGTGCTGGAGCTATGGGCATTCGTCCACCCCGCCCGTTTCGTCGTGCCGACGGCAAAGGGTCTCGCCGAAGCGCTCGACCTGCAAGCTCCCGCAACCGAGGCCGACATCCCCGCGCTCTGCCACGCGATAGCCGACCGCCTGATCGCACAGCTTACTGCCCCCGACTGGCCAGAGCGCGAGGGTGCATGGACATCGGCGCAATCGCTCTACCGCCTGCGTTGGCCATGGGCGCAATTGGTGATGCCGCATCTCGCAACGCCCAAACAGGCGGAGCGCTGGCTGTTCAGCAAGCTGCCCGAATGGGAGGAGACCGCCGCCCGCCCTGCACCCCGCACCATCAGCCTCAATGGCGACAAGGTGCTCGACCGTCTCGACATGCTCACGGGTTCAGGGGCGGAAGCACGCCCCGGCCAGCGCGCCTATGCCGAGAACGCCGCCGCCAGTTTCGCGCCCCGCGCGATGCGCGACCAGCCCAACATGCTGCTCGCCGAAGCCGGCACTGGCATCGGCAAGACACTGGGCTATCTCGCCCCCGCCTCGCTCTGGGCAGCGGAGGCGAACGGCGCGGTCTGGATATCGACTTACACCAAGGCGCTGCAACGCCAGCTCGACCGGGAAACCCTGCGCCTCTTCCCCGATCCCGAAACCCGCAAACAGCGCGTCGTCGTCCGCAAGGGCCGTGAGAATTATCTCTGCCTCCTGAACCTCGAAGACGCCCTGCAAGGCGGCTTCGCAGGCCGTGCCGCCGTGCTCGCGCAACTGGTCGCGCGCTGGGCTGCCTTCACCAAGGATGGCGACATGGTCGGCGGCGACTTGCCCGGCTGGCTGCCCACATTGTTCCGCCGCAACGGCTCGACCGCGCTGACCGACAGGCGCGGTGAATGCATCTATGCAGGCTGCCCGCACTACCGCAAATGCTTCATAGAGCGCGCCGCTCGCGCCTCCGCCGACGCCGACATCGTCATCGCCAATCACGCGCTCGTCATGATAAATGCGGCACGCGGACGCGAAGCGGGCAATCAGCCCAGCCGTATCGTCTTCGACGAAGGCCACCACCTGTTCGACGCCGCCGACTCGACCTTCTCCGCACTGCTTTCGGGGCAGGAAGCCATAGAACTGCGCCGCTGGGTAATCGGCCCGGAAGGCACGTCGCGCGGCCGCCGCCGCGGCCTTGCCGCGCGCCTTTCCGACGTCGCAAGCTACGACGCGGAAGGCGGTCTCGCCATCGAGGCCGCGCGCCATGCCGCGCAGGCGCTACCCAGCGACGAATGGCTGAAGCGGATCGTCGCGGGCGATCCTTTCGGGCCCGTCGAAGCGCTGCTCGCCGCCGCCCGCGGAACCGTCTACGCGCGCGCCGCCGAAAGCGGCAAGGATGCCGACGCGGGCTATGGCCTCGAAACGGAACTCGCCGAACCCGACGGCGCGCTGGTTGAGGCCGCGCAGTCCGCCGCCGAAGCATTGGACGCCCTGCTCCGCCCCCTCACCCATCTCGGCAAGCGGCTGCAGGCGGTGATCGAAGACCCGCCCGACTGGCTCGACGGACAAGCCCGCGCGCGCATCGAAGGCGCCATCGCCTCGTTAGGCTGGCGCTGCGATCTGGTGGCGGCGTGGCTGGCCCTGCTCTCGCGCATCGGCGGTCCGGCCGATCCCGATTTTGTCGATTGGCTCGCCGTCGACCGCTATGAAGGCCGCGAGTACGATATCGGCATTCACCGTCACTGGCTCGATCCCACCAAGCCGCTGGCGCAGACCGTTCTTAAGCCCGCCCATGGGGTCATCGTCACTTCCGCCACGCTGAAGGGCGGCGGCGGGTGGGACATGGCCGAAGCGCGAAGCGGCACGCTCCACCTCCCCCGCCCCGCCGCCCGGTTCGAGGCGACCAGCCCTTTCGACTATGCCGCACAAGCGCAGGTGCTGATCGTCACCGACATCAAGCGCGGCGACATCGCCGCCATGTCCGGCGCCTATGCCCGCTTGATCGAGGCCGCGCAGGGCGGCACCCTCGGCCTGTTCACCGCGATCCGCCGCCTGCGCGCCGTCCATGCCCGCATTGCAGACCGCCTCGCCCGCGCAGGGCTGCCGCTGTTCGCGCAGCATGTCGATCCGATGGACACCGGCACGCTGGTCGACATCTTCCGCGACGATCCCCGCGCTTCGCTGCTCGGCACCGATGCCCTGCGCGACGGTGTGGACGTCCCCGGCGATTCGCTCCGCCTCGTCGTCATAGAGGGTGTGCCCTGGCCCAAGCCCACGGTGCTGCACGCCGCCCGGCGTCTTGCGGGCGGTGGCAGCAAATATGACGACGCCCTGATCCGTGCCCGCCTGGCGCAGGCCTTCGGGCGCCTCATCCGCCGCGCCAGCGACCGCGGCTGCTTCGTCATCCTCTCCGCCGCCATGCCCAGCCGGCTCCTGTCCGCCTTCCCGGAAGGCGTCGCGATCCAGCGCGTCACCCTTGACGAGGCGATCCTCACCGTCAGCCGACTTTCCGTACCGGAAGCCCTTGGCGCGCGCGCCGCTTTCGTGCATCAGGACAGTGCTGGCGACCCCTGACGAGCGGAGAGACAATGAAGCGCCTGACCCTGTTGCGCCATGCCAAATCCGGCTGGGACGATCCCGTCAAGCGCGACTTCGACCGTCCCTTGAACGAACGCGGCGAGCGCGCCGCCAAGCTGATGGGCCGCTTCGCGCGCGATCAGAAACTGACGGTCGACCTGCTCATCGCCTCTCCCGCCGTGCGCGTGATCGAAACGCTGAACCATTTTCTCGGCAGCTATGGCCAGTCGCCAGAAACGGCATGGGACCGGCGCATCTATCTCGCATCTTCGGCCACGCTGCTCGATGTCGTGCACGCCACGCCCGACAGCGTCGATGCACTGCTGATGGCCGGGCACAACCCCGGTCTTGAAGACCTGATCCTCGACCTTGTACCCGAAGACGAACGCAACACCGCCTTGCGCGACGAGGTGGAAACCAAATTCCCCACCGCCAGCCTCGCCACGCTGGAATTCGATGTCGATCATTGGCGCGACATAGAGGAAGCCAGCGCAACCCTCCTGTCCTTCACTCGCCCCCGCGACCTGGACGCCGCACTGGGCCCGGAGCTATATTGATTCGAGAGCGGTCAATTTGGCCGACCTATGACGGCTTGTCGCCAGAGTTTGCCGTTCAGTTGCCGCCGTCCAAACGCTCCCGTAACCAGGATGAATGCATTGGAACGTTTTGTCATATCGATACCGAACGCGCGTTTGTCAGCGATCCGGGAAAAGGTTGCTGGCTTCGAATGGGAACGACTTCCTCAAGCTGGTGGCTGGAAAGCCGGCATCAGCATCGCTGATCTCAGACGGTTGACGGATTATTGGCTCGAACATTTCGACTGGCGCGCCGTTGAGCGCCGACTGAATGAGCTCCCGCAATTCGTCACTGACGTCGAAGGTGAGCGCATCCATTTCATTCACATGCGAGGGAACGGGTCCAAGCCGCCGCTGTTACTTCTTCACGGCTGGCCAGGCTCCTTCATCGAGTTCGAGCGGCTGATTGCACCGCTCGCTGCGGATGGGCACGACGTGATCGTCCCCTCGCTCCCCGGTTTCGCCTTCTCCAACCCTATCACGGACATCATTGGCCCGCGCCGCGCCGGTGAGTTGATGCACTCATTGATGACACAGGTGATCGGTGAGCAGCGGTATATCGTCCAGGGAGGTGACTGGGGCGCACACATCGCGAGTTGGATGGCTTATACAAGACCCGACGCACTGCTGGGCTTCCACATCAACATGTGCAGTCTCTTTGCCGAGGACGCAGAACCAACGACTGAGCAAGACAAAGATTTACTCGCGCGTCGCGATGTAATCCTTCGGCGGGAAACCGGTTACAATCACGAGCAGGAGACGCGTCCGCAGACACTCGGCGTTGCGATGTCGGACAGTCCAGTGGGCCAGGCTGGTTGGATACTCGAAAAATTCGCGATGTGGGCCGATCTGCCGAAGCGGGACGATGGCAGTCCCGATTTGTGGGCCGGTTTCACTGAAGAGCAACTCCTGACCAATATCATGCTGTATGTCGGCCCCTCATCCGAAGTGACGGCCACCTGGATATATCGTGGAAAACGGCTGGAGAGATCAGGCCGCTTTCCGCCTGGCGTGCGCGTGACGGTCCCGATGGCCATCGCCGCTTTTCCCGACCCCGTCTTCCTGCCCACGCCGCGCTCTTTCGCCGAGAAGACCTACAACGTAGTCCGCTACACTGAGATGCCAGCTGGCGGGCACTTCGCTGCTTTCGAGGAACCGGAACTGATGCTTGCTGATCTACGCGCGTTCGTCGCGGAGTTGGCATGAAGTTTGTTGATACTTAAGGCCTAAGATGACGATCTTGAAGGCGGTCTGGCGAGTAGCTGACGTATCGCTTTTTCGGCCACATGTATTTTTCGCGCCGTCCACTGGTCGCGTTCAAGCCAGACAAGTTCGGCACCAGTGGCACCGGACCGGCTACGCCGCGTTTGCGGATCGATGCAGTTCTAACACTGGCCTTCAGCCAAGCGCAGCCGCGAGCCTGTCCCGTATGGCTTCCAGCTTCGCAACAAGCGCGGGATTATTCTGAGATGGCGGCGGAGCGGCAATCCGCTGCGGTTCGGCCTCCGACGACGGCAAAGAAGCAGGCATCGCTGTAGCCGTCACCGACTGCACCTGCCCCTCGCCCAGCGCTTTCTGCGCGCCGCGGATCGTGAAGCCCTCCACATTCAGCAACCGATGAATGCGCCGCGCAAGCTCTACGTCACCGGGCCGGTAATAGCGGCGATTACCCGATCGTTGCAGCGGCCGCAGTTGCGGAAACCGGCTTTCCCAATAGCGCAGGATATGCTGCGGCACGCCCAGCGTAGCCGACAGCTCTCCGATCGTCAGAAATGCACCCTCCGCCTTCATGACAATCATGTTGCACCCAATGGGCGCAAGCCGTCAACTGCTTAGCCGCTGACATGCCCTCAGGCGCGGGCGATACGTTCCCGCATCGATTGGCTTGCCCGGAAAGTCAGGACGCGGCGCGGTTCGATCGGCACTTCAACGCCCGTCTTGGGATTGCGCCCCACGCGCTCGTTCTTGTCGCGCAGCACGAAAGTACCGAAGCCGGAGATCTTCACATTCTCGCCCTCGGCCAGCGCCGTGCATAATTTGCCTAAAATGGATTCGACCATCGAAGCCGAATCCGACCGCGACAGGCCGATTTGCCGGTTCAGCGTTTCGGCCAAATCCGCACGCGTCAAAGTTGCACTACTCGTCATCACATCCCCACCGATGCAAAATCAATCCACTCGAAATTTCCCCTAGTGGAGAAAGGGATGTGCGCGATTATCAGCACGTTGGCAAGATAGGCTGACAATCATTTCGCTGCCATTTCGGCTACTGTCCCGTGGAGGGACGCCCGTCGCCCCCGCGTCAGACCCGAAGGACGCACGCGCCCCAGGTAAATCCGCCACCCATCGCTTCCAGCACCACCAGATCGCCCGGCTTCACGCGGCCGTCACGCACCGCAACATCCAGTGCCAGCGGCACGGAAGCGGCCGACGTGTTCGCATGGCGATCCACCGTCATCACGACCTTTTCAGCAGGGAGATTGAGCTTGCGCGCAGTCGCGTCAAGAATGCGGGCGTTGGCCTGATGCGGCACCACCCAATCGACATCGGCGGCTGTCAGGCCGATCTCCGCCAGCGTCTCACCCATCACCGCCGCCAGGTTGACGACGGCGTGTCGGAACACTTCCTTGCCCTTCATGCGCAACTTGCCGACCGTGCCGGTGGTCGATACGCCGCCATCGACGTAGAGCATCGCGTTATGACGACCATCGGCGTGGAGCTTGCTGGCGAGGATGCCGCGTGCGCCGTCTTCGCTCTCTTCCGCGCCCAGCACCACAGCGCCCGCGCCGTCGCCGAACAGCACGCATGTGGTGCGGTCTTCCCAGTCCATGATGCGGCTGAAGGTTTCTGACCCGATCACCAGCGCCTTGCTGGCGGTCCCGGCGCGAATCATCGCATCGGCGACCGACACGGCATAGAGAAAGCCCGAACACACCGCCGCGACGTCAAAGGCCACGCAGTCGTTGATGCCGAGCGCTGCCTGCACCTTGGTCGCGGTGGCGGGGAAGGTCTGGTCCGGAGTCGCAGTCGCGAGCACGATCAGGCCGATCTCACTTGCATCGATGCCTGCCGCTTCCAACGCCCTGCGCGATGCATCAATGGCCAACGTCGCCGTCGTCTCGTCATCGCTGGCGATATGCCGGTTACGAATGCCCGTCCGCTCGACAATCCACTCGTCGGACGTGTCGACGGTCTCGGCTAGTTCAGCATTGCTGACCGCGCGACGGGGCAGCGCGGAACCCGTGCCTAACAGAACGGAACGACGAATCATTTGACGGGCTGCTCCTTGGGCAGGGCCGCACCGTTGCTTCCCCGCGTGCCGTTACCGTTGCTGGCAAGCGCACCGATATTGGCAAGATCCTCACCGATGCGCCGGGTAATGTCTTCCTCCAGCAGGCGAGCGGCGACATGCACCGCATTGGCGACACCCTTTTCATTGGCGCTGCCATGGCTTTTCACGACCACGCCATTCAGGCCCAGGAACACCGCGCCATTGTGATTATTGGGGTCCAGATGGTGCTTCAGCAGATGCATCGCAGGTTTGGAGATCAGGAAACCGATCTTGGACCGGATCGAACTGGTGAACGCATTGCGCAGCACGTCGGTCACGAACCGCGCCGTACCTTCCGCCGTCTTCAGCGCGATATTGCCTGCAAAGCCTTCGGTCACCACCACATCGGTCTCGCCGGTGCTGATCTTGTCGCCTTCGATGAACCCGTCGAACTGCATCGGCAAGGATGTCGCCGCGCGCAGCATCGCCGCCGCGTCGCGAATCTCGTCCGTGCCCTTCATATCCTCAGTGCCGATATTCAGCAGACGCACGCGTGGCCGCTCAAGGTCCAGCACGCTGCGCGCATAGGCCGCGCCCATCACCGCGAACTGCACCAGATTGCGCGCGTCCGATTCGGTGTTCGCGCCGAGGTCCAGCATGATGACGTCATTATCGCCAAGCGTCGGCAGCAGCGCCGCAAGGGCCGGTCGGTCGATCCCCGGCATCGTGCGCAGCGCCAGTTTCGCCATCGCCATCAGCGCGCCGGTATTGCCCGCAGACACCGCCGCCCCGGCTTTCCCCGCCTTCACGGCCTGGATCGCGAGGCCCATGGACGTGTCCTTGGACTTGCGCATCGCCTGGCTGGGCTTGTCGGTCGCCGCAACGACGTTCGGCGCGTGCACCACATCGGATGCCGCGCGCAGATTGGGGTGGTTTTCCAGAGCCACCGCGATCTGCGCTTCGTCGCCGAACAGCGTGAAGCGCAACCCGTCATGCCGGTGGCGAGCCAGCGCGGCGCCCGCGATCATCACGCGCACGCCTTCATCACCGCCCATCGCGTCGATGGCGATTCGCGGCTGCTGGCTCACTGGTATCCCCCTGAAACGGAGAGTGGTTTAGAAGCTTACGCGCCGACCGCGACGACTTCGCGGCCATTGTAATGGCCGCACGCGACGCACAGGTTGTGCGGGCGCTTCAGTTCACCACAGTTCGAGCATTCCTGAAATGCTGCGACCGTCAAAGTATCGTGGCTGCGACGCATGCCACGCTTTGAAGGGGACGTTTTCCTTTTTGGGACAGCCATGTCGGCACCTGTTTCCGTATATTAATGTCGATGCGAACGGCCGGAACGCGTACAAGATGCTGACGGCCAATCGAGCCGCAGACCCATGCGGCCCGGAATATCGCGAAGCCCTGCGCCTATAGCGGTTTTTGCATCGGACGCAAGAGGTTCCTTGCCGATCCATCATGCTGCCACCGCTTGCTCCCCGTGCGACAAAGGGGCAAGGTCGCACGATATTCGGGGGAAATACCATGTTCTTGCCTATCACGCTGACCTTCGCCGCCGCCGCTGCGCTGCTCAACTTCTGGCTGGCGATGCGCGTCAGCCGGCTGCGCATGTCGGAGAAAGTGCTGCATGGCGATGGCGGCAGCGCCACGCTCACCAAACGAATGCGCGCGCAGGCGAATTATGTCGAATATACGCCCTTCATCCTCATCCTCACGGCGCTGATCGAAATGGCCTGGAACAGCCCCACCTGGCTGTGGGTCCTCTCCCTCATCTACATCGTCGCGCGAATCGCCCATGCGTTCGGAATGGATGCAGATCACCCGGCCAAGACCCGCATGTTCGGGATCATCGTGACCTGGATGGTCGTCCTGACGCTTTCGGGCGCGGCGCTTTACACCGTCTATGCCGGAACGGAGGAAGGCACCCCGGCCGATACGACGAGCGCCACCGTCTAGGCCGTGACGCCCGTCACCTGATCGGCGACATAGGGATTGGAGCGGCGCTCATGCGCGAAGGTGCTCATCGCGCCGTGACCGGGCACGAACGCCGTATCGCCGCCCAATGGCCATAGCCGCCCGGTGATCGCGTCGATCAGATCCTGATGATTGCCCATCGGGAAGTCCGTCCGCCCGATCGACCCCTGGAACAACACGTCGCCGACGATCGCCAGCTTCGAGGGCGCATGGTGGAACACCACATGGCCGGGCGTGTGGCCGGGGCAATGATAGACGTCCAGCACCAGGTCCCCCACCGTCACCGTATCGCCATTCTCCAGCCAGCGATCCGGCTCGAACACATGGCCGTCGATGCCATATTTCCGCCCGTCCTCGTCCAGCCGCGAAATCCAGAAGCGGTCGGCCTCCTGCGGCCCCTCGATCTTGACATCCAGTTCCTTCGCCAGCGTACCCGCCTCGCCGCAATGGTCGATATGGCCGTGGGTGATGAGAATCTTCTCGATCGTCACGCCATGCTGCGCCGCCGCCGCCTTCAGCTTCGAAAGATCACCACCCGGATCGACAAACGCACCCTTGTTGGTGGCCGTGCACCACAGCAGCGTACAATTCTGCTGCAACGGGGTAACGGGGATCAGGGCGGCTTTCAGGGGCGGGTTGCTCATGGCCCCGATGTGGCGAAGCCGCGCGCAATGCGCAAGGTTTTAGCCGACTCGCCGCCCCGTCCATACGACACGGCCAACAATATCGACCAGCGCAGGATCGATATCGTCCCAATTCGGGAAATGCGGATTGTCGCTGCGCACCGAAAAGCGCCCGCGTTTCGGCCCCATTGCCACGCGTTTCACCATCAGCACATCGTCCAGCCGCAACACATAAATTCCATCGCGCAGCCGCGCCGCGCCGTCTGCGCCATCGACCATGATCTCGTCGCCATCGCTGAGCGTCGGCGCCATCGATTCGCCATCGACGCGAATAATCGACAGCGCGTCGGGCTTTACCCCCATCTCCCGCAGCCAAGCCGGATCGAAAGCCATTGCGCCTGACGCCCGCTCATCATCGTCAAGTGAGCCTGCGCCAGCCGAAGCACCAAGAGACAAACGGGGAACAACTACAACAGGCGGCTGACGTCTTTTTGCCGGTATGGGAGCAACACCCTCAGGCCCGCCCAGCACCTGCTCGTCCACGCCGAAGTAGCGCGCCAGCGTCCGCCGGTCCGCCTCATCCAGCTTCCGGGGGGTGCCGCGCTTAATATACTGCTGAATATAGGCCGGATTGCGCCCTATCAGGCGCGACAACGCCTCATATCGCTCCCGCCGTTCGGCGATAAGGCGGTCAAGCGCATGACGAGCAGAAAGATCATTCATGTTCACTCTATAGATTTAGGAATTTTCCTAGACAAGTAGGAAATGTACATTGAAATAGGAAAAACCCTATCGGCATCGACTCACAGTTTTGAGCTGCTGCTGGAGAGGATAACAGGAAGGACAATGACCATGCATCTGCTGCGCCGCATCGAAATCTTCATCAGGGAGAACAATATTCCGGCAACGCGATTCGGGCGCGACGCAGTGCGTGATCCTCGCCTTGTGCTTGATATGCGGAAGGGTCGGGAGCCGGGCGAACGCATGAAAATGCGTGTAGAACATTTCATGAACAAGCATGACAAGGGCGCGTCGGCATGAGCCGCTTCGCGCCGATCCGGGCCACAAATTCCGTGGCGACGCGCAGACTTCTTCGTGGTCTCTCCGACCTCATTGGACCTGACGCAGATCTCCGCTGCACGTCCAGCATGCCATGGGCAAGCGGGCTGTACGATGGCACCAGGCACCTGATCGAAATCGACGTGGTTGGGGAAGACGCTGCGGAGCGGGCTGACCGTATGGCGCGGATGCTGCCAGACACCGAATTCCTGCTGATCGGCAACATCGTCGCCGATCTCACGGTGGACAGTAACGTTGCACTAGATGCGCAGCATCACCGGCTGGAGCTTTCCGTCCTCACCATAGCCGATGCGTGAGGGCGGCGTGCCTCAGCGTGAAGTGATCTGCTGTAACGTGCCAAGCGCGGCGCGCAGCGCTTCGTCGATTTCCTCGTCCACGCCCGCGCGGACGTCCACCCGCGGAACGGGCGGCATGTCGGCCAGCACGCGGGGCTCCGTTGTGGGAGTTGTAGCCGCCATGCCCGTCTCGGCCAGAACGGCGCCGACCTGCTGAACGGCAGCAGCGGCCTGCGCCAGCGCCTTGCGCCGGGCAATTCCATGCTCGAACCGGTCCACCAGTTCCGCAATGTTGAGCGTGTCGAGCGGTGCACGCGCGACCGGAATGGCATTCGCCTCAGCCTCGGCAACAGGCTCATACACGGCGGGCAGCGCCTCGATCGCCTCGGTCAGGATCGTGCGATCCCCCAGCGGTTCTGGCGAACGGGGCATAGAAAGGTCGCCGAACGCGCCAAAAGTGACGGGTTCCGCTTCCTGCTCGGCGGTAATTTCAACCGCAGCATCCTCGTCAACGAAATCCAGCGCATCCGCCATCGACGTGATCGACAGCGCATCCTCACGCTCGGCCACAGGCGCTGACGCCGCTGCCGCGAATATTTGCGCCCCGCCGAAATCCTCGCTTGCGAAGATCGGTCGCCGGGGTGGGGCATCGGGATGCGCGTCCGCGCGACGCAGCACAGGCACCGCTTCGGACAGTTTCCCGCCAACATCGGCCAGAGGCTTCGTCCGCCCGCGGCCGCGCGTGAAGGTCGTCAGTTTGCCCAGTGCAAAACCCATGATGCCTTGTCCTTCTTCCAAATCCTGTGCCGGCTTGTCAGTAATGGCCGCGCTGCGCGGGATGAGTGTCAGCGACAGCCCCATGCCCATCAGCCCGGCAAATCCGGCCATGATCGCGCGCGCCGATGATCCCAGAGGCGGAGCCGCAGCGGGCACCACTTCCGAAAGCCCCGAAGATGCCACGACGAGTTCGATCAGTGGAATGGGCACCGACAGCATCGCCAGCGCAGCCGCGCTTCCCGCGAACGCCGCCATCAGCCGCCGCTTGCGCGCTTCCCGCGCCCGGTCGCGCCGCACGCTCATGCCGCCTTCGCCGCACGATGGTCGGCCAGCAGCCGGTGATAGACAGGCTCATAACGCATGATGTTCGACGCCCAGTTGCGCTCCTGCTCGACGAAGCGCCTTGCCACCGCGCGCCGCGTCTCCCAGCCCGCGCGATCTGCGAACAGGCCGTCGAGCGCTCGTGCGATCGCTGCCGGATCATCGGGCGCAAACAGTGTGCCGGTCACGCCGTCCTCGATCAGTTCGCGATGCCCGCCGACGCTCGACGCTGCGACCAGCCGCCCCTGCGCCATCGCCTCCAGCGGCTTCAATGGCGTCACAAGCTCGGTGAGCCGCATCGCCTTGCGCGGATAGGCCAGCACATCGATCAGGCTGTAATAATTCTCGACCTCGTCATGCGGCACGCGGCCCACGAACGCGATATGATCCGCGACCGGAGACGCCGCTGCCTGAGCCCGCAACGCCGCTTCACGCGGGCCGCCGCCGACCAGCAGCAACTTCGCCTTGGGCCGCGCCTGCACCAGTGCCGGCATTGCCGCGATCAGGTCGTCCAGCCCTTCATAATCGTAAAAGCTGCCAATGAACCCGACGACATCAGCGCCATCCAGCCCCAGCGCGGACCGCAACGCAGGATCGGCCGCAACCGGCGTACCGAACATTTCCATGTCCACGCCATTGGGTGACACCGCAATCTTCGCCGGATCGACGCCGCGCGAAATCAGGTCGTCCTTCAATCCCTGGCAGATCACGACTACCGCATCGGCGGCGCGCACGACGCGGCTCTCGATCTGCTTCGTCAGCCAGTAGCGCGTGCTGTTCTCCGTGCCGGTGCCGTTACCCACGGCGGCGTCTTCCCAGAACGCGCGAATTTCATAGACGAAAGGCACCCCGACTCGCCGCGCCACGCGCAGCGCCGCCAGCGCATTCAGCACCGGCGAATGGGCATGGATCAGGTCGGGCCGCCATTCCGCCGCCAGTGCAGCGGTCGCCTCGGTCAGAGCGGCGATCTCTCGCCATTCGCGCACGATCCCGCTGCCCGGCGTGATCTCGCCTGGCGTGCGGTGGAAGGTTAGCCCGTCGATCGTCTCTACCAATGGCCCCTCGGCGGTATGCCGCCGCCCGGTGATCCCGCGCACATCCCATCCCTGCGCCATCTGCGCCCGCAGGATCGCGCGGGTACGGAAGGTGTAGCCGCTATGGAGCGGCAGGCTGTGGTCGAGAACGTGCAATATCCGGGTCATGACGGACGTGATTTGCCGGAAAAGGATTAACGGCCCGTCAACCCCGTTCGGCTAATCCGGCCATGTCATGCAATCGACTGCCGCCTCCTAAAGTGATCGACACTTTCTCCCTGTTCGTCAGCCATGGCCTTATCATGGTGGCATTGTGGCGCCTGATGTCGCGCAAGGATCTGGACCGCGAATCGGAAGAGGCGACGCCCGATGCGTGACCTGTTCTTCGTCGCCTTCCTCGGGGCATTCTTCCTGCTCGGCCTGAAGCGCTCGTTTCTGCTCGTCCTCACCTATGCCTATATCGACATCGTCGCGCCGCAGCGGCTGTCCTATTTCCTGCTGAATTCGATCCCCATCTCCGCCATCGCGTTCGGGCTGGCCGTGGTCGGCTGGATGATCGCAGACGACAAGGCGGAATTGCGCATCTCCACGCGTCAGGTACTGATGATCGTCCTGCTTGCATGGTGCGGCTACACGACCCTGCACGCCGATTTCCCGGTGGAGGCGCTGACGAAATGGGCGTGGGTGTGGAAGGCGCTCGTCTTCGCGATTTTCCTGCCCTTCACTCTCCGCACCCGCCTGCGCATGGAGGCGCTAGCGCTGGTCATGGTCCTCTGCGCCAGTTCGATCATCATCACCGGCGGCATCAAGACGCTGCTCTCCGGCGGCGGCTATGGCGTCCTCAACCTGATGATCGACGACAATAGCGGCCTTTACGAAGGCAGCACGATTTCCACCGTCGCAATCGCCATCATCCCGCTGATCCTGTGGCTCACCAACTACGGCACGATCTTCCCGCCCAGCCGCCTCCTCAAACTTGCCGGATGGGCGCTGTGCGGCGCGTGCCTGCTGATCCCCATCGGAACAGAGACGCGGACCGGCCTGCTCTGCATCCTGCTATTGGGCGGGCTAATGATGATGCACATGCAGCGACGCATCGTCTATGGCACGCTGATTGCAATTGCCGCGTTCGCCGCGATCCCCTTCCTGCCCTCCTCCTTCACCTCGCGTATGGACACCATCGAGAGCTACCAGTCGGACGAGAGCGCCTCCACCCGCGTCGCCGTGTGGCAATGGACGATTCAATATGTGAAGGACCACCCGTTCGGCGGCGGCTTCGACGCCTATCTCAGCAACAGCTTCCGCTACGAGAAGACGACACTCGAAGGCCCGCCCGGTGCACAGACGGTCGAGCGCAACATCGTCGTCGATCATGGCCGCGCCTATCATAGCGCCTATTTCGAGATGCTGGGTGAACAGGGCTTCTTCGGCTTCATTCTGTGGGCGCTGATCCATGGCATGTCGCTCGCCCGCACCGAATGGATACGTCGCCACTATAAACGCCGCGACGACCCTACGAAAGCGTGGGTCGCGCCGCTCGCCCTCGCCTTGCAGCAGGGGCACCTCGTCTATCTGCTGGGCGCGGCGTTCGTCGGCATCGCCTTCCAGACGTTCGTGTTCATGATGCTCGCCTTGCAAATCGCCCTGTCGACCTACCTCGCCCGCCAGCGTCGCCATGAGGAAGGCGTGCCCATCTTCGCCCCCCGCCCGCAGAGCGCCACCGCGTGACCGGCGAACTGAAAAGCCTCACCGCCGCGCGTGGCCTCGCGGCATGGCTGGTGGTCCTCTACCACATCCGCAGCGGCGCGAACTGGGCGCCCGACTGGCTGTTCGCCTTCGCCAGCAAGGGCTATCTGGCCGTCGACTTCTTCTTCCTGCTCTCGGGCTTCGTCATCTACCTCTCGGCGCATCGGGCGATGCTGCGCGACGGAACAGCGGCAATAGCGCCGTTCCTGATCCGCCGCTTCGCCCGCATCTATCCGCTTTACGGCTTCATGCTCGCACTGACGCTGCTGTTCGTCCTGCTGCTCCACGCGACTGGCGACGATCCGCAGGGCTATCCCATGCGCGAACTGCCGCTGCACATCGCGATGCTTCAGAACTGGGGCTTCACCGAAAAGCTCGCCTGGAACCATCCCGCCTGGTCGATCAGCGCGGAGATGGCCGCCTATCTCCTATTCCCGATCATCATACTCGGCACACCGATCTCCGAAACCCGCCGCCCGAACCTGCTGGCCGCAATGATCCTGACGCTGGCCACGCTGTTCGTCATTCTCCACTTCAATGGCGAGACCACGCTTGGCCGCGACATTCCGCATTTCGGCCTACTCCGCTGCCTCGCGGAGTTCACTTGCGGCGTGCTGCTCTGCGCTTTCTGGCTGCGCGGGCCAGATGGTGAAGTATATGCGTTCGGGCTGTCGCTCGGCGGTGTCGCGATGTTCTGGGGCCTATGGCTGACGGGCCTCGCCAGCGAGCTTTGGGCGTTCCCCGCAGGAGCCGCCTGCCTCATCCTCGCGCTCGCCCATTCGTCAGCCTTCCGGCACAACCCTTTGCACATCAAGCCGTTGATAACATTGGGAGAGATAAGCTACGGCACTTACCTCTCCCACTTCATGTTATACGTCTGGTTCAAGATCATCTTTGTGGCCGATCCGCATGCCGTTCCGCCGATCCTGATGCTCTCCTTCCTCGCCCTCACCCTCGCCGCGTCCTTCCTTCTCCACCACTGGATCGAGAAGCCGGGACGCGACTGGGCGATGGCGTTCAGGAAGCGGTTGCCGCCTCGGCTTGCGTCACGGCCGTCTTGATTGCATCGACAAAGGCGGGAATGTCATCGGGCTTGCGGCTGGTGATGAGGTTGCCATCCACCACCACTTCGCGATCCACTACGTCTGCCCCGGCATTGGCCAGGTCGGTACGCAGCGAGGGCCAGCTCGTCACGGTTTTCCCATCGACGACATCGGCCTCGACCAGCAGCCAAGGCCCATGGCAGATCGCCGCGACGATCTTCCCGCTGTCCATGAACTCCTCGACGATATCGATGGCCCTGTCTTCCATCCGAAGACTGTCGGGATTGGCAACCCCGCCCGGAATGACCAGCGCGTCGTAATCGGCGGTATCCACGTCATCCAGCGTCAGATCGGGCGTGATCGTGTCGCCCTTCTTGTCATGCTCCATCCCCTGTATCGGATCGAGCTTTGGTGAAGCGAGCGTTACTTGCGCCCCCGCCTCCAACAGGCGCTTGCGCGGCTCGAACAGTTCGGACTGCTCGAAGCCATCGGTGGCAATGAAGAGGAACTTGGCATCGGCAATGTCGGGCATGGGGAACTCCTGCGGTATAAGGGGATTGCCGCACCAACAGGTCGCCTTATGGAAGGTTGCGGAACGAAGCGACGGAACGCGTGTTGAGCGCGACACTCCGAAGGAGCTGCTGGCGCTGGCCTCCAACCGGCAACGGCGCTATCCTGACCGCCAAGCAACAAAAGGAACCGCATGCCCGCCGCCGACAAGTCCGTGCCCAAGGAGCCGTTAGTCAAGATCAACGCGACTCCGCCGGACCTGCATGAAATGTGGCGCAGCACGCTGCACTGGTTCGACTTGCATGGGCTGGAGATCCTAATCGCGTGCGGCGCAGGCTTACTCATCTATCTCGGCCTCGGCGCGCTGAAGCACCTTGCCCAGCGGCTGCGCGATCGTGAAGGCGATTCCTCGAGCCTGATGACGGTCATCGGCCGGGCCTTTTCACGCACGACCCACTTCTTCCGGGTCATGGTCGCGGCACGGCTGGTCGCGGGCTACGCCAATCCGCCCGACCTGCTGATGCGCACGATCACCTTCCTCTTCACCGTCGCGACAGTGTTTCAGGGGGCGATCTGGCTGCGCGAGATCATCATTGGCCTGATCGAGCGCCGCACGGCCGACGATGGCAGCGACACGCTGACCAACGCGATGGGCATCATCCGCCTGCTCGTGACCGTGGCGCTATTCTCCATCGCAATCATCGTCGTGCTCGACAATCTGGGCGTCAACGTCACCGGCCTCGTCGCGGGCCTTGGCGTCGGCGGCATTGCCATCGGCCTTGCCGCGCAGGGCATATTCTCCGACCTGTTCGCCGCGCTCTCGATCATCTTCGACAAGCCGTTCCGTCGGGGCGAGACGATCCACTATGACCAGACCACCGCGACCGTCGAGAAGATCGGCCTCAAAAGCACGCGCCTGCGCGCCGTCACCGGCGAGCGTAAAGTGATCTCCAACGCGAACCTGCTGCAGAAGGAAATCACCAACTACCAGCATCTCGACCATCGCCGCATCAAGTTCGCCTTCGGCCTCATCTACCAGACCGACCCCGACCATGCCGAACGCGTGCCCGACATCGTGAGGGACATCGTGGAATCGCTCGACGGCAAGTTCATCCGCTGCGGCATGATAAACTTCGGTGCCAGTAGCCTCGACTATGAAGTGGAGTTCGACGTCTACCTGCCCGACTGGGACTCCATCTACAAAGTCCGGCACAAGGTCGCGATCGCAATGCTGAAGCGCTTCGCCAAGGAGCGGCTGGAGTTCGCCTACCCCACGCAGACCACTTTCACGGCCGATCCGGAAGGCAAATATATCATGCCCTACCCGAGCGTGATGCCGGTCAGCGGCATCAAAAGCTGACGGTAGAATTGTGGCCCGATTGGCGGAGTGGCCGGAACAGGGGCCGCAACTCACAGGTTCGACAAACGCCTCCCAGCTACCTTGGATTACGACGCGGCCCGGCCTGCCCTATTTCCTGACCGCGCATGGCGCGCCGTGGACGCCGATCGGCCAGAACGACGCAGTGACATGGCCCGAACTCTCCGGCCTATTCCGCCGCCGCGACCTTCCCGCCGTGGAGCGGCACCTGCGCTGGCTAAAGGCCCACGGCGTCAACTGCCTGCGCCTGATGCTAGAATATTGCCAGACGGAGCATCGCTATATCGAGCGTCCCGCCGGACGGTTCGCACCCAATATGGTGCGGCTGTGGGACGATCTCTTCGCGATGCTGGAGGACATCGGCCTGCATGTGCTGCTGACTCCCTTCGACACCTTCTTCACTTGGATACGGTGGCGCGATCACCCCTATAACGCACGCAATGGGGGCCCGTGTTCCAGCCGCCGCACGCTCCTCACCTGCCCCGCCACGCGCGATGCGATCAAGGCGCGCCTCGCCTTCGCCAGCGACCGATGGGGCGGCAGCCCGGCGATCTTCGCTTGGGACTTATGGAATGAGATGCACCCGGCGCACGGCGGCGACGATCCCGCAACGTTCGGACCGTTCATTGAGGATATCGGCCCATGGCTCCGCGCCCGCGAGACCGAACGCCATGGCCGCGCGCACTTGCAGACTGTCTCGGTCTTCGGCCCCGAACTGCTGAAACATGCCTCAATTTCAGAGACAATTTTCCGCCATCCGCGCCTCGATTTCGCGAACACTCATCTTTACGAACATGGCACGATCGACGATCCGAAAGACACGATTGCGCCCGCCCTTGCCGTCGGCCGGTTGATGCGGGCGGCGGTGCAGGACGCGGCTGACGGACGCCCGGTCTTCGATTCCGAACATGGCCCGATCCACCGCTTCAAGGACAAGAAGCACACCCTGCCCGAACCCTTTGACGACCAATATTTCCGCCACATCCAATGGGCACATCTGGCAAGCGGCGGCGCGGGCGGTGGCATGCGCTGGCCCAACCGCCACCCCCACATCCTGACGCCCGGAATGCGCCGCGCACAGCAATCGCTCGCCACGTTCCTGCCCCTCATCGACTGGGCGCAATTCCACCGACGCAACCTGAACGAGGAAGTCACCGTCTCCCACCAGTCGCTCGCGAAATTCGGCTGCGGGGATGAGAAGCAGGCTGTGCTGTGGCTACTACGGACCGACACGCGTTCAAAGGACGGCATGGTTCCCAGAGAAGCCACTCCGATCACCACCAGCGCCCACATGCCCGGACTTAAAGCCGGAACATACATCGTGACTAGCTTCGACACCGAAACCTGCGAGCCTCACACCCAAATGCTGGAAGCCGACAACGATGGCCTCGACGTACCGGATATCGCGATAAGGAACGACATCGCCATCGCGATCACACCCGCCGGGACGCAGCGCTTAAACTATACCTAGAGAAGATGGTGGCGGGGCTTGGATCGAACTCTCCACCTAGCATACAGATTTTCGCAGTTTTTTTATTCATTCAGCATCTATAACCACAGTTTTTGCAGAGCAAGGCGTCAACCGATATGGTGAAGAATGGCCCATAACCTGTTGGGAAAGTTGCGTGCGACAGTGGCCGGTAGACGAGCGTTTCGCCTTTCGAGCAGCGGCCATGGCTGCGGGTCATGTTGGTGACGGTCCAGGTTCCATCGATGACCACGAGGCGTTCGGGTTCCAGATCGATCTGACCATCGAACCAGTCGTGACGCCGTTTCAAAACGTCGGGCCGGTCTTGCTCGATTGCATGAGCAGTCTTTTGTTGCGCGTCATGCCCCCGCGCACGAAAAAGCGGTGAAGACCGGCAACAGAAACACGCAGACTAATCTCAGCCAAGCCAGTCCGCAGTTCCTCCAGCAAAACCTTCAAGGGCTGGTTGCAGCAATCGAGACATACCGGTTCGCAGCCGTGTGTGGGCGGATGCGGAACAGCGCAGGTTGGTGCGTGAGGTTGATGGGTTAGCGCGCGCCGCTGACGGACATTCTGTGCACGAGCGGATCGAGGTGCTCGGCCAGGACGTGAATATTAGTATCAGTTCGCAGCGGGAAACGTCGAGCCTGTGCTGGACCGAACGCGTACATCCAGCCGCGCAGGCGCTGCGGCAAAGTTGGTGGTCGCAAGTTGCCGACTTGGCGGAGTGGGTTTTTCTCCGCCATCGATGACATTGGGGATATTGCCGGTTCGAAGTCGAAGACAGTAACTGGACTACGGCATTTCGAGTGGTAGCCGATCCATACAATCCCAATTCGCCGGTATCGACCGAATCGAGACGCGGACAGCCGACCTGTAGTCAAGAACCAAAGAGCCTGCTGAATGAGTAGCGGGCTCTTTCGCCGTCCGATGCCGTCACGCCCGCATCAGTGGGTCGCTCACTCCATCACGTCCGATTTCCATGCGACCGGCCAGGCGGATGTCCATGCCCGGTGTACTTACGATAAGATCATACCAATTTTCCGTTTTTGCCACTGGCCAGGACTCATGCGTACTGCCGCCACCGTTTACTGCTACAGTTCGGTTGCGGTGAACGCCGTACGCGTCATTTCCCAACGTAACTGTAGCGGAAGAACTGCTGGATTGCGCAAAGCGCAGGCGAATGGCTTTGCCCGCGCCGTCATATCGTGCCGTCAGCACTGGCGCTTTGGCAGCTTGCGCAAGATTGCCTTTGAAGGCCCTGACGTAGCCATTGGGGCCGAGCACGATCAAGTCGAAGTTGCCTTCGCTTTTTCCTGACCACATGTCCGTCAGCGCTTTACCCGACTCAATGGTATAACGCCTTGGGATCTGATCCAGCGCATTCTTGTCGTAGACTTGAAAGACAGCGCCTGCCTGTCCCTCGTTAATGAAGGTGAGGGAGAGGCCGTCCTGCGCCGCTACGGCATCGACATGCAGGACATAAGGGAGCGCACGCGAACGGCGAACGCCCGCTTCCTGGTAAAGGTTCTGTGGCGCGCGGGGCGGCAGCGCTTTAGGGCGCGTGAGATGCTCCGCCAGTATGGCGCTCGCTGCGCTGACATCTGGGAGCGCGGGAAAGGCCGTGGCGGCATTCTGCGAAAAATCGAAACAACTAGTAAGGTCACCGCATACCGCGCGATTCCAAGTGCTAATGCCGGGTATCGTCACGCCAAAACGCTTTTCAATGAACTGGCCGACTGAGGTGTGATCGAACACTTCGCTGTTGACCCAGCCGCCCCGGCTCCATGGGGATACGACGTACATCGGAACCCGTGGTCCGAGGCCCCACGGGCGGACGGTTCCGGTCGCAGTATCATCGCGGGACGTATATTTGTCTTCATGATCGTCGAAATATTGGCCCGCTAAATCGAGCGTTGCCTTGCCAGCCATCGATCCGTCGGGGTTATGGGAAGGCGGTGCTGGCGGCGGCAAATGATCGAACAGGCCGTCATTCTCGTCGAACGTCTGAAAGAAGACGGTTTGGCTCCACACCTCCGGATTAGAGGTGAGCGCATCGAGTACCTCTGCGGTGAAGGCTGCGCCCTCTATGGGCGTCGAGGCACTGGGATGCTCCGAACGTTCCTTTGGGGGCAATATCCAGGACACGGCAGGCAGCGTGCCGTCTTTCACGTCTTTGGCGAACTGCTCCAGCGAAAATTCGCTCATCCCTCGTTTATAAAGTCCGGTATCCGGCGCGGCCTCGCGAAAACCCTTGAACGCCAAACCGCCATGCATGGCACCCGTCCAATTGTCGTTCGGATCCTGGTATATCCGCCAGTCGATACCGGCATCCTCAAGCACTTCGGGGATGGTCGCCCACTCCAGAGCGTTGCCTGCATAAGTATAGCCCGGTTCCGGCAGTGCTCCCTTGATCCAGCAACGCAGATTGTTCGGCTCCGAATGCGTGTCGCGGCAGTTGATGCCCTGCGCGGCCATTTTGGGATCGAAGCTAGAACCCGACCAGAAGACGATCCGGTTCGGATCGGTGCCGCTGGTGACGGAACAATGATAGGCGTCGCAGATGGTAAAGGCTTCGGCGAGCGCGAACTGGAACGGAATGTCCTCGCGCTTGTAATAGCCCATCGAATAGTCGGTCTTGAACTTAGGCCAGAGCCCGAACTTGCCTTGGTTCCAGGCCGCTTGCGCATCGGAAAAGCTGTGCGGCGTGCCAGGTACTTTCAGAGCGTTGGTGCGCTCGGTATCCAGATGGAACGGCGGCAGGTGGCGTGACCCATTCGATTGCCACCATACCGGGCGGCTGTCGGGCAGCGGGATCGGGTGGCGATCGCCAAAACCGCGGACCCCCTTCATCGTGCCGAAATAATGGTCGAAAGATCGGTTCTCCTGCATCAGAATAACGATGTGCTTGACGTCCGCGATCGTACCAGAGACGCGCTTCGGCGCGATCGCAAGGGCGCGGCCGATACTGCCCGGAAGTGCGGCAAGCCCGCCTGCAACGCTGGCTGCTTTCAGGAAATCACGTCTATTTTTCGTCGACATGGCAAGGCTCCGTTTGGCTCGGGGACAATTTACAGCAAAGATTGACGAAGGCGGCCTGCGCTGCGGTCGAGCAGCAGGACGACGATGAAGATGGCGATCAGGATCGTGCCGACATGCCCGTAATCATACATGTCATAACGGCCTTTCAGCTCCTGCCCGATGCCTCCGGCGCCGACCAACCCAATGACCGTCGCCATGCGGACGTTGCGGTCAAGAATGTAGAGGGTATAGGCGATATATTGCGGCAGAACCTGCGGCAGGATGGCATAGCGCCACATGATGATCCTGCCCGCGCCGATGGCGGTCAATGCTTCCTGCGGCCGGGGGTCGGCATTCTCGATATCGTCGGCGTAAAATTTGCCGAGGAACCCTGCGCCATAAAGCCCCAGCGCCAATATGCCGGCAATGGGACCGAAGCCATAGGCGATGACCAGAAACAGCGCGCTCACGAGTTCGGGAATGGCCCGGCAGAAGCCAATGGTCGCACGCGCCAGCATCCGGATAGGGGCGATCGGCATCATGTTGCGCGCGGCGACAAGCGCCAGCGGAAAGCCGATCAATATGGCGACGATTGTGCCCCAGAGCGCGATCTCCAGGGTTTCCAGCATTTTGGCCGCCACGTGCCGTACGTAACCCAAAGGCTCCACCAGATACGTCGTGCGGATGGGGCGGCTCTCCATTCGCATCGTCTGCGGATTGATGGCCTCAGCCCGGCTTTCCTTTATTTCGACATGCGACAGGAAGGGCAGATCGGCCGCATCGAAACCGTCAATCCGGCTGATCTCCCGCCGCTCGGAAAGTTGGATGGGAAAGAGCTGGCCGATAGCGGTGCCCAATCCATCGGCGACTTGTGATCGTTCCGCCAGCCCCAGTTGCACTGCGAAGGCCTCTGCGGTCATCGTGACCATGCGTCCGATTTCCACGCGTTGACCCGAGTACCAGAGCAGCAATGCCGCACCGATCACAAATATGATGCTGCGACTCCCATAAGGGCGCGGGAATGACCAGTTGGTCTGCGCCTGCCCCTGCGCCGTCATGCCGGCACCGCATCAGCAACGGGATGCCGCTTTGCGTAGATACGCTTCGCATCATGCGGATCGAGCATGGAAGGCGGACCGTCGAAGATGACCCGCCCATTCTGCAGTGCGACGATACGGTCGGCATAATGCCGAGCCAGGTCCAACTGATGCAGGCTGCACAGTACAGTGGCGCCGCGTGCCTGCGCCTGTCCGCGCAGCAGATCGAGAACGTCGCGGCTCAGGCGCGGGTCAAGGCTCGCGACCGGCTCGTCGGCAAGGATGACGGCTGGGTCGAGCATGAACGCGCGCGCTATCCCGACGCGCTGTTGCTGCCCGCCGGACAAGCTGTCCACACGGCGCGTGAGATGAGCTTCTTCAAGGCCCATTGCTTGGACAAGCGCACATGCCTTGTATTGCAGATCCAGCGGATAAAAGCCGGACAGCGCACGCCAGAAAGGGACCGCGGGTGCGGCACCGGCGATGACGTTGGTCGCGACGCTTGATCGGCTCGCCAGACCGTAATGCTGATGGATCATGCCGATGCGGGGACGGAGCGTCGGCAGGCCAGCTCGATCGACAGCGACGCCGCCTACGGTTACACGCCCCGCCGTCGCAAGAGACATTCCGTTGACGGTGCGCAGCAAGGTCGATTTTCCCGCACCGGAGTGACCGAGCACGACGCAGAACTGTCCAGCAGGCACGGCGAAGGTCACGCCATCAAGAGCGCAGGTGCCGTCGGAATAATGTACCGTCGTGCGCTCGAACCGAATGTCCATCATTGCTGCGCCGACTTCCGAAGGATTTCGCTCTTCAGTGTATCGCTGACCATCGCCATCTTCTGCGCGGCTGGCATGAACTTGGCGGCGGAAAAGTGGGAGTCGTAACCATCGACTTGTCCGCCGCCATAACCGCGGATCATTTCCGGAGCGATGCCGGGCTGATCCGCAACGTTCTGAAACGCCAACATCAATCGTTCGCGCAGCGCCGGGGGAATACGGCTGTTAATGACCAGTGGCGGATAGGGTATGGGATCGCTGCGCGCGATGATCCTGACATCGCGTACACCAGGCACGTTTTCCCGCACGGCCTTCTCGTAGCTTTCGAACGACAAGGCGGCGGCGTCCACGCGCCCCTGCAACAGGGCGGCAAGACTGCTGGCATGGCTACCCGTGAGGCGTACTTCCTTCAGATCCTTGGCCGGATCGATCTGCGCGTCCATTAGCATCGTCAGTGGAAAGACAAAGGACGATGTCGAGTTTACGTCACCGAAAGCGACACGTTTGCCGCGTAGGTCTTTTATGTGACTGATCGCCGAGTCTTTCCGCGTGAACAGTCCGGCATAATAGACCGACTCGCCGGATTTGACGGCCACCGCGAGCAATTGGGCGCAGCCGCGATCTTTTGCCTGAAGATAGGTAACTGGACCGACAAAGGCGATATCGGCTGCGCCGTTGCACATGCCCTCCACCACCGCGCCATAGGATTGCGCAACTTTCAGGTCGAACGTGAGGCCGGTGCTCCGCGACACCGCGTTGAAGATCGGCTGATAATCGGCCAGCGTTCCGCTTTCTGTCCCTCCATCGGCTGGGATCAGCAGGACGTGAAGCGGTTGCAAGCTGGAACTCTTTTGCAAGGCCAACCACAGGCCGCCCATAACCAGCGTTAGAACCACCAATGCCGCGATCATCCACCGTTTCATGGCGCCCCTGTCTATTCTACCGTGCCGGATGCGGGCGCAATATCGCAGGGCTGTGACATGCCGATGAACCTTGCGATGCCGAAACAGGAGGATCGTACGCCTTGCGATCAGAAGCTCGTAGTGAACGATGCATACACGGCGCGCGGCTTGCCTTCGAAAGCGTAGCCATAGAAATATTCGGGGCTGTTAAGGGCGATCTCGCCGCGGATGAACGCTGAGCCAAAGCGCTGGTTGCCGAACCCGTATCGCTCTGCATATTTGCTGTTGGTGATGTTGACGACGCGAATTTGAAAACGGTGCTGCCGCTCGTCTCCTGCCCAATAGGCGATCGAGCCATTCATGACGAAATAGTTGCCGAAGTTGTATCGCAGGGCATTGTTCACGCCGCCTGTCGAGTACTCCGCCCCTTGATAGCGGGGGAGCAGCGTAAGATGAATGCGATCATTGGCGCTATGCCAGGCCACATTGCCGGTGATCATATATTCTGGCGTTTCGTTGATCTGCAGGTTCGTGCCAGCAAGCCGCGCCTGCTGCTTGGTATAGTTGATATTGGCGGTGAATTGCTTGCCGAGGATGAAGTCCACGTCGGCCGTGATGCCGCGTATTTCGGTAACGGCGGTATTGTTGAACCACGTATTGGGCGTCAGGCCCGACGTACCCTGGATACGATTGCTGATGTCGGTGCGGAATGCGCCGACTTCGGCATTGATCTGCAGCGTTCCGAAGGATTTGCTGAAGCCAACCGCGCCGTTATAGGTCTCGGTGCTTTCCGTCTTCAGGTTTGGATTACCGACCTGCGTCGGGCTGATGGAAAAAAGTTCGTTCGTGCGCGGCAGGCTGTAGGACGTGCCGCCATTGCCGCGGATGTAGAAGGGGCCGATGGGCTGACGAAAACCGAACTTCCATATGGTTTTCGAATCAAAGCTTTTGGCAAAGTCGGTGCGAACGGCGAGTGAAATCTTGGTGTCCGGACTGAACGGAATAACCGGGCGTGCGTCAAGGTACAGGCCGGTGATGGTGGTGGAGGAATTATCCACTGGATAAACCGGATCGGAGTCATCCTTGTAGGAGACCACCTGCACCCCCGCCACGACTTCTATCGCCTTGGGAAAGGTGAACGTGTTGCGGAAGTTGAGGCCGCGCTCCTGAAAACCGCCGACTTTGGAATCTTTGCCGAACCCTTTGTTGGGATATGGTGTCGAACGTCCGGTGGCATCCCCAAAAGCAATGCGGCGGCCATTGTCGATATCTACGCAGCCCGTGCGGACACGACAGATTTCGGCAAAGGTTTCGGTATTGTTGAGCTTGGGATTGCTCCAATAGCCGGCCAGTTCGGTGTACATCGTATCCGACCAGCGACGATCGATATTAAAATCGACTATCGGGTATCGCACGCGATTGGGTGAAAAGGTTTCGTTGTCCGGAAACGGGTCTTGGAATTCGATCTGCGTATACTGGCCATTGGCGCGGAACTCGGTCTTGTCGTCGACCTTCCAGAGATATTTAATGCCGATATTGTTGCGATTGAGCGGATATTTCTGAATGCCGCCCGCTCTTGCGACGTTATCGACATAGCTTTCCGGCGCGAAAATTCGAGGGCCATCGGTTTGTTGGCTGCTGCCATAGACCATGAAGCTATTGCGACCTTCAGGATCCAGCGCAAAGCGGGCGTTACCCCACAACTCGCGCGAGTTGAATTCGCCGTAGCTTGCGCCCAGTTCCACCCTGTTAGTGCCATCAGGCCGCTTGGTCACCAGGCTGATGACACCAATGCCGCCGTTTGATCCGAAGAACAGGCTGTTACCGCCGCGGAAAACCTCGACCCTTTCGATCATATGAGGATCGATTGTCGTAGAACCCCAGATGTCTTCGAGAGCAGGCCCACGATCGTAAAGCGGGACTCCGTCAAGTACCACAAGTGTGTCGCGATCGCCGCCGCCATCAAGGCGGATCGTATATTCGCCCTCGTCAGGCGAGTATCCGATGTTGGCGCCCTTGATAAGGAACTGTGCGACTTCGGCGAAGTTGCTGGCGCCGCTGGAGGCGATGGCCTGCGAACCTACAATCTGTACATTGTTGCCGAACTCCGCCGCTGCTGCGGCGAGCTTGGTGGCTTCCGTCTTCTGGCCCGTCACGATGATCGAGGCGCTGCCTTGTGCTTCGGCCTCGGCTGATGCGTCTTCTGCTGCCGGGACTTGCGCCATGGCAGTTGAAGGAAGCGCAACTGAGCCGAGCAATATGCCGAGCAAGTTCAGTTGCGCTTTTTTCCGTGCGTGGTTCAGCATAGTAATTCCCCCGAAAATTGATGCATCGTCGAGCAGCACATCAAGCCAGGTGCGACTCAATGTTGCAGCGCGTCATCCGCTTGCGAGGTCAGATAAGCGCGCGTTGTGACAGTTGGATGAAGCATTCTCAATTTATAAGGCATAATAATTGAGCAAAGCTGTACAGGCACCAGGATTCATGTGAAGCTTTTGAACATTGCTCATTTTGCGCAACAGGATAATTGCTGGTAAGCAAGCGCCACTGCATCGACAGGAACAGAATGACCACCACACCTAAGCGCCGCGCTTTGCCAGCCACCGCCACGCGCCCCGTCGAAAATACATTGAACAGGATCCGCGTGGCGCAGCCTGGCATGGCCAAGGGTGCAAGCCGGATCGCCGATTACATCTTGGCCCAGCCCGACAAGATAGTCATTATGTCGGTTACGGAATTGTCCGAGGAAACCGGCGTCAGCGAAGGCAGCATCATCAATTTCTGCAGGGGCATTGGTCTGTCCGGTTTTCAGCAGATGAAATTGAGCCTGGCACAGGAAATAGTTCAGCCGGTCCAATTTATTCACGAGGATGTTTCTCGCGAAGACGACATCGACACGATCTGCCGAAAAGTATTTCATTCAGGCATTCAAGCCTTGCGTGATTCTTTGTCCGTACTGGACCCAGCAGCTCTTTCGCGCGCTGTAGAAACTATTCGGGCGGCCAAGCGCGTCGAAGTTTATGGCATCGGCTCGTCCGCGCCGATTGCAGAGGATACCTATTACCGCATGCTGCGCATTGGCCTTGACGCGCGCGTCGTGGTCGACAGCCATGTGCAGGCTATCAGCGCGTCGCGATGCGACCCGGACGTTGCAGTACTCACGATATCCCATAGTGGAGCGACGCATGAGACGGTGGCGGCGACGCGCCTTGCCAAGGAGGCCGGGGCAAACACCATCGTCATCACCAATTTCGCACGGTCGCCGATACAGGCTTATGCTGACGTCGTTCTTTTCACCATGGCACGGGAAACCAATTTCCGAACGGAAGCAATGACGAGCCGCATCGCTCAGTTGTGCGTCGTCGATGCTCTGATCGCGGCGCTGGCATTGGCGGATTACGAACGCTCGACCGAAACCTTGCGGCAGACGTTCGACGTACTTTCCATCAAGCGATTCTGACCAGCGGATTAATGCTGCGCCTCAGCTATCGATGAGATCATCCAGCGACAGGCCGGTTTGCGAACCGATCAGTATCGGGCGAATACCGTAATCGAGCGCACCTTTTCCATCAGTGGCGGGATTGTCGCCGATCATCACCACTTGGCTTGGCGAGACATCCGCGACTTCGCAGGCGCGCGCAAACATAAGTGGACTCGGCTTGCCGATGGTTACGACCGGAGCTTCCGGGACGCATGCGAGAAATGCCGCGAGCAGTGCGCCGGTCTCGGGTACGAGCCGGTCATCCGTATCCGGATGCGTAAGGTCGCCATTGGCGACAATCAGCTTTGCGCCTCGACGAAGCGCATTAATGGCGCGGCACAACTTGGCATAGGTGAAGCGCGTGTCGCGCATCAGCAGAACGATGTCGGGATCTTCACGAACGAGATTGAGACCCATTTGTCGCGCATGGCATTTGATCCGGAGCGAACCCACCAGCATGATGCGTGCATTCTCATGTTGAGCGGCCTGCTGCAAAGCTTCGACCCCTGCGAGCAGAATGCGCTCGGATGGTAGGCAGACGTCCGCCTGATGAAGGACGCGGCTGAAATCCTCCGGCAAATGCGTCGAATTGTTGGAAAGTATGACAATGCGATCTGCGTGGCGATCCAGCAGGGTTTGGGCAGCGGGCACCAGCGTGTTGCCCATCATGACACAGCCGTCCCAATCCAGAAAGATCGCTGCAGCATCATGGATTGTCTGTTTTAAAGAGCTTAGGTCGCGTGTCTCAGGCCGCGGGTTCATCCGTCGCATCGCGATCCTCAAGCAAGCGCTAATCTCGCATACTCAAATTAAAGGCAAATGCAAAGTGAGATTATCTCACTCTTCAACGTAATCGCGGACTGAATGGCGAAAAGTGGCGCTATCCGATCGTGCGTAATGCACCAACCTTCCGCACCTAGGGACGATAAATCAGCTGCCGCGGGTCTTGAAAGAGTTGGGATTTCTGGCCAGCCCTCCGCTTGTGCAGCTGAGAGAACGGCTGATTTTGGGAACTACAAGCCAGTGCTGCAATCGACAAAGGTGACACATAGCCGATCCTTGGCTGCGACCGCCCGTTCGGCTATTTGCAGCAGGACTAAACTTGCCCACACTGCGATCTCATAGCCGGACCTCGTCAAGAGCTGCCACTCGGCTTCCACTCCCGGCGCTACATTAGACCGCTGCCAACAACTCTATCGAACCAAGATAATCCAGCAAAGCCCGTATGCGCGTCGCCGCCCGGTCCTCCGCCGCGTAGAGGGCGTGGATGTCCTCGCCATCGCCAGGATTGAAGTCGTCCAGCACCGTTACCAGCCGCCCGGCTTTGATGTCCGCCGCGACGTGGAAGGCCCCATGCCTGGCGATGCCGCAGCCCGCTACTGCCATCTGCCGCACCACCTCGCCCGAATTGCCGAAGAAGCGTCCTTCAACAGGCTTCTGCACAACGCTCTCGCCGACCTGGAATGGCCAGCTATCGATTGACCGGCGAAAGCTGAAGCGTAGGCAGTCATGTGCGTCAAGATCGTCGGGTCTACGGGGGGTGCCGCGACGCGCGAGATAGTCGGGGCTGGCGACCAGTGTCATGCGGCTGTGCCCCAGCTTCTTTGCGCGCAGCCGCGTGTCGCGCAGCGGGCCGATGCGGATTGCAATGTCCGCCCGCTTCTCTACCAGATCGACGATGCTGTCGGTAAGCGTCAGTTCGACTTTCACGGCCGGATAGCGTTCGGCAAAGCCGGGAAGAGCCGGGATCAGGCAGTGGACGCCGAAAGACGGCGACGCATTGACGCGCAGCAGCCCGCGGGCGACCTCATTCGCTTGTCCCAGGCTCCCTTCTACATCCGCCATGTCCGCGATCAGAGCGCTAATCCTATCGCGATAGGACGCGCCCTCTGCCGTCAATGCCAAGGCACGCGTCGTCCGCCGCAGAAGCGTGACGGCCAGCCGCTTTTCCAGTCGGGCAATGGATCGGCTCACCGCCGAGGGAGTGAGGCGCAGCATCCGGGCCGCCTCTGCAAAGCTGCCCTGCGTCGCAACGGTCAGGAATATCTCGATGTCGCCAAAACGATTATCCATGACTTCAATTCACTTCTGAAGTGATGAGGCGCATTCTAGGCATCAATGATGAGGATGTCTATCTACCGTCCAGTACATCGTCACTGTCAGGAGCCCATCATGGACCTCAAACTCAACGGCAAGACCGCAATCGTCACTGGATCCACCGCAGGGATCGGCCTTGCGATCGCCAAGCGCCTCTCCGCCGAGGGTGTCGCTGTTACCATCACCGGTCGCAACCAGGTGAAGCTCGAAGCCGCCGCTACCGAGATCGGTGGCAGCGTAAACCCCGTCCTTGCGGATCCCGCGACGGCGCAAGGCGCGGCCGCTCTCATTGCTGCCGTTCCTGACACCGACATCCTGGTCAACAATCTGGGCATCTATGAGGCCAAGGACTTTGCCGACATCACGGACGAGGACTGGCATCACCTGTTTGAGGTCAACGTGGTGAGCGGCGCCCGCCTTGCCCGGCATTACTTCCCCCGGATGCTGCAGAGAAACTGGGGCCGCGTACTTTTCATTGCCAGCGAAAGCGGACTTTTGCCGCCCGCAGAGATGATCCATTACGGCATGACGAAGTCAGCACAACTGTCCATCTCGCGCGGTCTTGCCGAACAAACCCGGGGCACGGGGGTCACGGTTAACAGCGTACTGCCCGGACCAACCCGTTCAGAAGGGATCGTTGATTTCATCCGCTCCGTCGTCGAACATAAGGATGCGTCGGAAGCCGAGCGGGAAGCCGAATTCTTCACGAAGCTTCGCCCCCTCTCGCTCATCAAGCGACTGATCGAGGCGGATGAAGTTGGCGCGATGGTCGCCTATCTTGCAAGTCCGTTAGCTGCTGCGACCAACGGCGCGGCGCTCCGGGTCGAAGGGGGGATCATACCGACGATAGCCTGATTTGGAGCTTGTCAAGCTCATACCGCTGAGCCACGGCAAGCCGTTCATGCTCCTGCGCATTTGAGGCAAGGATCATCGACGCGCCGGATACCAATGTCAGTAGAACCGTCGCCCCATAGGCCCAGTTTGTGATGGTCACTAAACGCATCGCGTACCTATATTATAGAACGCCCTTTTAAACTGTTAACTCTCACTTCTGCCATGAAATCGCCCGCGATCGCTAGCTATCGCCGAGCCGCTAGGACCAGGACGAACGCTTCGGTTCAATTTGCTCGATCCCGCATTCGTCGTCGCCCTTAGACAGCATGGCATCTCGATCCTGCCTATGCCTTCTCACCTTTCAGAAACACTGGGCTGTAACATCCTCTCCCTTGGCGGGCGGCGCATTATTGTCAGTGCGGCTGATGACATTGTCTCGACCAGATTACGCGCGGCTGGGTATGAAGTTCATGCAACGGACGTGTCGCAGTTTGCAGCCTGTGGCGGGGGCATACATTGTCTTACCCAGCCACTGCGGCGGACCGTCGTCTGAAACTATCTCGGCGTCGACGATGGAGCATGCATGAGCCAAGACAATACTCATGTTTTCCACTCAAGCCGGGGGATATAGCGGCTCTTGGCACTGAAGGTATTGGCGAGGATCTATTCGCAAGGCAGTGGCGAATTGATGACGTCTTCAGTCCGGCGTGCGAGAGCAATGAATGTGTTATGGGCAGATTAGAGCGCATAGATAACTATGGGTAATCCTGTCGAGCCGCTTCTCTATGAGGATGGAGATACCGTTTTACACGGCGAGCTTTACCTCCCTGTCGCGCCGGCTAATGGCCAAGCCGTTCTGGTAGTGCATGAAGCCGACGGCATCGGTGGCAATGTGCGTCGCCACTGCCGCCGGCTTTCACACATGGGCTATATCGTTCTGGCCGCCGACATGCATGGTGGCGGCCAAGTGTTGGAGGGCGAGGCGATGCGGCGCGCGCTCGACAGGTTTCGGGCCCAACCTGATCTCGTGCGCCAGCGGGTTAACGCTGGTTTCGAGGCCCTTCTATCTGTCGCAAAGGTCAGCGCGGATCATAGCGCTGCCATCGGCTTCTGCTTTGGTGGCTTTGCCGTGCTTGAATTGGCACGCTCTGGTGCTCATGTTGCAGCGGTCGCAAGCTTTCATGGTCTGCTGACAACGATGCGTCCGGCGACCTCTGGGCGAATCAGGGCGCGACTTGCAGTCTTTACCGGCGCCCGCGATCCACTCGTCCCGGCCTTGGACGTTGCGACTTTTCAGCAGGAGATGAGCGCGGCGGAGGCGGACTGGCAGATGACCGTATACGACAATGCTCTGCACAGCTTCACCAATCCGGATGTCGATCAACTGAATGACCCCCGCATGGCCTATGACGACGCCGCACATCGCCTATCGTGGAATGCCTTGATCGACTTTCTCGACGCCAGCCTGCCGCAGCATCGCGCGTGAAATGTTGTGGAGCCGATAAAGGCTGTTTCGGACAGGCGGAACAGCGAAGCGGAACGGCAGCACCTAGGTATGGGAATTGGACCCTGAGCGACCGCGACGGTTTGAGAACGACTGGCAGCGCTGGTAAATTCGCATGCACCAAATGATGCAGATATCAGCTCTAAAGGTGAGCGGCGACTAAGTAAGGAGCCTCAGGTCTTTTCCTCGGCTAAGGTATGCGCCACCACTGCATTCGCATGACCATGCCCCATCCCATGGTCGTTCTTCAACATGGCGACCAACTCCATATGCTTGGCTGGCAGTTTCTGACGCACCAGTTCCTGCCATTCCGTGATTGGTCGACCATATTTCCTCTCGATGGACGGAAAATAGGATGCAGGCCCTTTGACAGACTCTTCGGTCATGCATCTCATCTCCACTCGCTAAACTCCGACATCATCATTCGTACTTTGTCGGACTGCAGGGCCGTTCGCAAGAATTCAAGTTCCAATGCTTGCATTGGGCAGCCACGAAGGCCGCCTCCGGGAGAGTAGGCTGGATCAGGGCCGCGAGGGAGATCAGATTATCGCCATTGGAGCCGTAGCCATGGATCAGGAGGACAAGAGCGTTCGGCTTCGAACGAGATAGAGGAGCAAGGCGTGGACCGTCGAGCAAGTCATCTTCCTTCCATTGTCGCCGCTACCACCGACCGACCATGAGGTAAGTTAGATAGGGTTCGTGCTAACGTCCACCATCGAAAGGTAGGAACGCTTCCAATGAGCTCAGCTCTGGCGCAGCATCATAGGTTTGGCTTGGTGGCACTGGTCAGCGACGAGGCACCTTTTCTGGAAAGAAAGCAGACCGACCGCAGCTGGCTGACAAATTAGCTGCCGAACGGCAATGAAGGGTCTAGTTCCGTGGACCAGCCCGGAACGTTCATGGCAGTCTGCTTGTGATGCACAGACAAGAAGCTGGTACGCGCGCTGCTATGACAGTTCGTTCGCTCGGAATGGCATGAGAAGACATCGATTTCTCGCGTTCGGTCATAATGGTGGTGTTGCGAGTTGGGAGGCGTTAAAAATCCTACTTCTACGTTTCACCGAGTTAGCTTCGTTGGGAGTGTCTCTTGCCATGGCCGCGGGGCAAGCCAGTGATACCAGAGCCATTACAGCGAATGAGCCTGGGGGCGACTTCATGCTTGGTCCTCTTCCTGCTTGCCACCGCTCGGGCGGGTTCGGTGCAACAGCGCGGAGCATTACTGTTTGACCGTTCACGCCTCAGCCATATCGGAAAAGATGCATGAATCTATAAGACCTTGGCGGTAGCTTCGGCGTGCTTCCAACTGCCGTTATCCCCTAAGCGAAACACGATCCTTGGTGTCTTAGCTGACACGGCAATATGATAGCGGAGCGCCACAGGTGCTTCCGCTTTAAGAAAGACGCAGCCTGCTACCCGCGCGAACCTGCATCATAACGAAAGATCGTTGCAGCTCGTGACATCATGGCAGCCACTCTCGAACAGGACGAGTTCCACGCGTTATCATGCCTTGGATCAGCATAGGGATTGACGAATTTGGCATTGTACTATCTTTTTCGCCACAGTTAGGCGCATAGAGCACCTCTGTCGAAACGATCCTCAAAGGAATATGTACTCAATGGCTGACCATGATCAGGCCGATCTCACAACGTTGACCGTCGACTTGCTGAGCGCCTATTTTGTGAACAATACCGTTCCCAGCGAGACGCTGTCTGACCTCATTCAGTCGACCTACTCTGCTCTTGCAGGCATTGATGCGCCCGCACCTGTCGAAGCAGAGGCACCAACGTTCACGCCTGCGGTCAGTCTAAGGAAGAGCCTGGCATCACGCGACCACCTTATCAGCATGATCGATGGCAGGGCGTATAAAACTCTCAAGCGTCACCTTACGGCAAATGGGCTTTCACCTGCCGAGTATCGCGAGCGCTACAAGCTGCCGGCGAGCTACCCGATGGTTGCGCCTGCTTACTCTGAAGAACGCAGAGCGGTCGCTACAAAAAATGGCCTTGGCGGCAGCAAGAAGCGGGCAGGGTTCACGGCGGGGGACGCCGCCCCGCCTGCAGATGCATCCACCTCGCCGACAGAGGCGATTGAGGACGCTGCCGGCATAGCGGCAGTGGCAGCCAACGAGCCTGCTATTGCTGACACCATTGCGCCCCCCGAGACAGCGCGCAAAGCACGTGCCGTTCCGGTTAAGCCTGGCCCTAAAGGCTCTGCGGGCAAGGCAGTAAAGGCTACTCGGAAGTCAGATGTCGATAGCGCGCGCGATAATGTCGCCACTGCTGATCAAGACGTTGGACCGCTTGCCCAAACGGCAATCTCAACATCCTCTGCGTCAGACGTTCCGACCAAGCCGCGTCGCAAGCTTAAGATCAGAGCAGGCGAGCCCACTGAACCTGAAAGCATGCCCGAGGAAGCTGCTAAAGCTAAGTCCTCCCCCAAGCCCCGGAAAGCCGAGGCAGCGAATACTGATCAAAGCACGTCTTCGGATGCGCCAAAACCGGCTAAACGCGCGTATAAGAAGCGTGCGAGCAAAACCGTTGAGACGTAATCAGCCGCGCTAAGAAAATGAGCAACGCCTGGAGAAAGAGAGACGCGATCAGCGTCGTGCGTCTCTCGCTAAGTCGAATTGTATAACGGGTTACGGGGGCGTCATTCCGGTCGCCCCCAGATCCAGGTTCCGCCAATAAACGCTGCCGCTACCGGCACGAGAGAAAACGGCCAGGACACAAACACTATACCCAGCAGGGCCGAGAGGGCGAACGCTGCCGTTGCTGCGCGCTTCCCTTTGCGGCTGATCGCGCCATTACGCCGCCAGCGCTGGATATGTGGACCAAGATGCGGATGCTCCAGCAACTGCCGTTCGAGCCTGGGACTGCTTTGGGCGAAGCAGAATGCCGCGAATATGATGAATGGCACAGTGGGCAACAGCGGCAGAATGGCGCCTGCGATGCCAAGAGCAAGCGCGAGACAACCCGCGAACAGGTAAAGCCACCGGATCATCGCCGGACATTTATGACCAGCTTCCAGCCTGAAACAATGGGTAAGAATCGTCGCGATCTATGCTGCTCTGCTACGGCAACAGCGGATCACAAAGCATATCGGGTTCTGGCACCGACGCCTTTGCCTCCCTTCTCCCCACGTCATATTGTAGAGGCATGCCGGCGGGACTGGAATGTCTTAATATGGTCGGGAGTTGTCCGACACCTTGGATCCGATCCCCGTTCGCAGCGCACGGCTCGACGGGTCGTTAACCGTGAGTATGATGTTGGCAAACTACCGACATAGCTGCCGCTTGAGCCTGCTGTCGTCATGCACGAAGGCGTCCATCATCTACAAAGCAACTGGCAATCTTCGGGCGTGCAGATACTGCTAGGACACACCAAAATCGGACGCACGGTCAAGTACCTTGGTGTCGATGTGGAAGATGCACTGACGTTGGCTGAAGGCACGGAAATCTGAGTTTTGCCGCATCATGGCGTCCGAGTGATAGCCTACAGCTGCCTCGCTAGCGCGCGCGGAATCTGTTGCTCAAGCATCCCTCAGCCAGTTGGCTACTGCAAGATCCTCGACGCGCTCGAACTCTCGCACATTGTCGGTCACGAGCGTCGCACCTAAACTGAGCGCGTGCGCGGCGATGAGCATGTCGTTCGCTCCAATGGGCGTTCCGCGCCGCTCGAGATCGGCACGCAGCCGCCCGTAGTGAATGTCAGCACCGTCGCCCAGTGGAAGGGTCGGCAGCAGTTCGAGCACCGCTTCGAGTTGGGCGGTCAGGCGGGACGACCCATGCCGCTCGGCACCGTAACGCAGTTCACCGGCAACTACGATACTGGTCGCGATCTCGGTTTCACCAACCTCGGCGATCCGTGATGCGATCACACCTTGAGGATGTCGGATCAGATCCGACAGGATGTTCGTATCCAGCAGGAACATGATTTAGAACGCGATAGGTTCGGCTGGCAGATCGTTGATTGGCCCGAAATCATCCTCGATTGGTGACAGGGTCTTCAACCGCGCAAGCAGCGAAGATGGGGGTGCCGGTTCGATAATGATGCGCGAGCCTTCCTTGCGCATGATCGCATCTTCTCCGGGAAGTTCGAACTCACGAGGGATGCGGACCGCTTGGCTGCGACCGTTCTTAAATAGCTTCACATGGCGTTCGATGTTCATTTCGACTCCCTCTGCATATGCCTTAGCATATGCCATTAGAGGTGGCGAGCAGGAGATCGCGCGATGCAAAGCAAACGGTCTGGACCTAAGAACAGAAAGATCGACGCTAAACGGCCGAGATGGGTCGAAAGTGTTATGGCTAAAGGATGAGCAACTATTCGCTTGCGCACGCATATGGCGCGTCAAAGTGGGGCCAGTGTACTCCGCGCTGATGTCGGACTGCAATGAGGCAACCTGTCCGGCGCCCAATCGCATGCCCGTGCTGCTGCATGCTGACGAGTACGACCAGTGGTTGCATGGCTCGATTGATGACGTGCGGGCGTTCCAGGCGCGGATCATTCCCAATGATCCAATAGTGCTGGATCGGACGGATGAGCCGTGGTTCAAGCGCAAGGGTGCGAAGAGGACGGCGGCGCAGGAGAATGTGCTTTAAAGAGCGAGGGCTACTCCATCACGCGCGCAAATCAGAAAAGGGAAGTGACCGGAGCCGCCTTCCCTTCGTCTTCATCGGCAACGAAGCTGATCGTTGCTTTGCTCGATTGACTTGCCTGCCAGTGCGCCAAGCGCACCACCAATCAAAGTACCCGCAGTTCGGGAGTGTCCGCCATCGATCACGTTGCCCAAAATGCCACCGCCCGCTGCACCCAGGATCAATCCGGTCGTCCCGTCGCTGCGTTTGCAGTAGTAGCGCCCATCGTTGCCACGATAGACGCGGTCATCACTCGACAAAGTACGTTCGCGGTAGGCGGGGCCATCCCGGTAATAGCGCGCAGGATCATACCCACCTTCATAGCGGTCGTCCGAGTCCCGGCGGTCGCGACGGTCATATTCCTGGTCGCGCCCGTCGCCCTGCCACCCACGCGAGCGTGCCTGCTGATAACGGTCGAACTCCGCGCGGAAAGCGGCCAACTCGCTGTCGAAGCGCTGTTGCGCCTGCTGAAAGCGTGCGTCGTCTTGGCGAGTTTGCGCTAGCACTTGTGGTGAGACCGCCAGCGACAGAGCCGCCGTGATGATGCCAATGGAGATAGAACGCTGCATTTGAGTATCCTCAAGCTTTTGATCGACTATACCCCGAGTAGACCATCCCGATGAACACGACATGGATCGCGCCGATTCCAGCTAGTCGAGCTTCAGCTTCGACTTGAGTGTATCGATCTGCTTGGAGGCATCCGCTTTGCTCAAATCCCCGGGTGGCA
Organism: Sphingobium sp. SCG-1; assembly: GCF_002953135.1. Lineage (NCBI taxonomy): Bacteria > Pseudomonadati > Pseudomonadota > Alphaproteobacteria > Sphingomonadales > Sphingobiaceae > Sphingobium > Sphingobium sp. SCG-1. Next base: position 3,350,575 of record NZ_CP026372.1, read on the forward strand.
GTGCTTCACCCGCCTCCTCGCACAGCGTCGCGAGGTAGGAGGCCTGCGCTCCGGTCATGGGATCATCGCCTGAGACCCAGTTGTCGGGTGCCTTCTCAGTGTTTGAGCCGGGATGTTCGTCGAGCTTGGGATTATGCATCTGATCGGCCATGGCTATACTCCTTGTTCTTGAAATGTTCCTTTCAGAACGGCGCGCAGGTCCGATAGTTCCCGTGCTTCGTGCAGTATCCGCCAGCTTCTGAGTCTACCCGGGCAGCTCGAGTGTCCTAAGCTCGTTAGTCGGCGTGGCGCTGAGGCCAACCTGGATGGACCCACATCTTCACGTGCGGCCAGTCTCGAATGAATGGCTAGTTTCGTCCGGATCGGCCATTCGCACGCCAAGCTGACAACGAGTTGGTCGCAAGCTTTATCAGTCGCTGACCCTCTGCACCTAGGCATCACAATTTCGCTTCGGAGCGTCTTGGAAGGGTCATTCAGCGCCAACGCAGAATGGGCATTATCACATAATTCCTACAATTCGTACCATCATCAGTTGCGTCTTGGCGTGTTGCATTGACAGTCAGCGTTCGTTCGCCAATGATCGTTGTAGAGCGCATCTGGAGCGCCTCCTGTCCGCGGCAAGGGATATCCTCCCATCCAGTCATAGCGATATGATCTTACGAGCCCTTCTTCCGGCCATTCGTAAGCGGACGTTTGGCGATGGAAGGAAGGTTGAATATGACCCGTGTCCTCACACCGCGAACCTCTGTCGAAACGCTCCGCAAGGAAGCCAAGCGTTGGCTCAAGGCGCTGCGCGCCGCTGAGCCGGACGCAAGACGCCGCCTGACCGCGGCAGGATACGCCGCACCCGCCGAACCCGGTCTGCGTGATGTCCAGCACGCGCTCGCCCGAGAATATGGCTGTGAAAGCTGGTTGGCGCTCAAAGCTGCGATCGAAGAGCTGGCGCTTACAGGCAGCGATCGCGCTGAACGCGTCGACCGTCTGCTGCGCCATGGTTGGGACGGTGACGCCCGAATCGCCCGCCGCATCCTCGATCTCTATCCCGACATCGCCCGGCACAGTCTGTTCACCGCCGTCACATGCGGCGACTTGGCCGAAGTCGAACGGCGGCTAGCGCGCGATCCCAAGGCGGCGACCCGGACCGGCGGGCGGCTCAATTGGACCGCACTCGCCTATATCGCCTATGGGCGGCTTGATACCGAAAATGCTGTCAGCATCGCACGCCTGCTGCTCGATGCGACGGCCGATCCAAATTTCCAGTTCGACGATGGCTGGGGCAGCCCCTTCAAGATCCTGACCGGCGCGATCTGGCTCGGCGAACAGCAGAGGCCAAGCCATCCCCAGGCCGAGGCGCTCGTCGACTTGCTCGTCGCGGCCGGCGCCGATCCTTTCGATCTCCAGGCGTTGTATAATATCGCCTGCGTTCCCGGCGACGCCGGTTGGTACGAGCGGCTTTGGCGGCATAGCGAGGCGAAAGGGTTGGCATATAAATGGAGCGACCCTGCCGCCGGGCGGCCGGGCGGGAATCTGGACATCAGCACGCTCGATTTCCTGCTTGGCAGGGCGGCAGGCCAGAACCATCTCGCGCGCGCTGAGTGGCTGCTCGCCCATGGTGCCAATCCCGACACGATCGAGCCCTTCCATCACCAGTCGGCTCATGCGCTTGCCCAGATGTCGGGCTTTCTGGAAATGCTCGCCTTGCTCGAACGACATGGCGCCCGCCCGACCGAGCTCGAAGGCGTCCAGGCGTTTCAGGCGGCCTGTCTTGCGGGTGACGAAGACAAGGTCCGCGCGTTGCTCGCCGCCGATCCCACCCTAATCGACGACCCGACACCGCTGAACACCGCCGCTGAGTTAGGCAATGCGCGCGCGGTCGCGCTGCTGCTGTCGCTCGGCGCCTCGGTTCACAAGCTCGGTGAGGATGGGATCAGCCCGCTTCACCGGGCGGCGCAATCAGAATCTGTCGAAGCTGTCGACCTGCTTGTTGCGGCGGGCGGCAATGTCGATCTGCAGGAGCAGCGCTGGGGCGGCACGCCGCTGAGTTGGGCAGTCATGATGGGCAGGCCGCATATCGCTGAACGGCTCGCACCGCTCAGCCGTGATCCTCGGACGCTGGGCTATATGGGGCAGACCGAAAGGCTCGAAACTATACTCCGCGAGGATCCCGCAAGAGCCAATCTTGCCCTTCCCGACCCCGAGGGTCCTACGCCGCTGTTCATCCTTCCGCCCGACGATCCCGATCGCGCGGCCGCCGTCGCCCGCATCTTCCTCGTGCACGGAGCCGATGCTGGCTGGCGTAACGCTAACGGCCGAACACCGATCGACATTGCGCGCGATCAGGATTTCCACGAGGCGGCGGCCATGATGGAAGCGAGCATGGCGTCACGTTAAGCGGCGGGCTTTTACCATGCCCTGGCGGCGTGCTACGGTGCTGACCGCAGCGGGGTGGTTGGTGTCTGGCACCGGCCGGCCTGCAATGCCCGTCTCCAAACCACCTTTGATCGGGCTTTATTTGAATTGTCGCCTTCTCGATCAGATCACTGACAGCTGTCAGTAGGACCCCCGCCATTCTTGAGACGCGAAATCTCATAGCTGACGTTCCGCTGCTGAGAACCGAAATTGAGTGGCTGAACAACTGCAAAGGGGCGGTAGCGGCGGAGAAATCGCCAAAATTCAACCATTCGTTCGAATTGCCCGGCCGGAACGGTCTGACTATTCTCAGGATCTATCCCTCCATGGGCGGAAAAAGGGACCGGCACACGCCAACTTATCAGCGCATGACGATGAGGGTCTATTTTGCGGCACCGAATGGACAGGTTCGGGACTCCGGCGCAACGACTACCGGGGTAGTGGATGCCACGTTGCTCGCCAATTTTTGCAATCCGTTGGAAAATTGCTGCGCCAGGGCATTTCGATCATTCTGAGCAAGTTGCAGTTCCCGCAGCTTTCCTGCTTCTGCCTTTGTAGCGGCATCGGCCGCTGTTTTGAGTACTGTGTCGGCGGGTTGGGCGTTAGAGGCCGCCTTACCGTCCTTTGCTTTTAAGGTTGCGGCGTCGAGTTCCGCTGTCAACCGGTCCACATTTGCTTGAGAAGCTGAAAGATTGGCGTTTATCGTAGTGATAGCCGTTAAATCCAAGACTCTTGGTTGACCTGCAACTGGAGTTGGCAAGCCCACCTTCCCGATTTCGTCAACTTGCTTCACAAAGGCCGCATATTCGGCAAGGCTGTTACGCATTGCATCAAGACCAGGATTTTGGCTCCGCTCCACCGCTATGGCGGTTTCAGCAAGTCCAACACTTATCGAACACGCGCCATGACACTGAAACGCATCCTCTATACCCCGACTAAGGGTGTAGCTGGTGTTTGTGCAGTCTTCACGATTGGTAATGTCTCGGCGAATGCGCGCCCGAGCCTTCTCTATCGCCGCTCCGAGGACATGGATAGCCAGATTGCTCAAATAAGTTTGGTTTATTGCCTCTTGTGACCCACTTAAGATCGCAGCAGAGCCTGATAGTGCCTTTGCTGTGGTCTCTCCGCCGACGAATGATCCCAAGCCAGCCGTAATGATCGCACTAATGCTGAGCGACGAGTTTATAGCGCCATCGGCGTTTTTAAGCATCGCAACGTATTGCGTGCATTTGCGATTCGATGTCGCAATGAGCAGGTCGATCAGTTCGTTACGCTGCTGCTGTGAATAACTGAACGGGACGGCGGTGATGGTTGGTGCGAGCACATGCCGAAAGGAAGCGGATAGTGCGGAGCAGTCGGCCTTCTTCGATTTCCGCTCCAGCGGTGCGGCCAATGCGTACTGGCTGACCGGCCCAAAGATTGCTGTCGCAAATTGGTCCCCGCTATCGAAGCATTGCTGCTCTTGCTTTGGAAAAAGCGGCTCCGCTGCAGCGAGGTTCCGATCGCCTACAATCGTCCCTAGACCGAACGGACCAGCGCCGGAACCGGCGCACGCGACAGAGCGAAGCTACTTAAAGCCGACGCAATTAATCGAACCGTCTTCATATGCCCCCTGACATTTCGCCGAGAATCGGCTAAAAGACAAACGAGATTAATAGTATGGTTTCTTGATTCAACGCAGTACATCTAACTGACTTATAAATTCAAATTGCGGTTTTTCGTCAACGACGTACTATTTATTCTAGTCCAGCCGAGTGGCTATGTTCCTTTACTATCCGGAATAAGTTGACAGTCCGCTATCAACCATCATCGAGCTCTGCAGATAGCAAAGCACACGGCTGCACTTGGGATTTAGAATTGGGGGCTGACGGCCAGCCGGGCTGGCCTCTCAACCGAGCAGCCGGAGCCAACAATGGTTTTTTACCCGGACCAGCTACTATTCTCCCGAGCAATTTTCTTTGCTACTCACCAAAATTCATGCCGATTGACTTGTCAATTTGAGTTCTGAGAAAGCCTCAGATATTCTGAAGTTCGTATCTGCCTCTCTTGCTTGCAAAGCGATGGATTTCTTCCGGTATTCCAGTGCATTGGACATACTGGATCGTATAGCTTCGGATCCTCATTGACGACCTCAACAGCAAATGCCGATTGAACATAAGGATCGTCTATTCTCCGGCTACTGTCCTCAGTGTTCGCACGAGGAGCACCTAATACCGCTCTCCGATGAGCCTAACTCATTTGGAGGATTCCCAAAGCGATGAATTTCTGAATTTATGTCTGCCGTTTGGAGGGCATTGCCATGGGTGCAGCGATTGTATTGCGAGACGACTTTGATGCGGCAGGCTTGAGACGACTAACGCGCGGGACCAGAAGCGCAAACCAGGGTCGTCGGCTACTGGCCTTGGCGGAAATTTATGATGGCGGGAAGCGCGCACGCCAAGACGACCATTCCCACTGTAGATGCCAATGAGAGCCGGCTCTTTCGAGCACCTGAGGGTGGAGCCGCGCCTCGTCAGGCGTGCTTTCACGCGCTTGCGCATTTGGCGTTCCTTAATAAGGGAACTGGATGATAACTAAAGGATTCTGTCGGAAAGGAGATGTGACATGGCGGATAACAGGGCAAAGCGCGGCGGAGCTGATCGGCGTCAAGTTGCAAGCGGCGAAGGCTACGAGGTCAGTTACTTCGCGCGTAAGCACAAGATCACCAAGGATCAGGCCCAAGATCTAATCAAGCGGATTGGTAACGAACGCGACAAGCTGAATGCCGCTGCGAATGCGCTGAAATAGCCTGCATGGGAAACGTTCTACCGGACACCAACTGGCCTCGTCTGACCGATGTCTGCACAACAAGCGCGGCGCCACCGCCGTCATGTCCTGTGGTGCGCACGCGCCATCTCAATGCGCCGGTTGCTGCCCCAATTGCCTGCATCGAGATGGACACCAATGGCAAGTCAATTGAGCCCCACATCGACGACGCAGAGGAGCAGGTGAAGCGCGCCGCCTCAAAAACCCTAGTCCGGTGGGGCCGGGCCGATCGAATGCTGCCGGACCTGTGAAGATCGCGACCTACAATGTGAACGGGGTCAATGGACGCCTGCCCGTTCTGCTGCGCTGGCTCAGCGAAGCGGAGCCCGACATTGTCGTGCTGCAGGAATTGAAGGCGCCACAGGAGAAGTTTCCTGAAACGGCGATCCGCGACCTTGGCTACGATATGATCTGGCATGGACAGAAAAGCTGGAATGGTGTGGCGCTGCTCAGCCGGGTCGGAGAAATCCACGAAACACGGCGCACTCTGCCCGACGATCCCGATCCGGCGCAGAGCCGCTATATCGAAGCAGCGGTCAATGGCATCCTTGTTGCCGGACTCTATCTGCCCAATGGCAACCCTCGGCCAGGTCCAAAATTCGACTATAAGCTCCGCTGGTTCGACAGGCTCGTTGAGCATGCGTCCGGGCTTCTTGAAAGCGGGCTGCCGGTCATTCTTGCGGGCGACTTCAATGTCATGCCGACCGAGCGTGATGTGTACAAACCCGAGCGCTGGCTGGACGACGCCCTGTTCGCACCGGAAGTCCGGTCCGCCTTCTCCAAGCTGATCGACCAGGGATGGACCGATGCATTGCGCACCATCCATCCTGACGAAACGATCTACACCTTCTGGGACTATTTCCGGAATGCCTATGCTCGTAATGCCGGCCTGCGGATCGATCATCTTCTGCTTAGTCCCACCCTTGCCGATCGCCTGGTGGATGCTCAAGTCGACAGCCATGTCCGCGGGTGGGAGAAGACCAGCGATCACGCGCCGGTGTGGATCAAACTTTCTGACAAACCCAAGCGGAAGCGGCGTCAGTCCAGACCAGCGAACCAATCGGCATAGGGCGTAGTCCGCGCCATGTGCCGATTGAGATCGGGGGTGCCATCATCCCACCAGACCGGCCCGCGTTCGCCCAGCGCTACTTTCGCGCGATCGACGGCAGCGTGGGCCTCTGCCTCGGCCGTCTCATCATGTCCGCGCCGGGCCCCTGCGACTGCGCGCCGCGCTTCCATTAGTTGCTTCACCAGCGCGTCACGGTGACCAGCTTCAAGCGCCGGGTTCGACATGCGCCAGAGCCGCCCGCGGACGACGAAATAGCGGTCATCGGGCGTGACTGGGTGACGGAGCTTTCGATATCTATGGTCTGACACTGCTGCCCTCACGTAGGCCAAAATGCGAAGGGCCGCCTCTGTGGGACGGCCCTTCCATTGTCTTGTGCCTTCGCGGACAGCTTAAAGCTGGACCCCTGCGGTGGAGGCCATGTTCACTTGCGCCGCTGCCCGCGGCGTGGGACAATGAGACATCTGACCACCTCCTTTCCGTTGTTGAACGATAACCGGAATGTGGGAAGGCGTACGGCGAAGTCAATGGTTTAGCTATTGTCTAACCGAGATTTTTCAGGCTCAGCCGCCGTTGCGAAGACTGCGAAATGTGATCGACCAACGTGGCCGATCCATGGGTACGATGCTATGCTCCCAGGCATCCCGGACTTCGCCGGAAAGGCAATAGAGGGATCGGGGGACAAGCGGCACGCTATGCCGCTCGAAGCCCTTGGCGAGCCTACGCCGGAAACGCATATCCGCCGGATTGCCAAGGGATAGCCCTATGACATGATCGAAGACCGGGCGGTCCTTGTGCCAGCCAATACCCGCGCCCGGATCGTAGCGGATGAGTAGTGCCTGAACGAGATCATCAGGATCGAGCCCGGCAAACCGTGCCGCGCGTAGCTTGACGGGTTCAAGCCAGTCTGGGATCGGATCGGTCGGTGCAAAACGGCCCGTCTCAAAATCATAGCTCCAGCCAAAAGAGTGCGTCAGCCGCTTGCCGGTCCACTGCTGAAATTTGAATGGGCTGAGGCCGGTCGCGTCGATATGTGCGATGAGGCTTGCTTCCTCAGCGGAGGAAAGGAAATCGTCCCGCGTCGTGAGGCCCGGCACCACCGGCGTATCGAACATCGCGCTCATCGCGATTTGCCCCGTCCGCCCTCGACGCCACCCGCGTTGCCCAGAACCGTCCCAAGCGGACGGCCGCCAGCGGTGCAGGCGCCCACTACGCGATCATAGCTGCGCCGGCCTGCGCGACAGACCAGCGTCTTGCCCATGACGATCCGCTGCAGGCGACGCTTGGCAACCTGGCCGCCCCGCTCGTGTAGTTCGGGGGCATAGAAGTCGGCGAGACGAACTTCGATCCAGTGACTGGGACGTCTCGCCAAGCCATCGCAAAGTCTGTCCCCGTCGCCGACATAGCGAACGATACCGCTGAAGGACGTGCCCTTTGCCGGAAGCGCCTTCTCGCAAGGGTCAGCAAGCGCGGGTGAAGCCCATGCCCAGGCGAGACACGCGGCGAGCGCGGCAAGAGGAACTCGACGGTTCATCGCTCGTCGGTCAGCGCAGCTGACTGTCCTTGCTGTCGCGCCGATTGATGCCGGAATAGCTCGGCCGCTTGTCGCGTGACGACTGGCAGGCAACGCAGGTCCGTGCGCCCGACAGGGCTTGCCGACGCGCCTGCGGGATCGGTTCTCCGCACTCCTCGCAGTCGCCCCGACCTTCGCCTGACGGCAATCGCGCTCGGGCGCTCGCCAGCGCGTCCTTGAGGCTGTCTTCGATCTGCTCCTGAACGGCGCCATCGGGCGCCCAGCCATTCGCCATGTTCGCTAGTTCCTGGGCATGTCATTGCTATTGCTCCCATATAGGCAAGGGCATGTGCGATTTCATCAGGAGAGCATATCTTCGCAGACGCCTTGGCGAGCGCGCCGTTCGTGCATAGAGTGGAGGCCGCGCGGTCGCTGAGCGATCCGGAACCCTCAAGGCAGTTCATGCTTCATCCTATGAGAGCGAGTGAAGCGTTGGCGGAGGATATCGCGTTATGTGCAATAATTACCGGCTGACCGTGGATACGACGGCAATCATCGAAGTCTTTGCCGAGTTGAAGATCACGATCCGCTTTCCCGAAGGCATCCCCAACATTGCCGCCCGGAACGACATCAAGATCACCGACGTAGCACCGATCGTGCAGAGCGGTGAGCACGAGCCCGGCATCGGCGAGCTGGTACAGCGCCGCTGGAGCTGGCCCAGCGCCCAGGGCAAGCCTGTCTACAACTTCCGTTCCGATGGTCGCGAATTTTCCTCAGGACGCTGCCTCATGCCTGCCGATGGCTTTTACGAGTTAACCAAGCCCCTCGATCTGGCCAAGAAGCGCAAGGATAAATGGTAGTTCACGTCGAACGACGGCGGCATCTTCTGTATAGCGGGGCTTTGGCGGCGCGCCGACAAAGTCGGTGAAGCGTTCACGATGCTGACGATGCCGCCTGGACCTGACATCGCCCCGTATCACGATAGCCAGATTGTTCTGCTCGAACGCAGTACCTGGGCATCCTGGCTCGACTCCTCGGTCTCTGCAAAGACGCTGATCAAGCCGCTGGCAGCCGGTAGCCTCAAAGTCGAGCAGGTCGGCTAAGCCTGTCCCCGCCTGAAGCAGGTCACTGCGTGATCGTCGACGATGCCGACGGCCTGCATCCAGGCATAGACAATCGTTGGCCCCACAAATTTGAACCCGCGCGCCTTCATATCCTTCGAGATAGCCTCCGAGAGTGCACTCTTGGCCGGCAAAGTGATCCCGTCGCCGCTTAGCACCTGGCCGTCCGTGAACGACCAGCAATATGTGGCGAAGTCCTCGCCGGCCTCGCGCATTGCAACGAATATCCGTGCACCCGCTATAGCGGCTTCGATCTTGGCGCGAGCGCGGATGATGCCGCCATCCTGCATCAGCCGCGCGACCTCCGCCTCACCAAAGCGCGCCACGGTCTCGGGCACGAACCCGGCGAAAGCCCGGCGGAAGTTCTCGCGCTTGCGCAGGATGGCTATCCACGACAGCCCTGCCTGGAACCCCTCGAGCATCAGGCATTCCCACAGGGCCCGGCTGTCACACTCGGCTATGCCCCACTCCTGGTCGTGATAGTCGCAATAGAGGGGACCCGTTCCGGCCCATGCGCAACGCGAGACGTGCGGGGCATCGCCGCTACTCATGAGGACCGCGCCTGCTCCAGCAACGCCAGTGTCGCCTTGTCCTTCTCGCCTCCGAACCACCGATCGAGCGCCGCTGCAAAGAAGGGCTCCTCGCTAGCCTCCGCAAATAAAGTCAGGGACGAGCGCAGCTTGACCGCATCGACAGGCCCGAACACCACGTCGGCCGTGGTCGGCTCCAGATCCTGAAGAGCCGCAACGCAGCTGCGCAGTCTCTGACCCAGCACCGGATGATCAAGATAAGCGCGTGCCTCATCGAGCGAAGTGATGGCATAGCGCCGCGCCATGTGGCTTCGGCCAAGTCCAAATATCTGCGGAAAGATGAACCACATCCAGTGGCTGCGCTTTTGCCCCTTGCGGATTTCCGCGAGGGCCGTCTCATAGCTGCCTTGCTGCGCATCGATGAACCGCTGAAGATTGAAACGATCAGTCATCGGTTCACGCGCTGCCAATATAATCGAGCTTGCCGACCGGCACGCCCTCGTGCCGCAGAATGGCGTAAGCCGTCGTCACATGGAAGAAGAAGTTGGGTAGCGCAAAGCTGAGAAGATAGTTGCGGCCCGTGAATGTCATTGCGCCATGGGGGGTGGGAAGCACGACCTTGGCCTCGTCGCGGCCATCCATGGATTGCGCCGGAACAGTCTCAAGGAACGCGATCGTCCGCGTGATACGGTTCTGAAGCTCGTCGAAGCTCTGCTCGTCGTCCGCCATTGCCACACCCTCGATCTGCGCTACCCGCACAACAGCAAATTTGGCGGTATCGCTTGCCCGCTGGATCTGTGCGGTCAGCGGCGCCATGTCTTCGAACAAGCGCGCATTCAACAAGCTGGTGTGGGCCATGTCCTTGTCATTGGCCCAGGCCCTGCCCTTCTCCAATATCGCCGAGAGATTCTGCAGACCCCGGATGAACACCGGTACGCTGACGTCATAGAGGGACAGGGACACAGGACATCTCCAGAAAAAAACTGCCATTCAAGAATCGGCGGCCAAGGCCGATCATTACGGCTGCGCTTGCCAGACCGCCAGTGGGACCGGATTGACGCGGAGCAGAGTGTTAGAACAAATAGCAAACGAATCAACCTGTTTGCCCGCGTCTGCTCCATGCCAGCGTCTTCCGTCATTGCCGACCTTCGCGCTAGGCTTGCGCGCATCGAAGGCGGAGCGGCGTGGCACGGCCTCCTTCCCTTCGGGTTCGCGGCAATCGACCAGCGTTTGCCAGGGGCTGGCCTTGCGACCGGCGCGCTGCACGAGATCAGCGGCAGCCCCGATCTTGCCGACGACGACAGCGCCACGATCTTTCTGGCAGGCATAGCTGCGCGGCTGCCGGGGCCATATGACCTGGTCATCCAGGTGGTGATCGTGCGGCCCGGCCCCATACAGGGCGAGATGGTCCATCCCTATCGTCGTTGCTACAACGCGAAGAGGAGGTCGAGAGTTCGCCGATAGAAGATCGCGCCGCCAAGCCTGCGCTTGGTGATCAAGTAGCCTTCGTCGATCCAACGCCGTGCGAGCCGTTGGAGCTGATCCATATTAGCCGCGCTCTTAGCCATATCCCCCATTGCGAGAAAATTCTGGGCTGGACGCCATGTCCCTAGGCTTGAACAGGCCACTCATTCAGAGGACGTGAATTGAGGTTGATTAGAAGCAAGCGCAACAGACCGCCATGGAGCGGAAGATAGGACGCTAATATGGGCGGGCACACAGGGGCCGCCAGCAACAGGGAACCGCCATGCTCCTTCGCAATCGAAGGGCCAACAGGACCAACCTTCATTCCTCAACGAGATAACGGGGATTGCGTCGGCTGCTCCAGTCGAGTCGACCGGCGCAGCTGTTCCGTGATGAACCGCCGCACTGGGTCGAATAGCGCGTCAAAAAATCGGGACCAAATGGCATCACACGATCTCGAACAACCCCGCCGCGCCCATTCCGCCGGCGGTGCACATCGACACCACGACATAGCGCACGCCGCGCTTGCGGCCTTCGATCAGGGCGTGGCCGATTAGCCTAGCGCCGGTCATGCCGAACGGATGGCCAATTGCGATTGCGCCTCCGTTGACGTTATATTTTTCTGGATCGATGCCAAGCGTGTCGCGACAATAAAGGCACTGGCTGGCGAACGCCTCGTTAAGTTCCCACAGCCCGATATCCTCGACCTTGAGGCCCGCGCGGTCGAGCAACTTGGGGATCGCGAAAATCGGACCGATGCCCATTTCCTCCGGCCCGCAGCCCGCCGCCTGGAACCCGCGATAGATGCCCAGGACCTCTCGGCCCTCAGCTTCAGCCATACCGCGATCCATGACGATCTGCGCGGCGGCGCCGTCGGACAGTTGGCTCGCGTTGCCGGCTGTGATGTTCCGGCCTTCCGCGACCACCTCGCCACCCTTCCATACGGTCTTGAGGGTCGCCAAGGCGTCTGCCGTCGTGCCGGGACGGATTCCTTCGTCCTGGGTAAGCGTGACCGTTTCCGTCCCCGTGCGGCTGCCTTCCTTGTCGAACAGTGCCTTCTCGACCGTGATCGGAACAATTTCCTCGGCAAAGGCGCCGTTCGCCAGTCCCGTAGCCGCGCGCTGCTGGCTCTGCGCGGCATAGGCGTCCTGCGCCTCGCGGCTGATATCGTAGCGATCCGCGACGACTTCCGCCGTCTCGATCATCGCCATATAGGCGTGTGGCTCGCGCGCGGTCACCGATTGGTTGATGAAGCGCGGCGCATCCTTGTTGAGGGTGAGGCTGATTGATTCCATCCCGCCGGAAAGCGCGACGTCGATGTCACCGGCCATGATCGAACGGGCGGCGAGCGCCATGGTGGTGAGACCCGAGCCGCATTTGCGGTCGAGCGTGAACGCCGGAACGCTTTGCGGCAGGCCAGCGGCGAACACCGCCATCCGCCCGGCATTGCCGCCCTGCGTGCCCCACTGGTTGCCGACGCCCCAGAAGACATCGTCGATACGTGCCGGATCGATTCCGGCACGCTCCACCGCGGCGTTCATGACATGCGCGGCGAGCACCGGCGCCTCGGTCTGATTGAACGCGCCGCGATAGGCTTTGCCGATACCGGTTCGCGCAGTGGATAGGATGGCTGCTTCGCGCATGTTCGACTCCAAGGTTTCAGAAGGCGGGGATGCCCGTAATGGCGCGTCCCAGAATGAGCGCGTGCACGTCGTGCGTGCCCTCATAGGTGTTAACGGTTTCGAGGTTCATAACGTGGCGAATCACACCGAATTCATTCGAAATGCCGTTGCCGCCGTGCATGTCGCGCGCGTCGCGAGCGATGGCCAGCGCCTTGCCGACATTGTTGCGCTTGGCGATCGAGATCATCTCGGGTGCGAAACCGCCTTGGTCCATCAGCCGACCAACCCGCAGACTGGCCTGCAGCCCCAGGCTTATCTCAGTCTGCATGTCGGCCAGCTTCTTCTGGAAAAGCTGGGTGGCGGCGAGTGGACGGCCGAACTGGTGCCGATCAAGGCCATATTGCCGGGCAGCGTGAAAACATGCCTCGGCCGCACCCATCGCGCCCCAACTGATGCCGTAGCGGGCACGGTTAAGGCAGCCGAACGGCCCCTTAAGCCCCTCGACATTGGGCAGCAGCGCATCCTCGCCGACCTCCACGTCGTCGAGGATCACCATGCCGGTGATCGAGGCACGCAGCGAGAGCTTGCCCTCGATCTTGGGCGCCGAGAGGCCGGGCGTATTCCTGTCGAGCACGAAGCCGCGAATCGCGCCGCCATGCGCGTCGGATTTGGCCCAGATGACAAAGACGTCCGCGATGGGCGAGTTTGAGATCCAGGTCTTGCTGCCGTTGAGGCGATACCCGTCCGCAGTCTTGACCGCGTGCGTCTTCATGCCGCCCGGGTCCGATCCGGCATCGGGCTCGGTCAGTCCGAAGCAGCCTATCGCCTCGCCGCTCGCAAGCTTCGGCAGGTAGCGCCGTTTCTGCGCCTCCGAACCGTAGGCATGGATAGGATACATGACGAGACTCGACTGCACCGACATCATCGAGCGATAGCCGGAGTCGATCCGCTCCACCTCGCGCGCGATCAGGCCATAGGCGACGTAGGAGGCGCCTACGCCGCCAAATTCTTCCGGAATTGTTGGTCCGAGCAGTCCGAGCCCCCCCATCTCGCGAAAGATTTCCACATCGGTATGCTCATCGGCAAAGGCGCGCATGACTCTCGGAGCCAGCTTGTCGAGCGCGTAGGCCCGTGCCGAGTCGCGGACCATCCGCTCGTCGTCGGTCAGTTGATCCTCAAGCAGCAATGCGTCGGACCAAGCAAAACGGTTCATATAAAAGCCTCTTTGGGATCAGTTAGAGAGTCGGTCGCGCTGGCGATCCAAGCGGCAACGACTACCAAGACCGCCGAGAGCACCGCAGCTGCAGTGAGCGTCATCAGGCCGAGGCGATACCCGCCAAATTTGTCGAACGAAATTCCCATGACCAATGGGCCCAGCACCGAACCAACCTGAACGACGCCAAAAGCAATGCCGTAGAGTCTGCCAAAGCAGCGCAATCCGAAGCGTTTGCGTAATACCCAGGGAAGCATGTCGGCTTCGACACCATAGGCGAGTCCGATCAAGGCGGAGGCGGCATACATGGTTGTGTCGCTTCCGCCAAGAAGGAGCAGGCCGCAGCCGATCGCCTGCATTGGGAATAGCAGTGCGCCAAGCAAGCCAAAGCCGAAGCGGTCCAGCAACGCGCCGGACACCGCCCGACCCGCGAGTGAGACAAGCCCGATCATCGCCACCGCACCCGCCGCTTGGTCGATCCGCCATCCACGGTCAGTCAGCAAGGGCGCCAAATGGGTCAGCATTGCGGCAGTTACGAGCATCACTAGGAAGAAAGCAGGAACCGCTGTCCAGAACACGGGCGAGCGCAGCGCTTCACCGAGTGGGAGGCCTTCGATCGCATTGTCGTTACGGGTACGCCGCAACGCGCAAAGGTCCGGGCGATCGCGCGCCGCGATCACAGCAGCGGGAATCCCGATCGCGGCCACCACCAGTGCCATGATCGTCCAAGCGGTGCGCCAATCGAGGTGCGCTAGCAATTCGCCATGGGCGCGCGCCAATGCGAATTGTCCAAAGCCCGATCCGAACATTCCGATCGCGACGGCGAGACCAAGGCGCCTGGAGAACCATTGCGGAAGCAGGCTTACATAGGCGGTCGGAGAGGCAATGATCGCAACCAAGCCGATCATCAAGCCGCAAGCCAGGAACAGCGGCATGTTCGCAGGAACGATCACTAGCAGCATGAGCACCAATGGCAGCAGAATGCTGGCCGCGATAATTACGCCGCGCGATCCCCGCCGGTCCAGCAGAAACCCCAGGAGCGGCGTTCCCGCGGCGCCGAGCACCGCCACTAGCGAATAGATCCAGCTGACATCGGTTCGCGACCACCCGAAATCGGCGGCGATCGGCTTCACATACAACCCGAAGCTGGCAATGAATGCTGGACCGAAAGCCACCGCCAGCCCGATTGCGCCACCGATCGCGACCGTCCATGCTGCGCTCCCGCCATCGAGGCCCGAGGCCGCGGCAGCATCATTGCTCATCGGTAATGCCGTTGACCAACGTCCCAATACGCTCAATTTCAATTTCGATCTTGTCGCCCGGCGTCATCCATACGGGCGGCTTGCGGAAGAGACCGACGCCCCCCGTCGTGCCGGTAGCGACGACATCACCGGACTCCAGCGGCAGAATGGTCGAGATATACGCGATAAGTTCAGGCACACCAAACAACAGGTCGTCCAGCGTTGCCTGCTGCATGACTTCGCCGTTTAGGCGCGTCGTAAGTGTGAGTGAGGCCAAGTCTCCAGTTTCGTCAGGCGTTACCAACCACGGGCCGAACGAGCCCGAGTGCCAGAAGGTCTTACCAGGCAGAAATTGGCTGGTATGACGCTGCCAGTCGCGGATTGATCCATCGTTGAGACAGGCAAAACCGGCGACATGGGCCAGCGCGTCCGCAGCGGCGATATGCCGTCCACCCCGCCCGATCACAAAAGCGAGTTCGCCTTCATAATCAAAGTCAGTGGAAACTTTCGGACGCACGAGATCCTCTCCAGACGCCACAAGGCTTGAGGGATAGCGTGGGAACAGGATCGGATGCGTCGGCGCGTCGCGGCCCGTTTCGGCGATATGCGTTTTGTAGTTTAGGCCTACGCACAGGATCTTGCCAGGATCAGGTACCGGCACCAGAAGTTTGACCGCATCATGAGAATAATCGGGTGCCGCGCCCTCGTGGGCCTTTGCTTCGTCGAGGCGATCGAGGATGCTGCGGATACTCTCGCCCGCTCCACCTATCCGCTGCTTGAGGTCAACCACACCGTCGTCTTGCCAGATGCCGTAGGACGACGTGCCGTCGGCGAGATAGCTCACAAGCTTCATGATGCAGTTCCTTGATGATGTGTCACAATCGGAGCACCGGTTTTTTCGGCGAGGGCGTCCATCGAAACTCCAGGCGCGGTGCGAATCACACAAAACGCGTCCCCACGGGGTTCAAGAATAGCGAGGTCCGTGTATATGCGCCTGACGATGGCCCTCCCCGTGGCCGGCAGCGTAAGCGCACGCAGCAGCTTAGGGGCGCCTGACCGCGTCGTGTGCGTCGTAATCACCCGAACACTGCGGGCCCCGGCGGCAAGATCCATCGCACCGCCCACTGCGGGAACACCATCCCCGCCGGTGGTCCAGTTGGCTAGGTCGCCGTTCGCCGCAACTTCGAACGCCCCGAGAATGCAGATGTCGACATGCCCACCGCGGATCATCGAAAAACTGTCAGCATGATGAAAGAACGCTCCGCCGGGCAGCAGCGTCACTGGTTTCTTGCCGGCGTTGATGAGTTCCATATCCTCGTTTTCGGGCGTAGGCTGCGGACCCATTCCAAGAATGCCGTTCTCGCTGTGGAGCACCACTTCGCGGTCCGCTGGGATGTGATCGGCGACCCGCTCAGGCTGACCGATGCCCAGGTTGACGAACGCTCCTTCAGGAATGTCCAAGGCGGCAAACGCCGCGATCTCGTCATGGCTCCAGCTCATGCCACGCTCTCCCGTTCCAGAAGGTGATCGCGCTCGCTGACTGGATTGGGTATCCGGACAACGCGGTCGACGAAGATCGATGGGGTGATGATACGCTCGGGATCGATCCCTCCCAGCTCGATTTCCCGCCGAACTTGGGCCACGGTCTTGTCCGCCGCCATCGCCATGACTGGCCCAAAGTTACGGGCAGCCTTACGATAGACGAGGTTGCCCCAACGATCTGCCAGTTCAGCCTTAATCAACGCTACGTTGCCTCGAATCGCATGCTCCAACACATGTTCTCGTCCATCAAAAACCCGGATTTCCTTGCCAGCAGCAAGGTCGGTGCCTGCGGCAGTCGGCGTGAAGAAGGCTGGTACGCCGGCGCCGCCAGCGCGCATTCGTTCGGCAAGTGTGCCTTGTGGCACCAATTCCAGTTTGATACTCCCGGTCTTGTAAAGGTCATTGAACACATGGCCGTGCGAGCTACGCGGAAAAGAGCAGATGAGCTTTGACACCCGCCCCTTCAGCAGCAGCCGCGCCAAACCGATCTCCCCATTACCCGCGTTGTTGTTGACGATCGTGAGGTCGCGGGCACCATGCTCGATGAGCGCGTGAACAAGCTCTGTAGGATTGCCCGCCTCGCCAAAGCCGCCTATCAGGACGGTATCCCCGTCCTTCACGACTGAGACGGCAGCAACCGCGTCGTCGGTGATCTTGTTGATCATTCCTATTGCCTCCTAAACCACCGTTTGCAGCGCCACGTCGGCCGCCAAAGCCGCACGCCACGATGAAAGAAGGGCATCTGCTCGTCCCGCTCCGTAAATATAACGATCGGGCCGAACGAGTACGGCCTCGACCCGGTTTTCCTCAAGCCACGCTTCGAGTGCGGTACGGAAAGGCGCAATCAACGGATCCGACGCTGCGATATACCGTAAGTCGCTCGCGCTTTCCCCGCCCAGTCGGTCGATCAGCCATGCGCGCCCATCAAGCGCATCGTCGAGCCGCAGACCGTCAACAGATACCGGCTGCGGGAAAATCGTGCCGGCAAGCGGATCGCCTGCAACGAATATGCCGCCCTGCTTTCCGGGACCGCCGACCGGTGGCGGCGAGGCAATCGCATTCGCCTGCATGCTCGCCAGCATCGCAGCATCCCGCTGCGCCGCCAGCACCGGATCGAGCGTGCAGACGACCCGCCCCATTTCAATAGCAAGCTCGATATAGTCGCGAACGCTGCGGTCCCGCTCGGCCTGATAGCTATCAAGCAGATCGGAATTGGCACCTATCTTAAGCACTGAGGTGAGCTTCCAGGCAAGGTTGGCCGCGTCGCGGATGCCCGAGCACATGCCTTGTCCAGCAAAGGGCGGCATCTGGTGCGCCGCATCGCCCGCAATCAGCACGCGCCCATCGCGCCAACGATCGGCGATCAGGCCGTGAAAGCGGTAGACGGCGCGGCGCTCGATCTCCACATCGACGCCCCAGTCGCTGATCAAGTCCTCAACAAAGCCGGGCTTCAGAACGGCTTCTGTCTCCTCTCCAGGCAGCAGCATGAATTCCCAGCGGTGGCGACCGGGACCCATCTGAACGCAGGTAGTTGGGCGGGCGGGATCGCATATCTGAAGGTTGGCAGTCGGCATCTGCGCCGGATCGAGCGGAATCGTGTCCACCACGAGCCAAGGCTCATCAAACTTGTAATCTTCCAGCGCGACGCCGAGAGATTCCCGCACCGGACTCCACGCGCCGTCGCAGCCGATCAGAAAGCGGGCCTCCAGCCTCACCGTCTCACCATTGTCTCCGTCGGCGAGAACTTCGACATGATCGGCGTGCTGAACCTGTGAGCGGAAGGTTTGACCCATGTGCATCGATACGTTGGGCATCTGCGTAAGCCGTGCCCGCAACGCCCGCTCCACTCCCGGCTGGTTGAACATGTAAGCGAAAGCCCAGCCGGAAGCCCCCTGCTCGTCCCCGCGCCGCGCCGCCATTAAAAGCTCACCAGCCGCGTTACGAAACTCATAGGCTCCTGCAGGCCGCGAATGGGCCAGCGCCTCCTGCGCAATACCGACGCGCTGGAACACCCGCATGATCTCATGGTCATAATGGGCCGCGCGCGGCAGTGGATAAACTTCATGGGATCGTTCCAGGACCGCGACGTCCAATCCCTCCTGTCCAAGCAGCGCTGCCAGGACAGCACCGACAGGACCAAGCCCGACAATGACGGCGTCGAACCGCGTGTTCATCGTGCTTCGGCCTTCATGACATTTGGCAAAACCGCCACGGCATGGCGCGCCACGCATGTTGATCGCAACTGCCCCTCCTAACTGACTATATAGTCACTTTAATACAGCTGACTTTTCTGGACGCAAGAGCAAACATCATTTCTTCTCTTCAATTTTTTTGACCGCCCGGTCATTTTCTCTTTACTGCTCTGGCGCGTTGGATCGTTTTGAGGCAGTTATGCATGCATGACCGATCAAGCTATTCACAAGACCGTTCCGACGTCTCGCGCCGCGCGCACTCGCAACGCGCTGCTCACCGCAGGAAGGATGTTGTTCGCTGAGCGCCCCTTTGACGCTGTCGCGATCGACGACATCGTTCAGCAAGCAGCAGTTGCGAAGGGAACCTTCTACAATCATTTCGAGGACAAGGACGCATTGCTCAACGCGATCGTAGCCGAAATCCGCCAAGGCATCGAACGACGCATCACTCTGGTGAATGCCGGCATTGAAGACCCACCGGCGCGAATCGCACGCGCGATGTGCGTCTACGTCGCCAGTGCGGCCGCCGACCCTGCAGAGGGGCATATTCTCCTTCGGAACGATCCGCGCGGTTCGGCACGTACATCTTTGAATGAGGGATTGCGCAGCGACCTGACCGCCGGATTGCAAAGCGGCCGACTGGTGGTGCCCACCATCGAGGCGGGACTATTGTATGTGATCGGCGTTACTCATAGCCTGTTGCTATCCGCCGTTCGCTATCCGGAGACGGCGCGCACTGTGCTGACGGCGCAGCAATTATGCATGCTGATGTTGCGCTCCTTTGGGCTGTCGCATCACGAGGCGGAGTTGATCGCCTCTCAAGCTGCCGACAAGATCATTAGTCAGCGTGCTCATGAGATCGCAGACGCCGAGTGATCCTGAAGCCTGAGCGTCAGCGGAATTGCTGACGATCGCGCGCGAACGTCACCGGCCCGCGATACACCGAGCGGATCTCGCGCAGGGCGGGTTTGATGCCGCTATCGCTCATGCCAACGTGCGTGAGGATTAGCGAGCGAACACCTGCGCGCTGCGCCATCAGCCCGACTTCGCGCGGGGACAGATGCTGTTGCCGATGATGGCGTTCAACTTGCGCCAAGGCGGCTGCGGGAAGGTCCGGTCGCCGCTTGTGGAGCGAGGCGACTGCCTCTTCTGGATCCATGACCTCCGCAATCAACAGGTCGGCGCCCTTTGCCAGCTCTTCGACCCGCGCGCTCGGACCCGTGTCTCCGGTGTAGACGATCGAGCGGCCAAGCACGTCGAAGCGATAGGAATAGGATGCGGTCTCCCGATTGTGACCGGCTCCCATTGCGTTGTCATAATGGCTGTTGTTGGCGACAGTGACGATCACATCGCCAAGCTTAATCTGTTCACGGTCGGCGAGCTCTATCACTTTCATTGCGTTCTTGGGCGCAAGCGGACTGCGATCACGCACATTGGTGCCAGGATCGGTCATTGGTCCCATGCCGGCCATCAACCCCTCTACGGTACGCCGTGTCCCCGGAGGCCCATAGATGGTTACGGGTTTGGGCGACATTGTCTGGTAGCGCTGACCCAGGAACGCAAACAGGCCGCCGGTGTGATCAAAATGGAGGTGGCTGATCAACACCGTCTCGACATCCCCCAGGATCACGCCGACTTTGCCGAGCTGGTCCGCAACGCCATCGCCGGCATCAATCAGGATCAGCTTGCCGCCGGCGTTCAACAGGTTTGAAGGTTCACCACGGGTCGGATCGGGAATTGGACCTGAATTAGTCCCGAGCGTGGTGAAGGTGACATCCCGCGCCGGAGCGATCTGCGCGAAGGCGGGAGCAGGCAAGGAGGCAAGCGCAGCGCTCGCCAGAAAGAGGGCGACGGATTTCATTTGAAACGCTCCTTTCACAAGCTGGCCCGTAGCATAAGGCCGATTTCGCGAGGACGGCCAAGGTCATAACGCGCAGCGCCGACGTTGCCGTAGAAGTTCACGCCCCCAACCGTGTATCTCTTGTCGAGCAGGTTGGTGACGAAAGGCGCGATACTGAATCGCCCGCTCGGCTCGGTGAACTCGACGCGGGCGTTGATCAAGCCGTAGGCGTGCAGGATCAGCGTATCGGAATCCGTTGCAGTGCTGCGCTGGTCGTCGGTGAAGCCGTAGTTGATTGACGAAACAAGCTTAGCGCCCGAGTCGAACCGCCTAGTATGTACCGCATTGAGCGAAAAGGTGATCGGCGGCGAGCGTTGCAGGTCGCTGTTGACCGTGATACCCGTCGCATTCCCTACATCGGTATAGTGAACGTTGAGGTAGCCGAAACTGCCGCCAATCCGGAACGCCTCGCTTAAGCCAGCCGACCATTCGAGCTCGAAACCATAGCTACGCGCCGCGCCGGCATTCTGGAGCGAGCGGACGACCACACCGTTTACGTCGGTGCCGATCGCCTGAATCTGGATTTTGCTCCAATCGACATAGAAGGCGGTCGGATTGATAGTAATTAGCCGATCCAGAAACTGCATGCGGGCACCGAACTCATAGCTCCTCGCCGTCTCGGGATCGAAGGGCTGGAAGCGCGGCGTGTTTGTCGGGCTGTACAGGTTGAACCCACCGGCTCGAAAGCCGCTCGCCGCATTGAAATAGGTCATGATGTCGGGCGTCCAGCTATATTGCAGCCCTATCCTATAAGTGGTGCTGTTGAACGTCTTCGCTGCGGAATCTAATGTCGCTCCAGAGGGCACTGCAGCCTGGACGATCCGCTTGTCATCCTTGCTGTAGCGAAAGCCACCCAGCAGCAACAGGTTGTCGGCTAGCTCGACTGACCCGTCGATATAGGCCGCGTAGGATTTCAGGAACCGTGATCCGAACGATGTGGTCGGGACCGGATCGCCACGTACGATATTGTCCCGCTCGGGCCGCCTACCAGGCTGACGCTCATTATAATAGAAGAGACCGCTCACGAAATTGGCCTTGCCCTCAAACAGGCGGCCATTGAGCTGTAACTCCTCGGAAAAGGCATAGACCTGCTCGCGCTGTAAGATCCCGCCAGAAATAGGAAGTGGCGTGCTGTCTTGGTCCTGGCTGCGACGCGTGGACGTGGATTGCCAGCCCGTGATCGACTTGAGCTCCAACCCGGCTGCGAATTTCCAGCCGACGCGGATCAGGGCGTTCTCGTATCGCACCTCAGCGAACTCGGGGAAATTGGTCCCAAATTGGCAATAATAGCAGGTCGAACGATAGGCATCGGTATAAAGTGGCAATCCGCGCGCGGGAGCCACCGTCGTATTGTAGACAAAGGGGGTGGTCGGCGTTCCGCCAGGCCGTGGCGCCACGGGGGTCAATGGGCCGGGCACATTGTAGGGAATGCCGTTGAGCCGAAACTTGCTATATTGGGCCGACGCTTCAATATAGAAATCGGACGAGGGCTCAATCCGTAACTGGCCGCGGATCAGGTCAGTACGCGCGCCGCCCGCCTTGCCGCCCGTGCTCTGTATGTCGACATAACCACCGCGTTCGAGATGACCACCCGTGAACCGCAGCGCGGCGATTGCGGCGATCGGCACGTTGACCGAGCCGCTGATCTCATAACGTTCGAAGCTGCCCACCCGTCCGGTTATGCGCGCATCGAAGTCCGAGACGTTGGCGCTCCTGGTCGTGTAACGGATCGCTCCCCCGATGGTGTTGCGGCCAAACAATGTACCTTGCGGGCCGCGAAGTACTTCTACGCCGGCAAGATCCACGACATCGAAGATCGAGCCTTGCAGTGTCGGATAATATAGGTCGTCGACATAGATACCGACGGCAGGCTCGGCGCCATTCGCCGATTGGAGCTGGCCCATGCCGCGAATGAAGAACGTCGCCGCGCCGCCACCTGCGTTTGAAGAGGTGCTGACCTGAAGGCTAGGCACGACCGTCATCAGATCGCGCGTTGTCGTGACGTTGAACTGGTCAAGCGCTGCAGGAGTCAGCGCAGTTACCGCGACCGGTGCATCCTGCAGGCGCTGCTCCCGCCGCTGCGCCGTGACAATGATCTCACCTTCCTCCTGCCGATCCCCAATCGAATTTCTCACCTGTGCCTCCTGTGCCGCAGCCTGTGTCTGCAACGCAATCGCTAACGCAAACGTCGAGGCTGCGACGTTCAAGGTCTTTCTCATCTTTTTCTCCCTAGAGCGGCGCCTCTCTCTGGAAGCATCAGCCGTCGTGATCGTCTGGTAAGTTATGGTCAGCCAGCGCAACCGCATTGGCGTGCGAGTTCCGGAAACAAGCGTGCGGCATTCCCGTGCAGCACGGCCTTATGCTCCGCATCGTTGAACGGCAGCTTCGGGAATTCAGCGACAGCTAAGCGAACGCCAAAAGCCGGCGAAAACGGAAAATCGGTGCCATAAACGATTTGCGATACCGGCGCGATTTCGCGCAACGCCATCACTTGAGCCGGGGTATTTACCGATGCGAGGTCGTAGTGCCACCGCGCAAGCCACTCGATTGCCTGCGGTAGGGGCAGTGCGCGGTTGCCAATAAGAGGTGTGCCACCGATGCGGGTGATCCGGGATGCCAGGAACGGCACTGTGCCCCCGCCGTGCGTGAAGATGAAACGGATGCGCTTTCGCCGCTCCAGCGCACGCGAATACAGTAGGCTGACAATCGTACGCGTAGAGTCGAACGGAAATTCGATCATCGGTGCAGGAAGCTGCAGCCCGAATGCCTCGAAGCAGCACGGTGAAGTCGGGTGCACGAACACCACTGCACCACGTTCGTCGAGCGCGTCGAGCAACGGCGCCAATTGCTCGCTGCCAAGGTAGAGCCCCGCTGCATTGGTTGGGAGCGCGACGCCGTCCAATCCAAGCTTGTCGAGCGCTCGGGTGAGTTCGGCGATACTCTGGTCAATGAATGGCACAGGCAGCATCGCCAGCGCCCCGAATCGCGTGGGATACTTCGCCTTCATCTCGGCAGCATAATCGTTGACGCTACGGCACAATTTTTCCGCGCCTTCGCCTGCAAGGGAAACGGCAAATGGCGAGGAGACCGACAACATCGCCCCCGCAATCCCCATTTCGTCCATAAGCGCAATTGCGGCTTCGGGGGACCAGTCTGGAATGGGCATGCCTCCATCGAGCAAAGTCAATCCCGCGCTACGCAACGCCTCCCGATAGACCGGAGGAAGAAAATGGGCGTGGACGTCGATCGCTTGAGCAGGCAACATAGTTCAATCCTCTCGATCAAGGGTACGCAAGCGGATGATCTCATCGGCGGCTCGCGCAGCAATCAGTTCGGGTTCGGGATGGGCGAGGCCGAAGGAGCGTAGCAGCATCATGCAGAGCAGCTGCGTGTCGGCGATCGTATGCGCCGGACTGGGGTTACGGACCGCCGCGAGGAGAACGCCTTGCGCCACGCCCAGGACATAGAGCAAGCCCGCGTCTAAGCTAGGCAGGGCCAGCCGCCCGTTGCGAAATCCGACCTCCAGGTCCGCTTTCAGCCCTTTATTTAAGGGCTGGTGGAAGGAGCCCTGCTCGTTATCCCTCAGTAGGATGAGTCCTTCGGTCGGATAATCGGCGACACGTGCACTATATGTACAGATAGCACGTGCGATGCGTGCCGCAGGATCGCCTATGCCCTCATTGATTCGGACAATGCGCACTTCCATCGCCCGGCGGATTTCGGCCACGATAGCAGACAGAAGCGCATCCTTATCGCTAAAGTGGTTGTAAAAACTGCCCTTTGCCACCGAAGCCGCGCCAATCACGTCGTCCACTGCGACCGCGTCAAGCGGGTGCTCGGCGAAAAGCTTGCGACCGGCCGCCATCAAAGCCTCTCGCGTGCGGAGTCGGCGTCGCCCGCCACGGAATGGTGCGGGAGCTTCCAGGCTAAACTCGATATTTACGGGCACGGGATCTAAAGCCCTTTTGCGAGCAACGACCGCCATGCTGGGTCTCCTGAATCCGACATCCGCTCCACTCAGCTATTAAGCTCTGTGCGAGCATTGACTTCATTATGACCATATAGTCAACATAGATGCAAGAACGAACAAAGGAGAGGATCATGCCCAGTTTCCCGTATGACCAACGTATGCCCGTCTACTCGGACCGCCGCCGGTGATCAGCCGCCGTTCGTTCGTAGCCGCCTTGACAAGCGCGATCAGCATTTCGCTGCCGACACCCTTGCGTGCTGCAGCAGCCCGCAGAGACATCGTCCTCGTTCGCTTTCTAGAAGGAAGTTGGCGCCATGCGGAGTTGTCTTCCGGACCTCTCGCCACCATCACTGCTACTGCCACGATCTTTCGTCAGGCATTCGCAGCAACGGCCTCGCCGCTCGCAGAGCCTTTGGTTCTCCAATCAGGGCGATATGCGCATCAGCTGGGCGTCGACGGAGCGATACACAGCTTATGGGGCGATTCGTCCCCGGCCAACCCAGTCATGACATTAGACCAGACGTTCAAATCGCTCGGCTATTCAGTTCGGAGCTATAAAGCCGGCGTACGGAACGAGGAAGCAGAAGAGAGGCTGCTGTCCGCCACTGCCAGCGAGAAGGCCGTTCTTGTTGATTTCATGATCGATCTAGGCAAGCACAAAGCTCCCCCCGCCGCACTTAATCAGGCAACCGCCCTTCTCGGACGGATACTAGAGGACTGGCAACTGGGGGACGGCCTATGCCCCTCGTCGTTCTGCTGGCGCAGCGGCCAAGTTTGCGAGGCGCCGGATCGATAGAGCCGCGACTCGACCTCGCGATTGCGCATCCGGGGCGCAACTTAGGCATTATCAGCGACAAGCTTGCGAGCAGCGTCGACATCGTCCCGACCCTGCTGGACTGGGCATTTGGGGAAAGCGCCGCCCCGTGTCCAGGCCGCTCTCTACTTCCTTTCCTCTCAGGTGCAGCGCCGACCGAGAGCGACGCCATCTTCGCAAGCCATGACTTTGCTACGGTACAGCGCTTTTCCGTAAGCGCCGACGGAACGTGGCCTTGTCGGCATCACCGAAATAGGAAAGCTCGCAGCCTTTAAGGAGGCGGGAGCATGGACAGTGAGCAGTCAAACGAGCCTCGTATGAGCGGTCGCGGGGATGGCGGAGCGCTTGTACAGGTGGAGCGGCGTCGGAACTGGAGCGACGAGGAGAAGCTGGCGATCCTGAAGGAGACGACGGTGCCGGGCGTTGTCATATCGGCCGTAGCGCGGCGGCATGGGATAGGCACGGGTCAGCTGTACACTTGGCGCAAGCAACTGCTCCGCGGAGCGATGGCAGGCTTCGTGCCTGTCGAACTGGCAGCATCATCGCCGTCGGCCAAAGCCCGAGAAGCTGGGCGGATCGAGGTTCGAGGGCGGTGCGGCCTGACGGTGTCGGTGGATGGCGAAGTTGATCGGGCCGCCCTGAAACAGGTGCTCGATGTCTTGCGGGAGCTGGATCATTGAGCCTGGCGCTCCCGCCTTCGACGAAGATCTACCTGTCCCTGCCACCGTGCGACATGCGCAAGGGGTTTGACGGGCTGTCAGCGCAGGTGCGCAATATTCTTCAGCTCGATCCCTTCTCGGGGGCGGTGTTCCTGTTCCGCGGGAAGAGGGGCGACAGGCTGAAGGCCTTGGTCTGGGACGGCTCAGGGCTATGCCTGTATGCGAAGCGTCTTGAGCGCGGAAAGTTTGTTTGGCCACGTGCCCATGAGGGTGCGCTGCGGCTGTCGGCAGCCCAGCTTGCGATGTTGCTCGAAGGCCTGAACTGGAAGCAGGCGATCGTCCACGACGAGGTCATCACGCCGAGCCTCGCATAGTGAAAAAGATCAGGAAAACCGCCATTTTATGTAGGCTTTGCCGTCGGCTTCCGCTATTATCGGCGTCATGCGGTTCGCCCTTGATCGCCTTCCCACAGACCCAGTTCTCCTGCAGAAAATGCTGCTGGAGATGGCCGATGTAATGGAGCAGGAACGGGCCGAACTGACGGCGGCGCAAGCCACGGTCAAAGCCCAGACCTTGCGGATCGAAAAGCTCGAGCATCGTGTCGCGCGGCTGCTGCGCGTCCAGTTCGGCCGCAGCTCCGAGAAAATGGATATCGCCCAGCTGCGGCTGATGCTCGAGGAGGTCGAGGCACCGGAACCCGCCAACGATGAGGTGCCGGCGCCGCCTGTGGCGAAATCGGCTCGCAAACCCGGCGGCCGCGTTCCGCTTCCTGCGCACTTCCCGCGTCAGACATTCGATCATCAGCCCAGCCCGTGCAGTGGCGGTTGTAACGGACCCTCAGTCCAGATCGACGAGGCCGTCACTG